>JAPPNV010000306.1 GCA_028818565.1 Rhodospirillales bacterium | reverse complement strand
CGCGGACATCCTCGATGGTGCGCACCCCGCCGCCCACGGTGAGCGGCATGAAGCACACTTCGGCGGTGCCGGCGACGACGTCGTAGATCGTGTCGCGCTGCTCGTGGGAGGCGGTGATATCGAGAAAGCAAAGCTCGTCCGCCCCCTGCTCGTCATAGACCCTGGCCTGCTCCACCGGGTCTCCGGCATCCACCAGATCGACGAAGTTCACGCCCTTGACCACCCGCCCGGCGTGAACGTCGAGGCACGGGATGACGCGCATCTTGAGCATGGCGCGGAGCCGGGACCGGCGCGTTCAGGCGGCGAGCAGCGCGAGCGCCTGCGCCGGGTCGATGCGGCCGTCGTAGAGAGCCCGGCCGCAGATCACGCCGCAGACGCCGTCCGCCTCAAATTGCTTGAGCGCTTCGAGGTCGCCGTGGGAGGCGACGCCGCCGGAGGCGATGACCGGCGTCTCCAGCGCCAGCGCCAGCGCGCCGGTCGCCGCCGCGGCGACGCCTTCCAATGCCCCGTCGCGTGCGATGTCGGTATGGATGATCGCGGCAGCGCCGGCATCTTCAAACCGCCGCGCCAGCTCCAGCGCCTCGATGTCGACCGTCTCGGCCCAGCCTTCCACGGCCACCCGCCCGTCGCGCGCGTCGATGCCGACCGCGACCCGGCCGGGGAAGGCCCGGCAGGCATCGCGCACCAGGCCGGGATCGCGCACCGCTACGGTGCCCAGGATAACGCGCTGCACGCCCTCCCCGAGCCACGCTTCGATGGTGGCCATGTCGCGAATGCCGCCGCCGAGCTGGACCGGGAGATCGACCGCCTCGAGGATCGCGCCCACCGCATCGGCGTTGATCGGCCTGCCGGCGAAGGCGCCGTCGAGATCGACGATGTGGAGCCAGGCGAAGCCTGCTGCCGCGAAGGCCTGCGCCTGCGCCGGGGGGTCGTCGGAGAAGACCGTGGCCCGCGCCATGTCGCCCTGCACGAGTCTGACGCAAGCGCCCCCCTTGAGGTCGATCGCAGGGAAGAGGATCACGGCGCCGGGTCCGGCGGCCGGTCCGTCAGATCCTTGCAGTAGTAGTGGCCGGCAATGGACTGGCCGTCCACGAACGCGTACTTCGGATGCGTGCCCCAGCGCTCGAAACCCAAAGATTCGTAGAGCGCGATGGCAGCATCCTGGGTCTCGCGCACACTCAGGTTCACGACCTTGTAGCCGCGCGCGAGCGCTTCCGCCTCGGCGGCCTCCAGCAGCCTGCGGGCAAGGCCATGCCCGCGCGCCCAGGGCGCCACGAAGTGCGTGTCGATGAGGCAGGAGAGGCGCCAGGCCTCCTTCTGCGGCGGCGCCGAGACGAGCTGGACCGACCCCGCCACCACGCCGTCCATGCGGCCGATGAAGAGGAGCCGCTCGGGCACCACGGTCACGCCCCGCCAGTAGCGCTCGAAGGCGGCTGGCTGGGGCGGACGCACCCAGCCGAATCCGGCGCCGTCGTTGATGGCGGCGGCGGCGGCCTCGCAAAGCTCGGCAAGCTCGCGCTTTCGCAGCCGCTCGACCGTGCCGACCTCGATGCGGGGACCGACTGTCGCGAGCTGGCTCATGGCTGCCACCGAAGGAAGTTGCCGATCACGGTCAGGCCCACCTCTTGGCTCTTCTCGGGATGAAACTGCGTGCCCACCATGTTGTCGCGGCCCGCGACTGCAGTGACCGGGCCGCCATAGTCGACGGTCGCGAACACCTCGTCGGACCGGCGGCAGGTCAGCCCGTAGCTGTGCACGAAATAGGCATGGGCATCGCCGGGCAGGCTCTTGAGCACTGGATGCACCTCACCTTCCAGAGCGAGATCGTTCCACCCCATGTGGGGGACCTTCAGCGTCTCGTCGTCGGGCGTGAGCGGCCCCACCTCGCCGTCGATCCAGCCGAGTCCTTCGTGCTCGCCGTGCTCGTGGCCCACGCGCGCCATCAGCTGCATGCCGACGCAGATGCCGAGAAAGGGAACGCCCTGCCGCAGCACGGAATCCTCCAGCGCCTCGATCATGCCTTCGCGGGCTGCAAGTCCCGCCTTGCAGTCGGCGAAGGCGCCGACGCCGGGCAGGACGATTCGCTCCGCCTGCCGCACGGTCTCGGGATCGTCGGTCACCAGCACCGGCTCAGCCGGCGTCGCCTGCGCCGCGGCGCGCTCGAACGCCTTGGCGGCGGAGCGCAGATTGCCCGAGCCATAGTCGATGATCGCGGTGGTCA
>JAPPNV010000094.1 GCA_028818565.1 Rhodospirillales bacterium | reverse complement strand
TGACGACGGTGCCGTTGAAGAGCTGCTTCTCCCACTGCGTGGCGCCGATGCGGAGACGGTCGCCGACGGCGATCTCCAGCGGCTCGGTGACCCGCCCGTCGACGTCGCGGCTCACCTCGATCACCGCGCGCTTGATGTCCGTCCTGTATCCGAGAACGCGCTCCCGCATGAGCCAGGACAGCGCCCGTGCCTCTGCCTTCGTGCGCGCCAGGACCACGGCGGATTTTTCCGGTTCGGCCTTCACGAGCCGCGCCCAGTCGTTGACCAGACCGGTCAGCGTTTTCTCTTCGTCGTAATGAAGATGCAGCCGGCCCCTGAGCTGCCACGCCTCGATGGCCTTCTCCGCTTCGCCGTCCCTGAGCGCCTCCGAGACCGCCACCTGCCACGGCGTGAACAGGGGCTTCTTCTCCATCGCCTCGTAGTCGGCGAGGATTCTTTTTTGCTCTTGCTGGTTGGTCAGTGCGGCTGCAAAGCGCGCCTGCTCCGGCGTCTCCTTGTGGACATGGACCAGCACGTCCTCCAGGTCCGCCTTCTGGCGCCTGATGCGGTCGACGCGCACGCTGCCGGCGACGTCACGGATCAGCCGCAACCCCGGCCCCGCCTCCACCGGCTGCTGCTGGCGGGTGTCGCCGGCGAACACCACCTTGGCCCCGTGGCGCTCGCAGAGTTGCAGGATGTGGTGCGCCTGGCGGGTCGACAGCATCCCCGCCTCGTCCACCACGATCAGGGTGTCGCGGCCGATCTCGAGCTGCCCCTTGGCCGCGAGCTTGAGCAGCTTGTCCACGCAGTAGGGACGCGCGTCGCAGTCGTCGCCGAGCGCCACGGCAGTCCGCCATGCGACGGCGGTGGGCACGATCTCGTAGCCGTGCTCCCTGTGAAGGTCGGTGATGGGCCTGAGCGTGGTGGTCTTGCCCGAGCCCGCCGCCCCCTCGATCACGGCCACACGGCCGCCCATCGCGGTGGCATGGCGAATGGCCATGGATTGCTCCTGGCTCAGCGGATAACCATCAGCCAAGAGCGCCTCCACCTTCTCCTTCACCGCCTGCTCCGGCAGGGCATGTCCTGTGTCGGACGCCATGGCCTCGGCCATGTCCTTCACGGCCTGTTCGAGGCCGAGGTTGTGGCGGGTGGAATAGACTTCGGTGTGGGCCATGCCGGCCAGCGACTCTGCCGTCGGCTTCTTCGGCTCCAGCCGCTCGATCTCGGGGTTGCGGCGCAGGCGCTCGATGGCGGTCTTCAGCGCTTGCGCGCCGATAAGGCCTGCTGCCGCATTCGCCGCCGCCTCCACCATGTCCGGGCGGCGGAACACGGCCTCTTCCCGGGCCAGGTGGGCGGGAAGATCGTCGAGCCTGTCCGTCAGCTCCCGTATGGCCTCGCGGCTGGTTTCCACCTTGTTGCCGGTCAGGGCGGCAACCAGCGCCTCGCGATCGACGAAGCCCTGTGCTTCCTCGCGCCAGCGCCCGTGGCGGATCTCGGGATCGTTGTCGTGGGACTTGCCGGACCTGGTCAGCTTGTTGACGCCGGCCATGCGCGAGGCATTGCCGCGCGACGGGATGCCCAACTCCCCGGCCTTGGCCACGATCGTCTTGCGCCGCTTGGACCAGAAGGCCTGCAGGTCCTCCGGCATGCCCTCGATCCGGGTGAAGGCGGCATCGGGACCGTACTGTTCCATCTTCACGCCGAGACGCTCGCGGAGGTTCCAGGCGAGCGCGTTGCGGTAGACCGCGCCCGCAGCCTTGGCCCAGCTGTAGGCCGGGTACTGGTGCATGGCCCGCCACTTGCCGTCGTCACGGGTGCGGGCCGCATTGAAGATGACGCAGTGGGTATGGAGCTGCGGATCGTTCTCCCGGCTGGTGCCGTGCTGGAACATCGCCACCGGGATATCGGCAGGCAGGACCTTTATCCGCCCCTCCCGGTCTCGGATCCGGGTATAGGAGCAGTGACGGAGCACCGTTTCTTCCAGCGCCACCCGGGCGGCGTCGTTGTGCGCGTCCTCGATGCGGGCGCGCAACTCGGGATCGGCGACGGCCCAGAGCGCGGACACGCTCTTGTCGGCCGAGAAGGTCATGTCGAGGCCCGCCGAGCGCTGCTCGCTGCCCGCGTTCCTGGTGAGCCTGGTGGAGCCGTCCGGAGCAAAACCGTGATAGAGCCGGTGGAAGTCGCCGGAATCCACCTTGCCGCCGTTCTCGAGGCCGAGCAGCCCTTTGGGGTTGAACCACACCCCGTCCGG
>JAPPNV010000282.1 GCA_028818565.1 Rhodospirillales bacterium | reverse complement strand
CGCGCCCGCGACCTTTCAGGCGCGGGCGACATGGATGCCCGGAACACCCCCGGACTTGATCCGGGGGCCGGGCATGACGGCGGGGGTGGCGGAGCCGCCGTGCCAGCCTGTCGCGAGACCGTCGAAGACGGACCCGCTCAACCCTCCGGCTCGTTGCCCGGCAGCGGGATCGTGAGCATCAGCGACGACAGGCTCTTGCCGTGGATGTCGAGCGCGCCGGTGGCGGTGACGCCCCCGCCCTGCACCCGCTCGATGACGAAGTTGAATGCGCCCAGCCCCGGCAAGGCGTAACGGCGCACCGGGCCCTCGGCCAGCGCGGCGAAGGCCGCCGCCACGCGCGCCTCGGTCAGCTCGCGCTTCAGCCGCTCGTAGCCCGCCTCGTCAAAGGCGATGACCGAGACGTTGACGGAATGCCCCTTGTCGCCGGCGCGGGCGTGGGCGAGATCATGGACGGCCAGCATCAGCCGGCGTCCACCACCTCGACGCGGGGCGTGACCAGATCGCGCGGCAGCAGCACCGACTGCACGGCGAGGATCTCGCGAACAGACGCCGCGTCCCCTGCCCCGCCTGCCGGCCCGTTGGTGTAGAGCGCCGCGACCTCGAAGCCCACCGCCTCCGCCGCCTTCCGGTCCTGCGTGCGGCCGGTGACGCGGAGCCTGACCTCGTAGGGCTCGGCGCGATCGTCCGCCCCCGGCCCGTGCAGGCTGTCGATCCCGATCAGGCGGGCATCCAGCGCGTCGTAGGCGAAGCCGCGCAGGCCAAGCCGCTCCGCCACGATCTCGCCGGCGAGGCGCGCCCGCGCCACCGCGTTGGGCCCGCCGTAGGAGAGCAGCCCCTCGCCCAGGTAGCCGTCGAAATAGCCGATGCTCACCTTGTGGGTGTCGGTCCGCGCCTGCGCCCGCGCGCCCGCGACCGCCACGCGGTCGGGCCCGACCTCGCGAAAGGCGATGCCGGTCATGTCCAGCACGCAGTCGGGCGTGACGTAGGCCGCCGGGTCGGCAACCTCGTAGAGAAGCTGCTCGGTGCAGGTGGCAGCGTCGATGCGCCCGCCTGAGCCGTCGCACTTGCCGATGGTGACTTCGCCCTCGGCGGTCACGTCGGCGTAGGGGAAGCCGAGGCGTGCCAGGCCGGCCACGTCCTTGACGCCGGGGTCGGCGAAGTAGCCGCCGGTCACCTGCCCCGCGCATTCCAGCAAGTGTCCCGTTGCCGTCGCCTGAGCGAGACGGACGTAATCGTCGTAGTTCCAGCCCAGCGCGTGGACGATGGGGCCGACGAAGAGCGACGGGTCGGCGACCCGGCCGGTCACCACCACCGGCGCTCCCGTGTCCAGTGCAGCCGCCACCGCGTCGGCGCCGAGATAGGCGTTGGCCGAGGCCATGCGCGGCAGGATGCTCTCCAGCGGCGCATTCGTCTCCATCAGGGGCAGGTCGGGGCGGGCGGCGACGGCGTCCTGCACATCGTCGCCCAGCAAGACCGCGCAGCGCCGGTCGTCGAGCCCAAGCTCGGCCGCGATCTCTGCCGTCTTGCGGCCCGCCGCCAGCGGGTCGGCGGCACCCATGTTGCTGAGCACACACACGTCCTGCGCGGCGGCCGGCGGCAGCACGGCGCGCATGCGGTCCTCAAGCTGGGGGTTGTAGCCGCTCCCCTGCCCCCGCCGCAGCGCAAGCGTCTCGCGCGCGATGGTGCGCTCTGCCAGGCACTCGAAGGCGATGTAGTCGATGCCGCCGCGCTCAACCAGCTCGACCGCCGGCTCCCAGCGGTCGCCGGCGAAGCCCGCGCCGGAGCCGATCCGTACTCTGTCTCCCGCCATCGCCCTCACCGGCGCGGCGCGGCAGGGCGATACGGCCTAGGAGGCCCCGCGCGCCGCCTGAATCTTGCGCCAGAGCGAGTCCGGCCTGAGCGGCAGGTCCGTGATCTCGATGCCGAAGGGCTCGAGCGCATCGCAGATCGCGTTGCAGAGCGTGCCCGGCACGTCGGAGGGCCGCCCCTCGCCGATGCCGCGGCTCCCGAGCGGCGTGTAGGGGCACGGCGTCGGCGCGTGGGTGACCTTGATGTCCGGCACGTCCGCCGCCGTCGCGAGCTTGTAGTTCTCGAAATCCGCGGTGAGCTGCTGGCCGTTCTCGTCGTAGACGAACTCCTCGAACATGGTGTTCGACAGCCCCTGGACGATGGCGCCCTGCATCTGCCCCTCGACGATCTGGGGATTGATGATCTGCCCCACGTCCTCCGACGTGGTCCAGCTCAGGATCTTGAACTGGCCGGTCTCGATATCGACCTCGACCGTGCAGACATCGGCGTTGAAGGCGATCATCGGCTTCTCGGCCTCGAAGAAGGCGGTGTGCTCGAGACCGCCGGATTCGCCCTCAGGCAGGTTGATCGGCGCCATGATGACGCGCTCCACCGCCTCGCGGAACGTCTTCTTGATGTTCGTGTCCTTCTGGTAGGTCACGAAGCCGTCCCTGAATTCGAAATCGGCCGGCGACGTGTCGGCGAGGGCGAGGTCGTGCGCCATGATGCGCCCGATCTTGTCCTTCAGGAACTCGCAGGCCTGGACCGCGGCGCTGACGAAGTAGGAGCCCGCGCGGGCGCCGACGGTGCCGGAGCCGAAGGGCGTCGTCCCCGTGTCTCCCGTGGTCACCACCACGTCGTTGGGGTGGATGCCGAAGCTCTGGGCGACGGCCTGGGCCACCGTGGTCTCGTGGCCTTGCCCGCCGGGCGCATCGCCCTCGAAGACCAGCACCTTGCCGCGCGGGTCGAGCCGCACGGTCGCGGCACCGTAGCCCGGCTGGTTCTCCATCGGCACGAACAGCTCGGAAGCGACGCCCGAAAGCTCCACGCCGAGGCCGAAGCCGATGCCGAGATAGCGGCCCTCCGCCCGCGCCTCCGCCTGGCGGGCGCGGAAGCCCGGCAGATCGGCCTCCGCCATCAGGTTGTCCCACACCTTGATGAAGTCGCCGCTGTCGAAATACTCGTTGGTGATCGACATGTGGGGGAGCGTGGCGACGAGGTTCTTGCGGCGCATGTCCGCCGGCTCCATGCCGCAGCGCTTGGCCACCATGTCGATGGCGCGCTCCATGGCGAAGCGCGTGGGAAACTCGCCGAAGGCGCGGGCCGGCGAGAGCGCCGACTTGTTGGTGATGGCGACCTTCACCTTGATGTCGCCGATCGGCCAGTCGTAGGCGTTGGGCAGCTCGACCGCGCCGAGGAAGGGCATGAGGAAGCCCCAGTAGACCCCCTCGCAGCCGTCGCCGCAGTCGGCGATGCCGCGGTCGCGGATCGCGAGCAGCTTGCCGTCGCTCGCCGCCGCGACCTCGAGATCGTGGATCTGGTCGCGCTCCTGGCTCACCGCCATCAGGTGCTCCTGGCGGGTCTCGATCCAGCGGACCGGGCGGCCCAGCTTCTTCGCCATGTAGGCGATCAGCATGGGCTCGCGGTAGAACGGCGCCTTGACGCCGAAGCCGCCGCCCTGGTCGCGCGGCGCGATGATGCGGACCTTCTCGGCGGGGATTTCGAGGATGTCCGAGAGCGCGAGGCGGTCGATGTGCGGGCGCTGGGTGGTGAGCCAGCCGGTCAAGCCGTCGGACTCGTCCCACTCGAAGAGCGCGCCACGGGTCTCCATCGGCGCCACGCCGCAGCGGTGGCAGGTGAAGCGCTGCTTGAGCACGATGTCGGCGCTGTCGAAGACCTCCTGGACCTTGGCCTCGTGCGCCTTCTGGCTTTCCTCGTCGGCGCCGCCCGTAAAATCCATCTGGAAGATGACGTTGTCGGGCCAGTCCTCGTGGACGATGGTGGCGCCCTCGGCCAGCGCGCTTTCGGGATCGCCGACGTAGGGGAGCGGGTCGTACGCCACCTCGATGGCCTCGGCCGCGTCCGCGGCGATATAGGGGTCGCGGGCGACCACCGCCGCCACCGGCTCGCCGTGCCACTTCACCTTGCCGACCGCGAGCGGCCAGTGCTTGGGATACGTGGCGGGCAGCGCCGGCTGCACCACCGGTTGCGGCATCGGCAGGATCTCGTCCTTGATGTCGTCGCCGGTGACCACCGCGACGACGCCTGCCATCGCCCTGGCCGCGCTCACGTCGATGCTCTCGATCGTGGCGTGCGCGTGGTCGCTTCGCTTGAACACGATATGGAGCGCGCCCGGCCGCGCGAGATCGGCGAGGAACTTCCCCCTCCCCGTGATGAGGCGATGGTCCTCCTTGCGGTGGAAGTGTCTGCCGACCCAGCCTTCGCTCGTCCCGGTCATCCGCTTCGCCTCCGTCACCTGGTCTCTTTGGCGGCCTGACGGACCGCGTCGACGATGTGCGCATACCCGGTGCACCGGCAGAGGTTGCCGACCAGCCCGTGGCGGATCTCCTCGTCCGTCGGGTCCGGGTTCTCGCGCAGGAACTCGTCCATGTTCATGAGGATGCCCGGCGTGCAGTAGCCGCACTGCAGGGCGTGCTGCTCGTTGAAGGCCCGCTGCAGGGGGGAGAGCTCGCCACCCTGGGCCAGGCCCTCGACGGTGGTGATCTCGTGCCCGTCGGCCTGGGCTGCGACCATCAGGCAGGACTTCACCGCCTCGCCATCGATCTGGACCGTGCAGGCGCCGCAGACGCCCTCGTAGGTGCAGCCGATGTGGGTGCCGGTGAGCGCCGCGCGCTCGCGGATGAAGTCCACCAGCAGCATGCGGACCGGCACGGTCTCCTCGAAGACCTCGCCGTTGATCGTCACCGTGATCGTGGTCGTGCTCATTGCAGGGCCTCCCTTTCCGCCCTTAACCGGCCGCTCGCGCAAACGCCGTCGCCGTGACCTCGGCGCCGAGCGAGCGGATGAGCTGCTTGCGATAGTCGCTGTCGGCCCAGAGGTCGTCCTGGGTCTCGATCTCGTCTGCGGCCTTGGCGAGCGCGGCCGCGATGCCGTCGCCGTCGCCGGCGGCGACGCCGACCAGCGCCTCCTCGCCGGCGCCCGAGCGCGTGGGTCCGTTCGCGAGGCCGCCGACCGCGACGCGCCCGCTGGCGCAGCGCCCGTCCGCCACCTCAAGCGCGACGCAGACCCCGATCACCGGCAGCGCGTCGGTGACGAGACCCCACTTCTTGTAGGCGCTGCCGGCGCTGCCCGCCGCGGCCGGTATGGTGATGGCGGTGAGGATCTCGTTCTCCTCACGTGCCGTCTCCAGCGGGCCGCCGATGAAGTCTTCCGCAGCGAGCGTGCGCGTGCCGCCGTCGGCTGCGGTCAGTTCCAGGCTGGCGCCCAGCCCGATCGCGGTGGGCGGCATGCAGGCGGCGACATAGTTCCAGCAGAGGCTCCCGCCGATGGTGCCCCGGTTGCGCACCTGGCGGTCGCCGACGCGCCCGGCCGCGTCGCGGAGCGCGGCACAGGCGCCGGTGAGCCTTTCGTCCCGGGCGATCTCCGCGTAGCGGGTCATCGGCCCGATGCGGACCCCGTCCGCGCCGACATCGATGCCGGAGAGCCCGGAAACCGACTGGAGGTCGATCAGGCAGCGCGGGCGCACGAGGCGCGCCTTCACGGCCTGCATGAGGCTCTGGCCGCCGGCCACGAAGACCGCGTCGCCTTCGTCGTAGCGGCCGAGTGCGGCGAGCGCGTCCGCGACCGTCGCCGGCCGCACATATTCGTCGATCGGTGCTGGATACATGGTGGCTGCTTCCCCTCGCTCACCGGCGGCGCATTATAGGTGCGGCGGGCGCTGCCATGCACTACCGCATGTGAAGGCGCGAACCGCATCCCCTCGCCGCGCCGCTCTATTTGATGCCGGCGCGCTATTTGATGCCGGCGCGCTCAGTCAGTCTACGAAGGGAACGTCGAGGTCTTGCAAATTTTTCGAGCCAGGCGGTCGTCGATCTCTGCGTGACGCGGAACAGCGGAGCGCCTGTTGGACGACGGATTGTGCCACCAAGAGTGCCGTCCGCCCTCACGCAACAACGCGCAGCCTTGCTTGCGCAGATGCCGCAGTAGCTTGCGACGCTTCATACAACGACGGTTGCTTCATCATAGTCTTGCCCGGCGGCCTCGATGGCTTCCCGGCGGTTCAATTCCAGCGCTTCCCGCAACGTCACACGGAGGGTTTCCAGCAACTCCTCTCTCGTACGCTCCTGGCAATTGACGCCGGGAATCTCCTCGCTCCAGCCGATCCACCAGGGACCGGATTGCTTCACGACGGCCGTGAATCCTTCTCGCATGGCAAATCACTCCGAATCCCGATGCCCGCGATCTCGATCTCCTCGGCACGCAGGCTCCGACAACACTAACGCACGAAGTTCTTCACGTAGTCGGCGCCGAGGCCGACCTCCTCGTAATGCTCGCGCGCGCGGTCGAGGCGGTGAAAGACGTCCTCGGCGCGGACGTCCCGGCCTTCCTCGTCCACGTAGTTGACCGAGCCCGAGATCGCGAAGAAGCAGTGCATCTCGGGGCAGTCGTCGTCGACCACCAGGGTGTGGACCTCGCCCGGCGGCTCGTAGATGTAGGTGCCCTGATCGGCGATCCAGTCGTGCTCCAGGTAGCGGAAGGCGCCCTTGAGCACGAGGCCGTGGACCGGCGCCGGGTGCCGGTGGCGCGAGACGAAGCCGCCGCCCGTGACCTTCACCACCTCGCACCAGCCGCCCTGCACGGTGTTGTACATCAGCGGGCGCAGCCAGACGCCCTCCTTCAGCGGCACCCAGATCCGCTCGTCCTCGGGCTCGGTCGCGAGCACGATATCGGGCGGCGAAAACGGGTGGGCGCTCGGCGCCGAGATGCGGGTGACGGAGGCGGCGGCCTGGCTCATCGGGGCTCTCCCTTCACGTGACGGCCCGAGCCTAGCCGAAAGGGGCGCCGGCACAAGCGGCGCCGATTGCCGACTTGGGATGCGTGAGCGCAAGGGGCGCCGGATAGAGCGCGTCCGCCTTTGACGGACGCGCGACAGGCCGCGACCGCGGCCCGCCGCTTATGCGGCGCACCCGCGCAGGCGCCGGCCGGTCGCGCCGGTAGGCGCGCGAAATCGCAGGTAGGCCGGCTGCCGTGAGCGACAAAGAGTGACAGCGTTTCCGTGTGAAACGGAAACGCTTTAGAACCGCGCGACGCCTCGCAGCGTGATCGCGTGGTCGGTCGGCGAGGCGGAATGCTCGCGGCGTTCGGCTTCGAGGCTCAGGAAGCCGAACGTCCCCAACACCAGGCGGCTGCCTATCCTGAAGCTCCGTGCGTCATCCCCTATCAGGCTCAACCCGCCGAAGGGTGTCATCGCACCGTGGCCGTCGAGCGCCTTGAGGCCGTAGCCGACCTCCAGGTTCAGGCGCCCTGCCAGCGGGTCATCCGTGGCCAAGCCGCGCAGCTGATCTTCCCACAACTGCTGCAGGCCGCTCGCCGGCTCGCCCCAGGTCTGTGAGAGGCTCACCCACGGACCGAAGCCGGGCGACTCCGGATCGTAGCGGAGGCGCAGGCCGTACCCCTGCTCCTCCGGCAGCGCGTCGTCTTGCGCCAGGACCCAGCGGCCGAAGACCTCCGCGTTCCATCCCTTCTCGATATTCCGGACGTACAGGCCGACGCCGAGTTCCAGGCTGGAGCCGGTCTCCCCATCGCCGCCGTCATGGCGCACACCCAGCTCTCCCCAGGGGACGACCACGCCGACATTCTCGACGACCTCTTCGTGCTCGATCTCGGCCGCAACCCGCAGCCGCTGCAGGTTCAGGTCTGCGCCCCGAAGCAACGCAGCCGTGCTCGAAACATCGAGGTTCGCGAGGCCCAACTCACCCTTGAGCCGAAGCGTCGTCCCCCCGAGCGTCAGTAGCCGGCCGTTGACGCCAACCGTGCCCGAGGCCAGCGTCACCCTGCTCGTCTGTAAAGAATCGGAGGCGTCATCTGCAACCTGGAGCTCTCCGCTGGCGAGACCCAGGGTCCCCCAGATTTCGATGTCGGGCGACAGCCACAGCCCGAAGTAAGGGTTGACCCCGGTCATCTGCAGATCGTAGCCGCCGCCGGCCGGTCCGGCGCTGCTCGGCCCATCGTAGTCCAGAGAGCCCTGCGATTGGGACAGAGACGCACCGGCGAGCAGGTTATCGCCGACGATCGCGTCGGCGCCGACCTGCATGCTGAAGGCCTCGCCATCCCAGGCGCCGGCCTCGATCCCGCCGTCGCCGGCCAAACTGCGGTAGTCGCCGCAGCCCCATGCCGCGAAGCGCATCGCGGCGCCGTCGTCCCCGGTCAACGGTAGCAGGAACGAGGTGTTGGAAAGCACCTGCTGCAGCGTTGGCGAGCCGCTTTCCGGATCCTCCCATTCGAGAGGATTCGTCGGGAAGGATTGCGGGGGCGTTGCGAAAGAGAGCGACGCGCCGGCGGCGGGATTGGCCCAGCCGCGCGCCATGTCGGAGAACGCCTGCTCGATCCGGCAGCGGACGGGGGTGAAGGCCAGCGCCCGCCCGAGATGCGGAAGCAGCTCCTGGTTGATCGGCTCGAGCGACCTCTCGTCGTCGTCGGTGATGGTCCCCGTTCCGGTATCGTCCGCCAGGGTGGCGCCGACCGGGTTGCTCAGCCTCACTGCGAACGTTTCGTCCGGTTCGTCGAGCCGGTCCTCGCGCGTGTCAACAGCGATGGTCCGCCGTGTGGCGTACGGGCCGAAGGTCAGCGTGCCGGATGCCGAGTCGAAGTCGAGGCCCGATGCCGCCGTGCCGCTCTCCGTGCGGTAGTTCACCGTCACGGTCTGTGCGCTCGCCGGGCTGAGCGTCACCGCGAAGCGCGCGGTCCAGCCCTCGACAACAGTCTCGTCCGAAATCCGAAGCGCCGGCGGCGTCTGCGGCTCAGGCTCGCCTTCGTCGACGATCGTCCCGGTTCCGCTACCGTCTTCCATGGTCGCGCCGACCGGGTTGCTTAGCTCCACCCTGAATGTTTCGTTCGGCTCGTCGATGTCGTCCGCGAGGGTCTGCACCTCGATGGTCTTCTTCGTGTCACCGGGATCGAAGGTGAGCGCGCCGGACACCCTGCGGTAGTCCGTGCCCTCCTTCGCCGTCCCGTCCTCCGTCCGGTACCGAACCGTCACCCTCTGATCGCTCGCAGGGCTCAGAGTGACCAGGAAGCGCGCGTAATCTCCCTCCTCGACCGTCGTGTCCTGGATGGAAATCCTCGGTAGGCCGGAGTCGCCGCGGTCGCCGACGTCGTCCTCGTCTTCGTGCCCGTTGTTGGGGTCCACTTCGCCTTCGGTGTTGGTGCCGCCGCCGTCGTTGTTGTCCCCGTTGTTGTTATTGTTGTTGTTATTGTTGTTGTTATTGTTATTGTTGTTGTTATTGTTATTGTTGTTGTTATTGTTATTGTTATTGTTGTTGGTGTTGTCGTTGTTGGTGTTGTCGTTGTTGGTGTTGCCGTTGTTGGTGTTGTCGTTGTTGGTGTTGCCGTTGTTGGTGTTGCCGTTGTTGGTGTTGCCGTTGTTGCTGTTGCCGTCGTCCCAGTTCACCATAAAGTTCACGGTGCCCACGTTGTGAATCGGACACCATTCGCTGGTCGCCCACACCTCGTGCTTAAATGTCAGTTGAGTGTTACGCGCAGCGTCTTCATCAGCGTAAATCGTGACGGGCCGCCATTGATTCCAGTTGTTCGTATTAAATTCCCACCCGACTGACGGGACCCAACTGATGCCCTTGTATTCGCCATGGGAGCGCACAGTGCCGTCAACGTGAATCCTGACCCACCACTTGCCTTCGTTTTGATCCGCGAGCGGCTGCTCCGTGAGTCTCAGGCGGTAGGTGACGGACCCTCCCGCCGCGACCTTCAGAGGGCCAGAGTGTCCGTCCGCAACCTCGTCCCCGTTCAAATCCACCTCCACCGTCCCGCCCCACTCTGGGGGAGACTGCGCGTGGGGCTGAGGTCCGAGGAGGGTGGAGAGTATCGCCGACAGCGCGATGACGGCAGCAAAGACGACGAGGCCCGGCCAGCGGAGGCAGAAGCGTCCCGCCCCGCGGGCCGAAGACAGCATGGGTCGGCGGACGCACCTAAGAGTTCGGGGCACTGGTTGGAGGCCGGCGTTCGTGGGGCGGAGTGTTCACGAAATCGTCCGAGCGGACTCGAGTCGTATGCGAGTATATCATATCCTTCTATATAAGGTGCTTAGCGCAATATATGGTATGCAGTTCTTAGGGAAATCGATATCGCTACTTGCATAATATCAAGTGCTGAATCTGCTGTGACCCTCATTTCAGGCACTGCGAGCAAGCGCCGGCCAGACACCGGCACCCCCTCAGGCCCGCCCCTCTTCCGTGCCGTCCCTCGCGGGCGGCAAATACATGCGTTACGCTCGGGAGCAATCAGCGCGCCGGTGAGCCGGCAAGGACCCGACGATCCATGCCATCCAGCAAGCCCCGTACAGCCAAGCTCTCCTTCAAGCCGCCGGCTGAAGGCACGCGGGCAGGCGCGCAGAACCTGAACGACACCGCTTACGCGACGATCAAGGACGACATCATCTCCTGCGCCCTGCAGCCGGGCGAGGAGGTCTCGGAGGGCCTGCTGGTTGCGCGCTACGGCATGAGCAAGGCGCCCATCCGCAGCGCCATGATGCGCCTGCGCCAGGAGGGGCTGATCGTCTCGCGCGGACGCCAGGGCAACGCGGTCTCTCCGGTCACGCTACGCGACATTCAGGAGATCTTTCAGCTCCGCCTCGTGCTCGACGTCACCGTTGTGAGGCTTGCCGCCGGCAAGGTGGATGCGGTCCGTCTGCGCGCGTTGAACGAGGCCGCGCACACGACTTATCCGGAAGGCGACAGGGCCGGCCAGGCCGCCTACCTGCGGGCCAACCGCAAGTTCCACCGCTACGTCGCGGAGTGCACCGGCAACCAGCGCCTGGTCACCCTGGTCGTCGGCCTCATGGAGCAGCACGAGCGCATCGTGCACTTGGGGCTGGCCATGCAGAGGCGGGAGCGCGAGTTCCACCACTTCCACGACGACCTGGTCGACGCGCTGATCGAGGGCGACGGCGAGCGGGCGGCGGAACTGACCGAGAACGCGCTGCGCGGTAGCCAGAGGAAGGTGTTGGAAGCGCTGACCGACTCGCCCGCGCAGATTTCGCTCGGGCCTGCGGACCTCACGCCCTAGCCACGCGATAGCGAAGGGGCCGCGCCTCCCCTCGTTGCGGCCGTCGTCTTGACATGTCAAGTGACATGTCATAGGTTTTCTTCATGGCGGCGATGCTCAGGCTATGGGCGCCGGTTGTCGCCCTGACCTTGACGCTGGCGGCGACGGAAGCGCGCGCCAATCCGGACGTCTGGGTCGAGACCACGATCACCGTTGCGTTCGACAAGCAGCGGGTCAGTGGCCTGGATTTGTCGTGGACGTTCGACGATTTCTACAGCGCCCACACCATCCAAACCTACGATCTGGACGGCGACGGAATGCTCAATTCTCTTGAGGTCAGGAACCTGCGCGCCGAGACCTTCGATCCGCTCTCGCCGGCCGATTATTTCGTTCACATCTGGTCGGGAGAGGAGAAACAGGACGGCTTCGACGTGG
Source organism: Rhodospirillales bacterium (assembly GCA_028818565.1). Classification (GTDB taxonomy): domain Bacteria; phylum Pseudomonadota; class Alphaproteobacteria; order UBA828; family UBA828; genus WTGU01. Next base: position 13,344 of record JAPPNV010000282.1, on the reverse strand, counting down.
ATCGGTTTACGGCGCGGATCGAGCAGGCGCAACTCGTCTACGAATTCTCCCTGGGCCTTGTGCCGCCCCTCGATCCTAAAGCAGAACCCGTGATCGTCAGCCTGTTCGATCGCGAAATATTCGTGGATTTCAGCTTTTCGGATTCGGCCTTCCTGCTGGTTAGCGGCGAGATGGCGCCGGGATGCAAGTTCCGCGTTGCGCGCGGCACGGGCGCGCAATCCGGCCATCCCCAACCCGTCACGCTCGCGTGCGAGGGATAGGCCGCGATGAGTCGTCGGTGCCGTATGCGCCGCCTTCGCAGACCGATCGCGCTTCCGGGCCTGATGTGCGTGCTGCTTCTGACGAGTCTGTTCGCGGCGCCGCTGGCGCTCTCGCAGACCGACCCCGCAGCGCCGGCCCCGGCGCCCGTGGAAGTCGAGATCGCCGAAGAGGGCGGCGGCCTGTTCGACGAAGTGACGGACTTCCTGACGGACTTCCAGCGCCGCGCCAACGCCGAGGTGGCCTTCCACATGAACGCCATCGAGCGGGGTGAAAATCTTGGCGCCTTCCTCCTGGCCCTCGCGGTCGCCTTCGCCTACGGCGCCATCCATGCATTCGGGCCGGGGCACGGGAAATTCGTCGTCGTCTCCTACTTCCTTGGGCGGGAAGCACGGGTAATGCGCGGCGTCGTCATGGCCATGCAGATCGCCATCGTCCACGTCATCGCCGCCATCGTCATCGTCTGGCTGGCCGACCTCGTGCTGCGCGGCGGCTTCGGACTGGGGCTGTCGGACGTGCCGGGCGTGCGCGCCGCGAGCTTCCTCATCATCGTCGGCATCGGCCTCTACATGCTCTACCAGGCCGTGCGCGCATCGCTGAGAACGCGCGGCCACGGGGCGCACGCTCATCACCACGACCACCACCACGGGCACGAGCACGAGCACGGCCACGGGCACCATCGTGGCCATCACCACCATCACGGCCACAGCCACGGCAGCAAGGCGGAAGGCGGCATTCTGGCGCTCGCGGCCGGCATGGTCCCCTGCCCCGGCGCCGTGCTGATCATGCTCTACGCGGTGGCGAACGACATGATCGTTCCGGGCTCGCTGCTGGTGGCGGCGATGTCGCTCGGCATCGGTTCAAGCATCTGCGTGCTGGGGGTCGGCGCCATCCTCGCAAGACAGGCCGCGATGCGGGTGATGGAGCGCTCCGGCGGCGGCGGGTCGAACGCGCTTCGCCACGGGATGAACTACGCGGGCGCCGCCCTGGTCACCCTCGTCGGGCTGGTCTCGTTCATCGCCTTTCTCAACACGCCGCTCGGCTGACAGGCGGCAATCGCCGCCAGCGTCGGTAGCGTCGACGAGGCCGTCACCGTCCCCGGCTGAGCACCAATTGGCCTACCTTCCGGACGCCGTCGATGCGGGTCACGATGAAGAGCGCCAGTGCGCTCACGAGCGTCTCCGGCCCGGCGGGCGACATGCTCCCTGCCGTTATGTCATCTGGCGGTCAGGATGCCGGTGACTCTTGCTCCGCCCGCGCGAGCAGGTGTACAAATACAACATTATAACGTTCGCATAATCATGTCCGCCTAAGAGATGGAGACGCGACCATGGACCGTCCACGCATCGTATCACGACGCTTCCCCGTTGCGCTCGCCGCGGTGGCGCTCCTTGGCTTAGGCGCCGCAGGCCCCGCGACGGCCGAAGACGAATTGCGGGTCGTTGCCTCAATCAAGCCGGTGCATTCGCTGGTGAGCGCTGTGATGGCCGGCGTGGGCGAGCCTCACCTGATCATCCGGGGCCACTCCTCGCCGCACACCTTCACCATGCGCCCCTCCGACGCGGAGGCGCTGGAGGGCGCCGATATCGTCTTCATGGTCGGCGACACGATGGAGACCGCGCTCGCCGGGCCGGTGGACGCGCTCGCCGGCCACGCCCGGGTGGTCAAGCTCGTCGATACACCGGGTCTGGTGCTCCGGACGGTGCGCGAAGGCGGCGCCTTCGAAGAGCACGACCACGCCAGCCACGGCCACGGGGGTATGGACGATCACGCGGATCACGACGATCACGGCCATGCCGACCACGACGACCATGCCGACGATCACGATGACCACGGCGCCTTCGACCTGCACGTCTGGCTCGATCCGATCAATGGCTGGACCATGGCGCGCGCGATCGGCGGCGCCCTGTCTGACGTCGATCCCGCCAACGCTGCCACCTACGAGGCCAACGTCGACGCCCTGCTCCACCGCCTGAACGACCTGACCGGGGAGATCGCTCAAGAGGTGACGCCGGCGCGCGGCGTGCCGTTCATCGTCTTCCACGACGGCTACCGCTATTTCGAGGACCGCTTCGGGCTTACCGCCGCAGGCTCGGTCGTCATCAGCCCCGAACGCGCGCCCGGCGCCCGGCGCATCTCCGAGCTGCGCGAAAGGCTGCACTCGCTCGGCGTGGTCTGCGTGTTCGACGAGCCCCAGTTCGACAAGCGGCTCGTCCACACCGTCATCGAAGGCATCGACGTCAAGTCCGGCACCGTGGATCCCATCGGTGCAACCATCGATAACGGGCCGGAGCTCTACTTCACGCTGCTCCGCAACATGGCGTCGTCGTTCAGGGACTGCCTCTCGCCTGACGACGGGGCCTAACAGACTGCAGCTTAGAGCGAGTCCGTCTTTTGCGGACTCGCGACAGGCCGCGACTGCGGCCCGCCGCCAACGCGGCGCGCCCGCGCAGGCGCCGGCCGGTCGCGCCGGCAGGCGCGCGGAATCGCAGGACGGCCGGCTGCCGTGAGCGATAAATCCCTCGGGCGTTTTCGCGTGAAGCGGAAACGCCCTAGCCGGCTGCGGCCTGCGGCTCCTGCTCCTCTCCCTGCTGCAGCGCGAAGATCGAGGTGTAGCCGTCCGACCAGTCAGGCGGCAGCAGGCAGGGTCTCGGGTCGAAGTGGATCCAGCGCGGGCGCTCGCCCCGCACCAGCTCACCGTTATGCGTCGAGGGATAATTGTAGGCCGTCACCGGCAGCGCGTCGGCGGACGAGAAGGCGTTGAGCAGCAGCGGCCGCGAGCGCGCCGGGTTGGCGTTGGGCTTGGAGCCGTGGATCATGCGGCAGTGGTGCACCGTCACCGAGCCTGCCGGGCCCTGTAGATAGACCGCTTTCTCCACCGGCACCCGCGGGAGGTCCTGCTCGCTGATGGCGCCGGCCCAGCAGTCGTTGCCGTCATAGAGGTCGAACAGCTCGCCCTCGTGCGCACCGGGGATCACGCCCATGGGCCCCATGGTCTCGTCCACGTCCTCCAGATAGACGCCGATGGTGAGCACGCTGTAGTTGGTGTGGGGCCAGTACTGGATGTCCTGGTGCCACTTCACCTCCTCGCCGCCGCCCGACCATTTGAAGTTGAGCTTGGAGTGGTGAAACATCACGTTGGGCCCGAGCAGGTCCTCGGCCAGATCGGTGATGCAGGAGCGGCTTGCGAAGCGCCAATAGTCGGGGTGCTGCGCCACCGGCTGGTTCAGGCGCCTGAGCCGGGGCGCCGTGGCGCAATGATCGGATTCCAGGTCGAACCTCTCGTCCGAGGCGGCCCGGCTCCGGCTTTCGTCGATGAAGTGCTCGCTCAAGCCACGCAGCGTGGCGAGCCAGTCCTCCGGCACGAAGCGTTCCAGCAGCAGGTAGCCGTCGCGGAAGTATGCCTCCCGCTGCGCATCGGTCAGCACCTTGGGGCGATGGGCAAGCACCTGCTCAGGCGTCATGGCGGCGTCTCTCGTCCGAATGAGCCGTGCCGCCATGGTGTCACGAGCCGGCGTTTCCCGCCAGTCGTGGATTGCACGGTGTTGCGATTACGCGGCGGAACGGATCAAATGAGCTGATTATTTCGGAGAATTCAACGGTTCAGATCGGGTAAACTTCGGATTATTCGCCCCAATATTCCCCCATGTTTCGGCGCGAACGTTCCGCATTTTCGACGTTCTCGGCAACCGAGCGTTCGTCGCCTGCCGCGATCATTCCGACCAGCACTTCTACGAGGGTGGTGGCTCCGACGTGGGACGGGAATACGCTTGGGCTATGAACCGAGATGAGCAGGATATCGTCCGCGCTCGCGGCCAAAGGCGACGTGCGCCGGTCGGTAATGCCGATGACCCGTGCCCCCGCTTCCCGAGCGTGCCGGGCAACTTTGATGGATTCGGCCGCGCAAGGCTCGACGGCGATGCAGATGACGACATCGCCGGGCGCCAAGGTTTCCAACAGTTGAAAGTACTCGGCGCTCTTGGGCACCAGCAGATGCCAGTTGCGAAACCCCGTGGCCGCCACATGGTGCAGGTAGTTGGCGGAAGACTCGGATGTGAGCATCCCGATCACGAGAACGGTGCGCGCGTCCGTCAACGCCTGTACTGCCCGCTCCAGGGCAGCGCGGTCGATGTGGTCGAACAAGGTGTTGATGTTGGTGACTGCGGCCTGATGAAAAGCATTGAGTTCGTGGTCGAACTTGTCTTCGCGGGCGACCACATGTACCTGGCCCCCTTCGAGAGAATAACCTGTCGCCTGGTCGTTGATGCTATCGCGGTAGATCGCGCGAAACTGGTCGTAAGTACCGAAGTCAACCGCCCTGGCGAGCCGGTTCATGGTGCTGGGGGGCACTTCTGCTCTTGCCGCCAATTGGCGCATGGAGAGCGTGGCAACCTCGCTCGGATGCTCCAGGATATAAGCGGCACATTTCTTGAGCTGACGACTGAGCTTGGGATAAGCCCGTGTCAGGAGGTCGACTCCTTCGCCGAATTCTACGCGCATCGCAATCTCCGAACGACCGTGTCAAGGAACCGCATGGAGTTCCGCCCCCGGCCCTCCAACAGCCAACCGCCCAACGCGTCTCTACTCGGCAACCGCCGAATATCGACCCAGCGATTCTCTCCCCTCGTTGGTGCCAGAAACGCGTCGACCATTCGAACCCATTAAGTACCCACGTGCTACAACGAGGATCGCAAACTCGGACGTGTTCGTCAATATAAATCTGACAGTTTGTAAAATATAATATCACGTTCTTTGAAACGTGTGACTTAGTTCGTGGGGCAAACGGGGAAACTAATACGCGTGATGCAGCGGTATAAGCTTGAAGGTTTGAATGGATCGGAACTCGTCGCGGCGCCGCAGCGGACTGCGCTGAACCAAGTGGCGGCAGCGCGCTCCACGACCGGAGAGCGTCCCCGTTCGGGTCACTTGCACGCGGCCGTCGCGATAGCCCGGGCGGACGAGGGAATGCTATAAGGGCGCGCCCGCGACCCTCGCGCCGACGGAACGTCCCCATGAACCTCCACGAATATCAGGCCAAGCAGGTGCTGGCAGGGTTCGGCGTGCCGGTGCCGCGCGGCGTGCCGGTGCTGGCGCCGGACGGAATCGAGGCCGCCGTGGACGAGCTCGGCGGGCCGGTCTGGGTGGTCAAGGCGCAGATTCACGCCGGCGGGCGCGGCAAGGCGGGCGGGGTCAAAGTCTGCAAAAGCCGCGACGAGGCGATCGCGGCGGCGCGCACCATGTTCGGCAAGGTGCTCGTCACCCATCAGACCGGGCCGGCAGGGCGCGAGGTGCGTCGCGTCTACCTGGAGGAAGGCGCCGATATCGCGCACGAGTACTACCTCGGCGCCGTGGTGGACCGCGAGAGCGGGCGCGTTGCGCTCATCGCCTCGCGCGAAGGCGGCGTGGAAATCGAGGCGGTCGCGGCCGAAACTCCGGAAGCGATCGTGACCGTACCGGTCGATCCCGCGAGCGGCTTCCAGCCGCACCACGCCCGCAGCCTCGCATTCGGCCTCGGGCTCTCCGGCGAGGCCGCGAAGGCGGCAGGCAAGCTCGGACGCGCGGTCTACGACGCGGTGCTCGGCACCGATGCGAGCCTGGTCGAGATCAACCCCCTGATCGAGACGACGGCGGGCGCGCTCATCGCCCTCGATGCCAAGGTGAGCATCGACGACAACGCCCTCTATCGGCAGCGGGACATCGCCGGGCTGCGCGATCCGGACGAGGAGGACCCGGCCGAGCGCGCCGCCGGCGAGCATGACCTCAGCTACGTCAAGCTCGACGGCAACATCGGCTGCATGGTGAACGGCGCGGGCCTTGCCATGGCGACGATGGACATCATCAAGCTGCACGGCGCCGAGCCCGCCAACTTCCTCGATGTCGGCGGCGGCGCCACCCGCGAGCGGGTCACCGAGGCCTTCAAGATCATCCTCTCCGACCCCAACGTGCGCGGCATCCTGGTCAACATCTTCGGCGGCATCATGCGCTGCGACGTGATCGCCGAGGGCATCGTCGCCGCCGCGCGGGAAGTCGCGCTCGAATTGCCCCTTGTGGTCCGACTCGAAGGCACCAATGTGGAGAAGGGCAAGGCGATCCTGGATGGCGCAGGGATCGACCTGATCGCGGCCGAAGACCTCGGCGACGCGGCGGCAAAAGTGGTTCAGGCAACAGGACGGGCGGGCTGATGGCGGTCCTCGTCGATCGCGACACACGCGTGATCTGCCAGGGCCTCACCGGCGCCCAGGGCACCTTCCACTCGGAGCAGGCGATAGCCTACGGCACGCGCATGGTGGGCGGTGTCACCCCCGGCAAGGGCGGCAGCAGCCACCTCGACCTGCCGGTGTTCGACAGCGTGGCCGAGGCCCGCGCCGCCACCGGCGCCGACGCCTCCGTGATCTACGTGCCGGCGCCCTTCGCAGCCGACGCGATCCTGGAGGCCATCGACGCCGGGATCGGCCTCGTGGTCTGCATCACCGAGGGCATCCCGGTGCTCGACATGGTGCGGGTCAAGCGCGCGCTTGCCGGCTCCCGGACCCGCCTCATCGGCCCCAACTGCCCCGGCATCATCACCCCGGACGAATGCAAGATCGGAATCATGCCGGGCCACATCCACCGGCGCGGGCGGGTCGGCATCGTCTCGCGCTCGGGCACCCTGACTTACGAGGCGGTGGGGCAGACCACCGCTGCAGGATTGGGTCAATCGACCTGCATCGGCATCGGCGGCGATCCGGTCGCCGGCACCGACTTCATCGATTGTCTCGCCCTCTTCGCGCACGACGACGAGACCGAGGCCATCGTCATGATCGGCGAGATCGGCGGCAGCGCGGAGGAGAAGGCCGCCGACTTCGTGCGTGCCGAAAAACTCGCCAAGCCTATCGTCGGCTTCATCGCGGGCCTGACGGCGCCCCCCGGCCGGCGCATGGGCCACGCCGGCGCCATCATCTCGGGCGGCAAGGGCGGTGCCGCCGACAAGATCGAGGCGATGCGGAGCGCCGGTATCACGGTAACGGAATCGCCGGCGGCCATCGGCACCACGGTGCAGGACGTGCTGAACGGCCGCCGCCGCGCGGGGCACGCGGCATGAGCGACGGCCTCGACGGCGCCTCCTCTTTCCTCGGCGGCGCCGACCCCGCCGTCATCGAGCAGCTTCACGCGCAGTATCTGCGCGACCCCGCCTCCGTCGATCCGAGCTGGCGACAGGTATTCGAGAGCGACGAGGGCTTGCGGGCCGGCGACGGCGCCGCGAAGAAGGCGGCGGTGCCGGCGGAAGACGATTCAGCGCTCGGGCTGCCGGAGCCTCGCCCCGCCGTGGGCCCGCGCGCAGTGAGCGGCGATACCGACGGCCCGGTCCAGGCGGAGACCATCGATTCCATCCGCGCGCTCATGATGATCCGGGCCTACCGCGTGCGCGGCCATCTCATCGCCTCCCTCGACCCGCTCGGCCTGGAGGGCGAGCGCCATCACCCCGAGCTCGATCCCAGGAGCTACGGCTTCTCGGAGATCGACTACGACCGCCCCATCTATGTCGACGGCGTGCTCGGCCTGAAGCGCGCGACGCTGCGCGAGGTGCTGGCGATCCTCAAGCAGACCTACTGCGCGCGCATCGGCGTCGAGTTCATGCACATCCAGTACCCGGACCGGAAGGCCTGGGTGCAGCGGATGATGGAGGGCGAGCGCAACCGCCAGTCGCTTTCGCGCGGCGAGAAGACGGAGATCTTGCGCCATCTGCACGAGGCCGAAGGCTTCGAGCGCTTCCTCGACGTGAAGTACGCCGGCGCCAAGCGCTTCTCGCTGGAGGGGTCGGAGAGCGTTATCCCTGCCCTGGAGGCCGTGATCGCGCAGTCAGCGCGGCAGGGCGTCGACGAGATCGTCATCGGCATGGCCCACCGCGGCCGGCTCAACGTGCTGACCAGCATCATGGGCAAGTCTTATGCCGCGGTCTTTTCCGAGTTCCAGGGGGGCGTGACCGCGGCCGGCGACGTCCAGGGCTCGGGCGACGTCAAGTACCATCTGGGCGCCTCGGCCGACCGCGTGCTCGAAGACGGCCACTCGCTGCACATCTCGCTCACCCCCAACCCCTCGCACCTTGAGGCGGTCAACCCGGTGGTGCTGGGCAAGGTGCGCGCCAAGCAGGCAATGCGCGGCGACAAGGCCCGCGAGCGGATCATGGGGCTCCTGATCCACGGGGACGCCGCGCTCGCCGGCCAGGGGACGTGCTCGGAGGTCTTCGAGCTTTCGCAGCTGCGCGGCTACCGCACCGGCGGAACGGTCCATATCGTCATCAACAACCAGATCGGCTTCACCACCAGCCCGAGCCAGGCGCGCACGTCGCCCTATCCGTCGGAAGTGGCGAAGATCATCCAGGCGCCGATCTTCCACGTGAACGGGGACGACCCGGAGGCGGTCGTGCGCGTCTGCCAGATCGCCGCCGACTACCGCCAGCACTTCAAGGCGGACGTGCTGGTGGACATCTTCTGCTACCGCCGCCACGGCCATAACGAGGGCGACGAGCCGGCCTTCACCCAGCCCACGATGTATCGCGCGATCGGCGAACGGTCCACGACGCGGCAGATCTATACCGAGCGCCTGGTGGCCGAGGGCGTGCTCACGGTGGACGGCGCCGAGGCCATGATGGAGAGCTTCCGCGCCAAGCTGGAGACCGAGCTCGAGGCCTCCAAGAGCTATCGCCCCAACAAGGCGGACTGGCTGGAAGGCGACTGGGCGGACATCGAGGCGGCACCCCGCGACGAGCGGCCAGGCGACACCGCCGTGGCGCCTGAGGTGCTGGCCGAGATCGGCCGGGCGATCACGCGCGTGCCGGCGGATTTCGCCGTGCACCCCCGCATCCGCCGCCAGCTGGAGCAGAAGCGCCAAGCGCTTGACGCGGGCGGCCCGATCGACTGGGCGACGGCGGAGGCGCTGGCCTTCGGCTCGCTTCTGGTGGAGGGCAAGCCGATCCGGCTCTCGGGCCAGGACTGCTCCCGCGGCACATTTTCCCAGCGCCATGCGGGCCTGATCGACCAGGAGAACGAGGGGCGCTACATCCCGCTCAACAACATCAGGCCGGACCAGGCCAAGATCAAGCTCGCGGACAGTCTCCTCTCCGAGGCCGGCGTGCTCGGGTTCGAGTACGGCCATTCCATCGCGGACCCGAATGCGCTCGCGGTCTGGGAGGCCCAGTTCGGCGATTTCGCCAACGGCGCTCAGGTCGTCATCGACCAGTTCGTCACCGCCGGCGAGGCCAAGTGGCTGCGCATGTCGGGCCTCGTCATGCTGCTGCCCCACGGCTTCGAGGGGCAAGGGCCGGAGCACAGCTCGGCGCGGCTCGAGCGCTACCTGCAGCTCTACGCCGACGACAACATCCAGGTCGTGAACTGCTCGACACCCGCGTCCTACTTCCACGTGCTGCGCCGCCAGCTCCGTCGCAGCTTCCGCAAGCCGCTGATCGTCATGTCGCCCAAGTCTCTGTTGCGCCACAAGCGCTGCGTGTCTCAGTTGGAGGAGATGAGCGGCGGCACCCGGTTCCCCCGGGTGATCGGCGAGATCGATCCCGCGATCGTGCCCGAACGTGCCCGCCGCGTCGTCTTCTGCTCCGGCAAGGTCTACTACGACCTCCTGGCAGCGCGGGAGGAGCGCGGCATCGACGACGTGGCACTGCTCAGGCTGGAGCAGATCGCACCCTTCCCCAGCCGGAGCCTCATGGTGGAGGTGGCGAAGTACGGCGAGGCCGAGGTTGTGTGGTGCCAGGAGGAGCCCGAGAACATGGGCGCCTGGACCTTCGTGGCGCCCCGCATCGAGCAGGTGCTGACCGAGCTCGACGGTGCCGCGCGGCGGCCTCGCTACGTCGGGCGCGCGCCCGCCGCCTCGCCGGCCACGGGCTTCCTCGTCCTCCACCAGCGCGAGCAGCGGGCGCTGATCGACGAGGCGCTGGGCGCGGAGCCCGGATCGTGACCGTGGACGTCACCGTCCCCGTCCTCGGCGAGTCGGTCACCGAGGCGACAGTCATGCGCTGGCACAAGGCGCCGGGCGAGGCGGTGGCGCTCGACGAAACCCTGGTGGAGCTGGAGACCGACAAGATCGCCGTCGAGGTCACGGCCGAAGCCGCCGGCACCCTTGCGGAGATCGTCGCCGCCGAGGGCACGGACGTTGAGGTGGGCGCGCTGCTCGGCCGCCTGGAGCCCGGTGAGGGTGCTGCTGCCATGCCTGAGGGAGACGACTCATCTGCCGCATCCGCAACTGTTTCTGCTCGCGAGTCATCTGTCGCGCGCGAGACGGTATCCGCTCGCGCGACCGCACGTGTACCCCCGCCCTCGCCCGCCGTGCGTCACCTGCTTGAAGAGCACGGTCTCGATCCGGCGCGGATCGAGGGGACCGGCAAGGGCGGGCGCCTCCTGAAGAGCGACGTGCTCGCCGCCGTCGTTGCGCGTGCCGCTTCGACCGAGCCATCGGCGGAGGCCGAGCCGGCGCCCGAGCCTGCCCAAGCCGAAACTTCACCGCCCGCGCCTCCTCCGCCATCCCCCGCCCCGGTACAGCCGGCGACGGCCCGCGTCGAACACCGGCACGAGGAACGCGTGCCGATGAGCCGCCTGCGCCGGCGCGCGGCCGAGCGCCTCAAGCTCGCGCAGGAAACGGCGGCGATGCTCACCACCTTCAACGAGGTGGACATGAGCGCTGTGAATGCGCTGCGCGCGGCGCACGGCGAGGCGTTCGAGCGGAAGCACGGCGTCCGCCTCGGCTTCATGTCTTTCTTCGTCAAGGCATCGGTCGCGGCGCTCGTCGAGTACCCGGCGGTCAACGCGCAGATCGACGGTGACGACATCCTCTACAAGCATTATCAGGACATCGGCGTCGCGGTGAGCGCTCCCCAGGGCCTGGTGGTGCCGGTGCTGCGCGACGCCGGACAGATGAGCTTTGCCGAGGTCGAGCAGGCGATCCGCGCCCTCGGGGTCAAGGCCCGCGACGGCAAGCTCGCGCTGGACGACCTCTTGGGCGGCACCTTCACCATCTCCAACGGCGGCGTCTTCGGCTCGCTCATGTCCACGCCGATCATCAACCCGCCGCAGTCCGCGATCCTCGGCATGCACAAGGTGGAGGAGCGCCCGGTCGCCATCGATGGCGCTGTGGAAATCCGACCCATGATGTACCTTGCGCTGAGCTACGATCACCGCATCATCGACGGCCGCGAGGCGGTGAGCTTCCTGGTCCGCATCAAGGAATGCATCGAGGACCCTCAGCGCCTCCTGCTCGATCTCTAGTCCCGCAAGGCCAGCCGGAGCCACCATGAGTGAACACGAATTCGACGTCCTGGTGATCGGCGCCGGGCCCGGCGGCTACGTTGCCGCAATCCGCGCGGCCCAGCTCGGCTTGCGTACGGCCTGCGTCGAGCGCACGCCGACCCTCGGCGGCACCTGCCTCAACGTCGGCTGCATCCCGTCCAAGGCGCTGCTGCACACCTCGGAGGAATACGCCCACGCCAAGACCAAGCTCGCCCGCCACGGCGTCAAGGTCTCGGGCGTCGAGCTCGACCTCGACGCGATGATGGCGCACAAGGACAAGGTGGTGGGCGCCCTCACCAAGGGCGTCGCCGGCCTGCTGGAGAACAACGACGTGACCCACCTGCAGGGCCACGCCCGCCTCACCGGCCCCGGCACGGTCGCGATCGAAGGCCCGGAGCCGCGCACCGTCACGGCCGGCGCGGTGGTGATCGCGACCGGCAGCGTCTCCGCGCCGCTTCCCGGCGTGGACGTGGACGAAGAGCGCATCGTCACCTCCACCGGCGCGCTCGCGCTGCCGGAGGTGCCGGCGCGCATGGCCGTGATCGGCGCGGGCTACATCGGCCTCGAAATGGGCTCGGTCTGGAGCCGGCTCGGGGCCAAGGTCACGGTGATCGAGTTCCTCGACCGCGTGCTGCCGGGCATGGACAGCGAGGTCGCAACCCAGCTTCACCGCCTGCTGCGCCGCCAGAAGATCGCCTTCAAGCTCGGCTCCAAGGTCACCGGCGCCGAGCGCACCAACGAGGGTGTCAGGCTTAGCATGGAGCCGGTCGCGGGCGGCGACAGCACGACCCTGGACGTTGACGTGGTGCTGGTGGCGGTCGGCCGCAGGCCCAACACCGAGGGGCTGGGCCTCGACGACCTCGGCATCGCGCTGGACGGCCAGGGACGCATCGAGGTGAACGAGCGCTTCGAGACCAGCGTGCCCGGCGTCTACGCCATCGGCGACGTGATCGCGGGCCCGATGCTCGCCCACAAGGCCGAGGAGGAAGGCATCGCCGTCGCCGAGATCATCGCGGGCGGGAGCGGGCACGTGAACCACGCGACCATCCCGGGCGTGGTTTACACCGCCCCGGAGGTCGCGACCGTGGGCCAGACGGAAGAGGCGCTGGACGACGCCGGCGTCGAGTACACGGTCGGCCGCTTCCCCTTTGCCGCCAACGGGCGGGCGCGGGCGATGTCGGTGACCGACGGCTTCGTCAAGGTGCTGGCCGACGCCGAGACCGACCGCGTGCTCGGCGTCCACATCGTCGGTCACGACGCCGGCACGCTGATCGCCGAGGCGGTCACGATCATGGAGTTCGGCGGCTCGGCGGAGGACATCGCGCGCACCTGCCACGCCCATCCCTCGCTCAACGAGGCGGTGAAGGAGGCGGCGCTCGCGGTCGCCGGGCGGGCGATTCACGTATAGAGCGGTTCCGTTTCGCACGGAAACGCTCTAGCATTTTGTCGCTCACGGCAGCCGGCCGATGGCCGGCGCCTCCGCGTCGCGCGTCCAGGCGCGCGGGCGCGCGATGGCGCCGCAGGAACGGCGGGCCGCAGTCGCGGCCTGTCGCGAGCCCGTCAATGACGGCCTCGCTTCAGGGGGTTCAGGGGAGCAGACGAGACATGAATACCGGCCCACAGGTCGCGACCATGCGGCGCATCAGCGAGATGACGGAGACCAGCTTCGACGGCGTGGCCAAGCCCTACGTGCCGCCGCGCGAGCTCACCATCTCCGACACGCTCACCCTGCACCGGGACTGGGAGACTCAAATCGATCCCGTCACCTACGAGGTGATCCGCCACAACCTCTGGAACATCAACGAGGAGCACG
>JAPPNV010000290.1 GCA_028818565.1 Rhodospirillales bacterium | reverse complement strand
TGGTGCGCGACTTCCAGTCGGTGATCGGGCGCGAGACCCGCGAGCAGATCATGGCAGCGGAGGGCCGGCTGCCGGATACGCTGGTCGCCTGCGTCGGCGGCGGTTCCAACGCCATCGGCCTGTTCCATCCCTTCCTCGACGAAGAGAGCGTGCACATGGTCGGCGTCGAGGCCGCCGGCCACGGGGTCGAGAGCGGCAAGCATGCCGCGTCGCTGACAGCCGGGAAGCCGGGCGTGCTGCACGGCAACCGGACCTACCTGCTGCAGGACGAGCACGGCCAGATTATCGAGGCGCATTCGATCTCCGCCGGTCTCGACTATCCGGGTATCGGGCCGGAGCACGCCTGGTTGCGCGACTCGGGCCGCGTCAACTATGTGGCGATCACCGATGATCAGGCGCTGGACGCCTTTCACCTGTGCTCACGGCTCGAGGGGATCATTCCCGCGCTTGAGCCCGCCCATGCGCTGGCTCATGTGGTGGAACTGGCGCCGGGCCTGCCGAACGACCACATACTCGTCATGAACATGTGCGGCCGGGGCGACAAGGACATCTTCACCGTCGCCGACACGATGGGAACGGCGCTGTGACGGGACGTATCGAGCGGCGCTTCGCAGCGCTCGCCGGGGAGGGCCGCGCAGGGCTCGTCACCTTCACGATGATGGGCGACCCGGACATAGAGACCTCCTACGCCATCCTCGAAGGACTCGCGGAGGCCGGTGCCGATGTCATCGAGATCGGCTCGCCCTTCACCGATCCGATGGCCGACGGTCCGGTGATCCAGCGCGCTGGCCAGCGCGCGCTCCGGGCCGGAATCACGCTCGGCAAGTCGCTCGAGCTGGCGCGGCGCTTCCGGGCGCAGGACGACGCGACGCCGCTGGTGCTGATGGGCTACTACAACCCGATCTACATCTACGGCGTGGAGCGTTTCCTGAACGACGCATTGGAGGCCGGTCTCGACGGCATGATCGTGGTCGATCTGCCGCCCGAGGAGGATGCCGAGCTGTGCCGGCCGGCGCTCGACGCCGGGCTCTCCTTCGTGCGCCTGGTGGCGCCGACGACCGACGAAGCCCGCCTGCCGGCCGTCCTCACCAACACCAGCGGCTTCGTCTATTACATCTCGATCACCGGGATCACCGGCGCGGCGGGCGCCACCGCCGCCGCCACGCAGAAGGCGGTCGACCGGCTGAGGCGCCACACAGCGCTGCCCATCGCGGTGGGCTTCGGCATCAAGACGCCGGATCAGGCGGCGGAGGTCGCGCGGGTGGCGGATGCCGCGGTCGTGGGCTCCGCCCTGGTCTCGGCGATCGAGGACGGATTGGACGCGGACGGCAGGGCGACGGCCGCCTGCCGCAACAACGCGCTTGCGCTGGTGCGCGCGCTCGGCGAGGGCGTGCGCGCGGCGCGGCAGGAGGCTGCATCGTGAGCTGGCTCGAACGCTTCGCACGCCCCAAGGTGAGCGGCCTATTTCGCAAGCCCGACATCCCGCACGACCTGTGGGAGAAGTGCGAGAAGTGCGAGCAGATGATTTTTCACCGCGAGCTGGAGAGCAATCTCCGGGTCTGCCCGCGCTGCGACCATCACATGCGGCTCGGCGCCGACAAGCGCCTGGCGCTGCTTTTCGACGAAGAGACCTATCAGACCATCGAGTTGCCGGCGGTGGATGAGGATCCCCTCCGGTTCCGCGACCGCAAGCGCTATGCGGACCGCCTGCGCGAGGCGCGCAGCAAGACCGGGCACGACGATGCGATCGTGGTCGCTCACGGAGGGATCGGGGGCTCGCCGGCAGTCGTCGCTGCGTTCGACTTCGGCTTCCTTGGCGGCTCGATGGGCACCGCCGTCGGCGAAAGCCTGCTGGCCGCAGCCCGGCTCGCCATCCTGCAGGAAGCGCCCTTGATCGTGATTCCGTCCTCGGGCGGCGCACGGATGCAGGAGGGCGTGCTCTCGCTGATGCAGATGGCGCGCACCACCATCGCGGTCGACGAGCTCAAGGAAGCGGGCGTGCCCTACATCGTCCTGCTCACCAATCCGACGACCGGCGGGGTGACGGCCTCCTTCGCCATGCTTGGCGACATCGCCATCGCCGAGCCCGGCGCCGTGATCGGATTCGCCGGCCCGCGCGTGATCGAGGAGACGATCCGCGAGCGGCTGCCCGAGGGCTTCCAGCGCGCCGAATACCTGCGCGATCACGGCATGGTCGACATGGTGGTGCATCGCCGCAAGCTGCGCGAGACC
>JAPPNV010000327.1 GCA_028818565.1 Rhodospirillales bacterium | reverse complement strand
ATCAAAATCGCCACAATCCGCATCTGGTTGCGCGCTAATGAGTCCACGCCCTAGCCACATTTTGCCGCCGGATCGGGGCGTAACCTCAATGTCTTGGGCGTTGTGGTCGATATTGGGGTTTATTTTACCGCGGACCGCAAGGGGTGTTCAACGTTCTCGATACGGTCTCATCGGCAACGGGCAAAATTGATACCTCCGCCAATTAGCGCGGCCGAAGCCAGCGCCCCCTCCACGCTTCCCCGCACCATGGTCCGGTGTACGGCGCGCGCCACCGGCTTTAACATCGCGCCATGAAGCGCACGGGAACGCAGGCCGAGGCGGGCGGAGGCAAGGCGAGCGGATATTCGTCGCCGGGGTATCTTCTCTGGGCAGTCGCGCTATCGCCGTCGGCGACGCCAAGAGGAAAGCCGCCGTGTCTGCCGCAGCATCCCTTCCATCCCGCTCAATCCCGCTTAATCCCGCTTAATCCCAGTTAATCTCGCTTAATCCCGGTGAATCCCGCCTGAAAATTAGTTCGTCCATCCCAGGTAACCACATGGAGAGCGACGCAAAGCGAACACCCGGCACGAAAAAGGGGGCCATGCGGCCCCCTTCCCGTCTCTATGCAATGGACCGGGCGGGCTTACATGCCCATGCCACCCATTCCGCCCATGCCACCCATGCCACCCATGCCACCCATTCCACCCATGCCGCCCATTCCACCCATGCCGCCCATTCCCATGTCGCCGCCACCCGGCGGCATCGGCGGCGGCGCCTCGGGAATCTCGACGATACCGGCCTCGGTCGCAATCAACAGGCCGGCGATGGACGCGGCGTCCTGAAGCGCGGAGCGGACGACCTTCGCCGGATCCAGAATGCCGGCTTCGATCATGTCGCAATAGCGGCCCTCCTGGGCGTCGAATCCCCGGGTCGCGCCGCGGCCGTCGAGCAGCTTTCCGACGACGAGCGAGCCGTCGGCGCCGGCGTTCTCCGCGATATGGCGCGTGGGCGTGCGGATCGCGCGGCGCACGATGGCAATGCCGCGATCCTGGTCGGCATTGGCGCCCGTCAGCTTGTCGAGCTTGCGCGAGGCCGCGAGCAGCGCAACGCCGCCGCCAGGGACAACCCCCTCCTCCACCGCCGCGCGCGTGGCGCGCATGGCGTCCTCGACGAGCTCCTTCTTCTCCTTGACCTCGATCTCGGAATCGGCGCCGACCCTCAGGATTGCGACGCCGCCGACCAGCTTGGCGAGCCGCTCCTCGAAGCGCTCCTGGTCGTACTCGGAATCGGTGGTCTCGATCTCGGTACGGAGCTGCCGGCAGCGCTCCTCGATGGCCTTCTTGGTGCCGCCGCCACCGACGATCACGGTCTCGTCCTTGCTCATCTCGACCCGCTTGGCCGTACCCAATTGATCGAGCGTGATGCTCTCCAGCTTGAGGCCCTGCTCCTTGTTGACCACCGAGCCGCCGGTGAGCACGGCGATATCCTCGAGCATGGCCTTGCGCCGGTCGCCGAAGGCAGGCGCCTTGGCCGCCGCCGCCTTGAGGCCGCCGCGCAGCCGGTTGACCACCAGGGTCGCCAGCGCCTCGCCGTCCACGTCCTCGGCGATGATCACGAGCGGCTTGCCGGTCTGACCGACCTTTTCCAGCACCGGCAGCAGCTCCTGCATGCTGGTGAGCTTCTCCTGATGCACCAGGATATATGCGTCGTCGAGCTCGACCGTCATGCGCTCGGCGTTGGTCACGAAATAGGGCGAGACGTATCCCTTGTCGAAGTTCATGCCCTCGACCACATCGAGCTCTGTCTCGATCCCGGCTGCTTCCTCGATGGTGATGACGCCGCGCTCGCCCACCTCTTCCATCGCGCGCGAGATCATGTCGCCCACGTGCGGGTCGTTGTTGGCGGCCACGGTCGCCACCTGCGTAATCTCTTCGCGGGTCTTCACCCGCTTGGAGCGCTTGCCGATCTCTTCGACCACCGCGTCGACGGCGAGGTCTATGCCGCGGCGCACGTCCATCGGGTTCATGCCCGCGGCAACCGCCATGGCGCCTTCGCGCACGAGCGCGCGGGCGAGGACAGTCGCGGTGGTGGTGCCGTCGCCGGCGCTCTTCTCGGTGTGTGTCGCGGCCTCACGGACGAGCCGGGCGCCCATGTCCTGAAGCCGGTCCTCGAGCTCGATCTCCTTGGCGACGGTCACGCCGTCCTTCGTGATCCGCCCGTCGCCGCCCGCCGTCTGATAGACCACGGTGCGGCCCTT
>JAPPNV010000320.1 GCA_028818565.1 Rhodospirillales bacterium | reverse complement strand
ATCGACCACGTGACCCGCGTCATGACCACGGCGATCGCGCTCGAGGTCTCCAAGGGCGACCTCGCGCTCGCGCTCGGCCTCGGCATCGTCCTGGTCGCGCTCTCCATTGCCGTAAGCGCCGCCGCCGCGCTCCTGCGCGGCACGCTGGCCCAGGGTCGGCCGCGATGACGGCGCCGACCATCCTGCCGCTCGAGCTTCGGGTCGTGAGCTTCGAGCGCGACCGGCAACGGCTGCTCAAGTCGGTCTCGGTCCGCGTCGCCGAGGGACCGAAGACGATCATCATGGGGCCCAACGGCGCGGGAAAGAGCCTCCTGCTCCGGCTCTGCCACGGGCTGATCGCGCCCAGCGAAGGCGAGGTGCTCTGGCACGGCGCCGCCGGGCGCGACCCACTGCGCTTCCAGGCGATGGTGATGCAGCGCCCGGTGATGCTGCGCCGCTCGGTCGCCGCCAATATCGACTTCGCACTCAGCCTGCGCCGCATCGCCCGGCCTGAGCGCCGGCAGCTCATCGCGGACGCGCTGGAGCGGACCGGGCTCGGCGCCTTCGCGCGGGTGCCGGCGCGCGTGCTCTCCTTCGGCGAGCAGCAGCGGCTGGCGCTCGCGCGCTCATGGGCGCTGCACCCGCAGGTGCTCTTCCTCGACGAGCCGACCGCCAATCTCGACCCGGCCGCGACCCACGTGATAGAGGGCGTGATCGAGGCGATGGCCCGGGAGGGCACCAAGATCATCATGACCACCCACGATCTCGGCCAGGCGCGCCGGCTTGCGGACGAGGTGATGTTCCTGCACCGCGGCCGCCTGCTGGAGCACGCCGCAGCCGAGACCTTCTTCGCGGGGCCCGAGAACGAGCTCGCGAGCGCCTTCCTGCGGGGCGAGCTGCTCTGGTGGGAGCGCCGCGAACTCACCCCGCCCGGAGCCTGACCCAGAGATCGCTGCCCATGCGATTGCCCGGCCGTTCCCGAGGCCGCGTCTTCCGACCGCTCGCGGCGTTCGTCCTCGCGCTCCTGCTGGTGGTGCCGGGGGTGCGGGCCGGCGACTTCATCACCGTCGCCTCCACCACGTCGACCCAGAACGCCGGGCTCTTCGACCATCTGTTGCCGCTGTTCGAGGCCGAGACCGGGATCGAGGTCCGCGTCGTCGCGGTCGGCACCGGCCAGGCGCTCCGGCTCGCGCGGAACGGCGATGCGGACCTGCTGCTGGTGCACGACAAGCCGTCGGAGGAGGCCTTCGTTGCCGAGGGCTACGGCAGCGCGCGTTTCGACCTGATGTACAACGACTTCGTGGTCGTGGGCCCGGCGAGCGATCCGGCCGAAATCGCGGGCACGGGCGACGCGACGGCAGGGCTCGCCAGCATCGCGGCGGCGGAGGCGCCCTTCGTCAGCCGAGGCGACGACAGCGGCACCCACCGGCGCGAACGCGCGCTTTGGGAAGCCGCCGGCGTGGACCCAACCGGCGCGTCCGGCACCTGGTACCGCGAGGCCGGGCAGGGCATGGGGGCGACGCTCAACACCGCGACGATGATGGAGGCCTACACGCTCGCCGATCGCGGCACGTGGCTCTCGATGCGCGGCCGGCTCGATCTGCGCATCCTGGTGGAAGGCGATGCGCGGCTCCGCAACCAGTACAGCGTCACCCTGGTGAGCCCGGAACGGCACCCGCACGTGAAGGCCGCGCCCGCCCGGCGCTTCGCCGACTGGCTGCTCTCGCCCACAGGCCAGGCCGCGATCGACGGCTTCACAATCGAGGGCGAGCGGCTCTTCATCCCCAACGCGAACTAGACACGGGGCGGTCTGTCCGGATAAGTCCGGCATAGTCCGGGTTCTTCCGGCCATCCGCGCGGAGGCCAGCTCATGGCGGTCAAGATTCTACCCAAGGAGGACGCCACCAACGGCTGGAGCCGCATCCTGCCCCCGCGGGAACCCACACCTGCGCTCAAGGGCGACGTGCGTGCCGACTGGCTGGTGGTGGGCGCTGGTTTTGCCGGGCTGGCCGCGGCGCGCAGGCTCGCAGAGAACCGGCCCGACGATCACATCGTCCTGTTGGATGCGCACGAGGTGGGCGAAGGCGCGTCCGGGCGCAATTCCGGCTTCGCCATCGACCTGCCGCATAACGTGGGCGGCGAGTTCGAGGAGCTCTCGGGCGCCCACGGCTACATTCACCTCAGCCGGGCGGCGATCGACTATCTGGATGCGTGCGTGACCCAGAACGGGATCGAGTGCGCCTACACCCATCGCGGCAAGTA
>JAPPNV010000260.1 GCA_028818565.1 Rhodospirillales bacterium | reverse complement strand
ATCACCTTCGACGTGGGCGGCACCAGCGCCGACATCGGCATCGTGATCGACGGCCGCTACAACGAGGCCACCGCGCGCGACACCTGGATCGGCGGCTACCCGGTGCTCGTGCCGATGATCGACATCACCACCATCGGTGCCGGCGGCGGCAGCATCGCCCGCACCGATGCCGGCGGCGCCTTCAAGGTAGGGCCGGAGAGCGCGGGCTCCGAGCCCGGCCCCGCCTGCTACGGCAGGGGCGGCGATTCGCCCACGGTCACCGACGCCAACCTCGTGCTCGGCCGGCTGGATGCCGACAACTTCCTCGGCGGCGAGATGACGCTCGCGCCCGGGCGAGCCGAAGAGGCACTGACGGATCTTGCCGAATCGCTCGGCGTCGACAAGCACGAGGCCGCCGAAGGCGTGCTCACCATCGTCAACAGCAACATGGCCAACGCCATCCGCTCCAAGACGGTGCAGAAGGGCCTCGACCCGCGCGACTTCTCGCTGGTCGCCTTCGGCGGCGCGGGGCCGCTCCACGGCGCCGAGGTGGCGGCGATGCTCGACGTGCCTGAGGTCGTGGTGCCGCCCCATCCCGGCATCACGTCCGCCGCGGGGCTGCTCACCACCGACCTCAAGTACGACCAGATCATGACCGCCTTCCAGGTCAAGGGTGCGGTCGATATCGGGCGGATCAACAGCGACTTCGCCCGGCTCAGCCGCGACCTCCTGGCCCAGTACGAGGCTGCCGGCCTGGGCGCCGACCGGGTGGAGGAGCGCCGCGCCGGCGACCTCCGCTACGTCGGCCAGGGCTACGAGCTGCGCGTGGGCTTCCCGGCGGACGAGCTGGACGAGGCCGGGCTGGAAGAGGTCTGGCAGGCCTTCCATGCCCTGCACGAGCAGGAATACGGCCACTGCTTCACCGAGAGCCCCATCGAGATCGTGAACATCCGCATCACCGGCGTCGGCCGCATGCCCAAGATCGCGGCACCGCCAGCGCCCTCCGGCGGATCGCTGGAAGAGGCGCGGGTCAAGACCGCGCGCTCGGTCTTCCGCGTTGACGGCGCGCTCGAAGGCTACGACACCGCGTTCTACCGGCGCGAGGCGCTGCCGGTCGACGCGCCGTTCGCCGGCCCGGCGGTCATCCTGCAAACCGATGCCACCACCGTGGTACCGCCGGGCTGGACGGTGCGCGTCGACACAAGCGCCAACCTCATCCTGCGCCTGGGCGAGGAGGACTAGATATGGCAGAGACGCCCAACGTCCGACCCATCGATGCGGTTACCGCCAGCGTGATCCAGGGCGCGCTGGAGAGTATCGCGGTCGAGATGGGCTGGAAGCTCATGCGCATGTCCTATTCCTCGATCATCCGCGAGTCCGAGGATTTCGGCGCTGCGATCATCGACCGCCGCGGCCGCCAGCTCTGCGAATCGAAGCACTCGACGCCGCTGCAGTCAGGCCCGATCCCCGGTTACGTGAAGGGGATGAACCAGATCCTCGAGGAGCGCGGCCAGACCCTCAACGAGGGCGACGTCATCATCCACAACTCCGCCTATCACGGCGCGAGTCACGGGCCGGACGTGGCCTTCATCGTGCCGGTCTTCCACGAGGGCGCGCTGGTGGGCTACGCCGTCACCACCGCGCACCACCTCGATATCGGCGCGCTCAGCCCCGGCAGCTGCGGCATCGTCGATGCGATGGACGCCTACGCGGAGGGGCTCCAGTTCAAGGCGCTCAAGGCCTACGACCGGGGCGCCGCCAACGAGGCGCTCTGGCACATGATGCGCGACAACATCCGCGCACCCGACATGGTGGTGGGCGACATGGAGGCGCAGGTGGCTGCCAGCCGGATCGGCGCCGAGCGCTACCTCGCGCTGATCGAGCGCCACGGGCTGGCCACCGTGGAGGCTGCGGCCGATGCGCTGATGGACTATTCCGAGCGGCTCATGCGCCAGGCCATCGAAGCGCTGCCCGACGGCACCTGCCGGGCCGAGGGCTACGTGGACGGCTTCCTCGACGACCCCGACCGCCGCCACTTCAAGGTCGCCGTCGCCGTCACCGTGAAGGGCAGCGACCTGGTGGTGGATCTCGCCGGCACGTCAGCGCAATGCGACGACCGGCCCATCAACATGCCGCTCGAAGGCACGGTGGACTGCGCGATCTGGCTGACGGTCCGCTCGATCCTGCTGGACAGCGAGGTCTTCGGTGAAATCCCGCAGAACTCGGGCCTGATCCGTCCCATCACCATCGAGGCGCCGGAGGGCACGATCGCCAATCC
>JAPPNV010000229.1 GCA_028818565.1 Rhodospirillales bacterium | reverse complement strand
AGAACAGGATGCCCCAGCCGATGCCGGAAAGGGCGACGATGAAGTTCACCGTCGAGAAGAAGACCGGTCCGAGGAAGCGGATCAGCTCGACGAACAGGTAGATGCCCAGAGCCTGGACGAAGATGGCGGTGATCAGCGCCCAGTCGCCAGGGTCCATTGGGCCCTCGAACCACCACCAGCCGTCGGTCGCGGCCACTGCCGCGAGGATCGGGAGCGAGCCGAAGAAGAAGAAGCCGAACGCGAAGTGGAGGGAGTCGGTCGCCGGCGGGCGCATGATTGCCGTGGCCAGGCTGGTGGTCGTGTAGCCCACCGGCAGCAGAAGGGCGAGCAGGATCCACGGCACAAGGTCTCGCGAGGGCAGGCTGGTCTCCGGCACCACCAAGAGCGCCACCCCGACGACGCCGATGGCGAAGCCGAGGACGCGCGGCCACCAGATCCTTTCCAGCCTGAAGGCGACCGCGCCCACGTAGGTGAGGATGGGGGACAGCGCCACCAGCATGCTGATGATGCCGGCCGGCACGCCCTTGCCACTGACGAAACCAACGGTCAGGTACGGCACGCCATAGCCGGCGATGCCGGCGACCGCGTAAGAGCTGATGTGGGCGCGGGAAAGCGGCGGCGGCTGTCCGTTGATGAGCGCCAGCAGCAGACTCACCGCGGCCCCGCCCATACCCATCCACAGGACGAAACTGGTGAAGGGAACGCCGTTCGCGATGGAGACGCCGGTGAGCGAGTAGCTCAGGCCGTAGAGGACGCCAGTGAGGAAGAGCAGCGCGACCGCGATCCAGAACCCCGCCGGCCGCGCGGCCCAGCGCCGGGCGCGGCCGACGCGTATGGCGCTCGGACTGTCAGATGGCTCGGAGTCCTGAAGGGACAAGGGATTCGGGCGAGGCGGCCGGCTGCGCCGCCCGGGGCCTTAGGCCGCGTCGCCGCTCCCGCCGCGGGATTTCGCCCACAACCGTATCGCCGGCCTCAGCAGCATCTTGATGATCCCACCCGTCAGCACGAACACGGTGGCGTAGATGAAGAGTATCCCGGCGATTCCGTATCCGTCTTCCGCAGGAAGAAGCTCCGCACTCACCATCAGGTAGGCTGTGACGACACAGAAGATCAGCGCGACCAACAGCGCTGGCGCTTCGCCCGAGTGCCAGAGCCGGCGCAGTCGACGCATACGATGTTCGTCAAAGATAGCCACGGCCGTTCCCCGTCAGTTGTCGCCGGGCATGTTAGCCGAAGCCCGCCGATGGGCAAGCCCTTCGTGCCCGTGACGACGCGTCCTGGCCGGCAAAATCGCCGTCACGAGGGCACGCGCGCGGTGGCGGGCTGCTCCAGCAGCCCTTCCCTTGCTGCCAACGCCATCGCCCGGGCAATCTCGACGGTGAGCGGGCCGTCCGGCTGCAGCACCACCGCCACCTGATCGTTGGGGCCGAAGGCGATTTCGCGCTCGCCGTCGAGCGCCACCACGCCGCGCTCGAGTCGGATCGGATGCGGCACGCCGGCCACCAGGTCGACCACCCGCTCAACCCCGATTTCCGCCATCAGTCCCGGCGCCAGCGGTGCCGAGACCGTCCGCGCCGCGCCCGGCGCTGCCGCCAGATCGACGGCGACGCCGGTCGGCTCGTCGCGCGAGACCGGGCGCACGAGGCCCGCGACCGACGAGAGGCCGATGGCGTCGGCCTCGGCAAACGTCACGAACAGCTGGTCGAGCGAATCCGCTCGCCAGAGTGCCTTCGCCCCGGTCCACGTCTCGCCGCTGACGCAAACGTCGACAAGCGCGATGTCACGCGGCGCGCCGTCGATCGTGACTCGGAGGACCTTGTTGCGCCGCGCCGCCTGCTCCCGCGGCAGCGCGCCGGTCGCGACCAGCCCCGCCGCAAGGCCGGCGATGGTCGCTTCGCGCATCATCGGAAAGACGTTGTTGGTCCCGGTCGAGAGCGAGGTCAGCGGCACGCCGTCGCAGGCCTGCGCGACCAGCCGGTTGGTGCCGTCCCCGCCGAGCACCATGATTCCGCCGACGCCTCGCGCAACCATGCGGGCGGTGGCTTCGAGCGTGTCGGCAGGCGAGCCCTCGATCGGCATGTCGAGGAACTCCACCTCGGGCCAGACCTGGCCATCGGGCGGTCCGAGGCGGATTGCCCGCTTCACGCGGTCGGCGATGCCGCTCTCGTCCGGAATCATGTAGCAGGTGCCGACACCGACCGCTCCCAGGGCCGAGAAGATGCGCGTGATCATGTTGCGCTTCTCGGCGATCGGGAACACCG
>JAPPNV010000017.1 GCA_028818565.1 Rhodospirillales bacterium | reverse complement strand
TCGCCGCCGGCGACCGGCTCGAGATCGTGCACTTCATCGGCGGCGGCGCCGACCCTGTGCCGGTGGCAGCGGACGACGACAGTTGGGAAGTCGCCGGCCGGCGCTTCCGCTCGCGGCTGATCGTCGGCACCGGCAAGTATCGCGATTTCGAGCAGACCGCCGCGGCGCTCGATGCCTCCGGCGCCGAAATCATCACGGTCGCGGTCCGCCGGGTTAACGTCACCGACCCCAATGCGCCGATGCTGATCGATTACGTCGATCCCAAGCGCTACACCTATCTCCCCAACACCGCCGGCTGTTTCACCGGCGAGGATGCCGTCCGCACGCTGAGGCTCGCGCGCGAGGCCGGCGGCTGGTCGCTGGTCAAGCTCGAGGTGCTCGGCGATCAGGAGACGCTCTACCCCAACATGCCGGAGACCCTTCGTGCCGCCGAGATCCTGATCGAGGACGGCTTTGAGGTCATGGTCTATTGCAACGACGACCCGATCATGGCCAAGCGGCTGGAGGATATGGGCTGCGCCGCGATCATGCCGCTGGCGGCGCCCATCGGCTCGGGGCTCGGGGTGCAGAACCCTGTCGGCATTCGCATCATCGTCGAGCGTATCGGCGTGCCCGTTCTCGTCGATGCCGGCGTCGGCACGGCCTCCGACGCCGCCGTGGCGATGGAACTCGGCTGTGATGGGGTGCTGATGAACACCGCCATCGCCGGCGCCAGGGATCCGGTGCTGATGGCGCACGCCATGCGCCATGCGGTGGAAGCCGGCCGGCTCGCCTATCTCGCCGGCCGCATGGCAAAGAAGCGCTACGCCGACCCCTCGTCGCCGCTCGGCGGGCTCATCTGAGGGCTGCGAGCGCGGCGCTCACCGCCTCTTCTTCGCGGCCTGCTCCGCGGCGTTACGAATATCCTCCGCTCGTAGCCAGCGCGCACTGCCTTCTGGTAGGCCCTCCGCCGCGACGCTTGCGTGATAGTGCGCCCGTTCCGCATCGCCCCGTAGAAAGGCGGCCTCGGCGAAGGCGAGGGAGGAAGCGGCGCGTTCCCCCACCCGGCCGCGGGCAATGCCGAGTTGATACCAGTGCTGGGGCGACTTCGGCTCCAGCCGGGTCGCCGCTTCCAGATTCGCGATGGCGCTCGTGAGCGACGCGGCGTCTCCGGTCTCGATCTGCGCGCGGGCGAGGCCGAGGCGCAATAGCGCCGCGTTGTCCTTGAGCGCGACTGCCCGCTCGTAGGGCGCGATTGCCTCGCTCACGCGCCCGTTCTCGAAGAGAACCTGCCCCTTGAGCTCGTGGAACCAGGGGTCGTCCGGATGGTCCGCGAGCAGGGCGTCGAGCGCCGCGAGCGCGCGTCCCAGATCGGGGATTTGGTAGTAGGCGATGGCGCGGGCGTAGCGTGCTTCGGTCGCCTCGTCTTCTTCCGGGTAGGCGCGGAAGGTCGCTTCCGGCGGGTCGAGGAACCCCTTGAGCTTCGCCACCATGCGGCGGTGAGCTGTGCCGTGCGTGTCCGAGGCTTGGCCCGCGGCGCTCTCTTCCCCTTCCACTTGGTCGCGGATGAAACGGATGCGTTCGCGCGTGAGCGGGTGGGTTCGCGCGTAACTGTTCACGTCGGTGATGGCAAGCCGCTCGCGCTCCTCAAGCCGCTGGAAGATGCGCAGCAGGCCCGCAGCCGACTGTCCGGTGCGTTCCAGCAGGCGCACGGCCGCCTGGTCGGCGCTTTGCTCCTGCGTGCGGCTGTAGCGCAAAAAGGATTGCTGCGCCATCGCCTGACCGCCGCTTAGAATCGCGCTTCCCACCTCGCCTTCCCCGGCGATGATGGCGCCGGCCGCCAGCACCGTCGCCAGGATCATCTCGGCCGAGGCGTCCTCCATCGCGTCCCGCGTGCGAACCAGGTGGCCGCCGGCGATGTGGCCGATCTCGTGCGCGAGCACGCCGATGATCTCGCCGGGGTCCTCGGCCGCGGTCAGCATGCCGGTGCTCAGGAAAAGATTTGGGCCGCCGGCGACGAAGGCGTTGATGTTGGGATCGTTGACGATGTGCAGCCGGACCGCGTCTTCGCCGAGGCCCGCAGCCTCCAGCAATGGCGCGGCATAGGCCCGGATGGTATCTTCGATCTCGGCGTCGCGGATCAGCGACATGCCCTGGGGCCACGCCGGCGCCGCTGCCGCCAGGATCAGTGAGAACGCTAAGCAGGCGAGCGCCGCAGCGCGCGCAAGACGGATGACCAACGGTTTAGCTCCAAGGATGACGAGTTTGGATATGTTGCTTGGACGCCACCGTCAATGGGCGC
>JAPPNV010000135.1 GCA_028818565.1 Rhodospirillales bacterium | reverse complement strand
GACGAGATCGACGCGGGCGGAAAACTCGTGCTGCCGGGCGGGGTCGACAGCCACTGCCACATCGACCAGCCGTCATCGATGGGGGCCACCACGGCGGACGACTTCCGCTCCGGCTCCATCTCCGCCGCCTGCGGCGGCACCACCTGCATCATCCCCTTCGCGGCCCAGCACCGGGGGCAGTCGCTCCGCGCCGTGGTCGAGGACTACCACGCCCGCGCCCGCGGCAAGGCGGTGATCGACTACGCCTTCCACCTCATCGTCTCAGACCCCACAGAGCAGGTGCTGGGCCAGGAGCTGCCGGCGCTGATCAAGGACGGCTACACCTCGTTCAAGATCTACATGACCTACGACGCGCTCAAGCTCGACGACCGCCAGATCCTCGACGTGCTCGCAGCGGCGCGGCGCGAAGGCGCGATGGTGATGGTCCATGCCGAGAACCACGACGTCATCGCCTGGCTCACCGAACGGCTGATCGGCGCCGGCCGCTCGGCCCCGCAGTTCCACGCCGTGGCGCACGCGGCCCAGGCCGAGCG
Source organism: Rhodospirillales bacterium (assembly GCA_028818565.1). Classification (GTDB taxonomy): domain Bacteria; phylum Pseudomonadota; class Alphaproteobacteria; order UBA828; family UBA828; genus WTGU01. The sequence continues at coordinate 1,748 of JAPPNV010000135.1, read as the reverse complement.
CGAGGCCACCCACCGGGCGATCACGCTCGCCGAGATCGTCGATCTGCCGATCCTGATCGTGCATGTCTCGGCACGCGCGGCGATCGATGAGATCCGTGCCGCCAAGGCACGCGGGCTCCGGCTCTACGCCGAGACCTGCCCGCAGTACCTCTTCCTCACCGCCGCCGACCTCGACCGCGAGGGCTTCGAGGGCGCCAAGTACGTGTGCAGCCCGCCGCCCCGGGATGCGGCGAACCAGGAATACGTCTGGCGCGGGCTGGAGAGCGGCGTGTTCGACGTCTTCTCCTCCGACCACGCGCCCTACCGCTACGACGATCCGGAGGGCAAGCAGATGCACGGCAAGGGCGCGCCCTTCAACAGGATCGCGAACGGCGTGCCGGGGCTCGAAATCCGCCTGCCGATGCTGTTCTCCGCAGGCGTCGGCTCAGGCCGGATCGGCCTCAATCGCTTCATCGATCTCTGCTGCACCCGGCCGGCGAAGCTCTATGGCCTCTACCCGCGCAAGGGCAGCATCGCGATCGGCGGCGACGCCGACATCGCCATCTGGGACCCTGACCGGCGAGTGACGATCTCGAAGGACATGCTGCACGACAATCTCGACTACACGCCCTACGAGGGCCATGTGGTCACCGGCTGGCCCGTGACCACGCTCTCCCGCGGCCAGGTCGTGTGGGACGAGGGCGCAGTGCTAGGCGAGCCGGGCCGGGGCGCGTTCCTGCGCTGCGACCTGCCGGCGGCGGCGCATCCGCTCGGCCGGCGGGTCCACGGCTTCGCACCCGAGAGCGGCGATTACGACGCCCCGTGGGCGAGAGAGGGAGAGGCATGAGCCGGATCGTCACCGTCGCCGCTGCCCAGCTCGGCCCCATCGCCCGCGACGAGCCGCGCGCGAGTGTCGTCGCGCGCATGATCGCCCTGATGCGCGAGGCGGCGGGGCGGGGCGCCGACCTCGTGGTCTATCCCGAGCTCGCGCTCACCACGTTCTTCCCGCGCTGGCTGCTCGACGACGCCGAGGTGGACACGTTCTTCGAGGCAGAGATGCCGGGCCCCGAGACTCGCCCGCTGTTCGAGGAGGCCGCCTCCCTCGGCGTCGCCTTCCACCTGGGATACGCCGAGCTGACGCAGGAGGGCGGGGAGACCCGCCGCTTCAACACCGCCATCCTGGTCGATAAGACGGGCGCGATCGTCGGCAAGTACCGCAAGGTCCACCTGCCGGGCCACGCCGAGCACGAGCCCGAGCGCGAATTCCAGCACCTGGAGAAGCGCTACTTCGAGGTGGGCAATCTCGGCTTCCCGGTGTGGGAGGCGCTGGGCGGGCGCATCGGCATGTTGATCTGCAACGACCGGCGTTGGCCCGAGGCCTTCCGCGTGCTCGGCCTGCAGGGCGTCGAGCTGGTGCTGATCGGCTACAACACGCCGGCGCTCAACGGCCTCGCCTTCGAGCCGCCGCACCGCCGCGCCTTCCACAATCACCTCACCATGCAGGCCGGCGCCTATCAGAACGGGGCCTGGGTGGTGGGCGTCGCCAAGGCGGGGAGGGAGGAGGGCGTCGATATGCTGGGCGGCAGCGCCATCGTCTCGCCCAACGGGGAGATCGTGGCGCAGGCCCGCTCGGTGGACGACGAGGTCATCGTCGCCGCCTGCGAGCTCGACGACGGCGCCTTCCTCAAGTCCACCACCTTCGACTTCGCGGCCCACCGCCGCACCGAGCACTACGGCCTGATCGTCGAGACCACGGGCCTCGTGCCGCC
>JAPPNV010000128.1 GCA_028818565.1 Rhodospirillales bacterium | reverse complement strand
GGGACATCACGCTGTCGGCGCCGAAGTCGGTGTCGCTGGAAGCCCTGGTGATGGGCGATACGCGCGTCCTCAAGGCCCACGACGAGGCGGTGCGGGCGACGCTCGACTGGATCGAGCGCGACCTCCTGCAGACCCGGGGCTGGGACCCGGCGACGAAGCGGCGGCCGCGGGTGAAGGCCGACGGCATGGTGACGGCGGGGTTCCGCCATCTCACCAGCCGCGATCTCGACCCCCAGCTCCATACCCACTGCATCGTCGCCAACATGACGCGGACGCGGGACGGCGCCTGGAAAAGCATCGAGCCGACGTCGCTGCGGCGGAACGAGAAGCTGATCGGCGCGCACTACCGCAACGAGCTCGCTTCGCGGCTGGTGGCGCTGGGGCTGGCGGTGACGCCGAGGATGATCGGCCCGGTGCCGGGCTTCGAGCTGGCGGGCTACGACGGAGAGTTCCTGGACGCCTTCTCCGGACGCCGCCGCGAGATCCTGGCCTATCTCGACAGGCACGGCCTGCCGCATACCAGGGAGGCGACGCAGAAGGCGACGCTCCACACGCGGCGGCGCAAGGTGGAGGCGGGCCTCGACGAACTGGTGCCGCAGTGGCGCGCCCGCGCCCGGGCGCTGGGTCTCTCCCGCGACGCAACCGCCCTCAGTCCTCCGCGGCCGACCGATCCGGAGACCGGGAGCGAGATGCCTCTGCCCCGGCACCCGGACGCGGATCTCTCGAAGAACGAACGCCGCCGCCGCCGGCGCTCGCCATCCGTGCCGCACATCGAACCGGCGGCAGAGATGCCGCCGCGCAGGCGCCGCATCCGGACAAGGGCGCCGGCGGAACGCATCGCCGAACCCGAGACGGGCGTCCTGGAGGCGGTGGCCCGGGCGGTGGCGCATTTCGAGGAGAGACGGACGATCATCCCGGAATCCGACATCCGCATGCTGGTGCTGGGCCATGCGCCGGGACGCTACCGGCTCGAGGATATCGACGAGTCGATCGAGCGCCTGGTGCGCGAAGGGGAACTCAGGGAGACGGTCTTGAGAGGCTCGGACCGCTCCTTCGTCACCGACCGGGCGGTGAAGGCGGAGCGGAAGATCCTGAAGGCGGTGAAGCAGGGGAAGGGCACGGTCGAGGCGCTGGTGCTCGGCGAGACGGTCGCCGCCCGCCTTGCCGAAGCGGGACTGACCGCGGGCCAGGCAAATGCCGTGCGGCACATCCTCGGCGAAGGCGACATAGTGGTCGGCGTCCAGGGCCGCGCCGGCAGCGGCAAGACGACGATGCTGAAGGAAGTGGCGGGCCTCGCCGAGCAGCCCCTCACGGGCCTGGCTCCCTCGGCCGCCGCGGCGCGGGTATTGGCGAAGGAGGCCGGGATCCCGACCCGGACCCTGCAGTGGTTCCTGGTGCGCTACGGCGATCTCTCCGACCCCGAGCGCCTGGAGGAAGCCCGCGCGGACCTCTCCGGATCGGTGCTGGCAGTGGACGAGGCCTCGATGATCGGCACGGTGGCGATGGAACGGTTGCTCGCCATCGCCGACAAGACCGGCATTGCCCGGGTGGTGCTGGTAGGCGACACGGCGCAGCTGAAGGCCGTCAACGCCGGTCAGCCCTTCGCGCTCATGCAAAAGGCCGGCATGGCGACGGCGATGATGGACGAGGTCCTGCGGCAGAAGGATCCGGAGTTGAAGGAGGCGGTGGCGCACGCCCGCGAGGGGGAGGCGGGCGAAGCCATGACGCGCCTTGCCAACCGGGTGATCGAGCACGCGCGAGAAGATCTCGGGGCCGAGGCCGCCCGGGCGTGGCTCGCGTTGCCGCCTGAGGAACGCGATTCCTGCGCCGTGCTCGCCCCGACCCACGCCATCCGCCGGGAGATCAACGCCGCGATCCGCGAGGGCTTGACCGACGAGGGGCGGCTCACGGGACGGACGCTGACGATCCAGCGCCTGGTGAACCGGCGCTACACGCGCATCGAGGCCTCGGTGCTCGCCAACTACGAGGCCGGCGATTGGGTGGTCTTCCACCGCGACGCCTACGGCTGCAGGGTCGACGATCTCTGCACGGTGATGGGCACCGAAGACGGCCAGGTCGTTCTCGACCATGCGGACGGCGAGGAACGGCGCTTCCGCCCCTCGGGCAACGCCGCCCACAACCTCGGCGTCTACGAGAGCGTGCCCATCGAGATCAGGGCCGGCGACAGGGTGCGCTGGACCAGGAACCGCAAGGCGCGGCGGCTGACACCGGCGCTGGTGAACGGCGAGGAGGCCCGCGTGCTTTCCATCGGGCCCGAACGGG
>JAPPNV010000447.1 GCA_028818565.1 Rhodospirillales bacterium | reverse complement strand
AGCCGCCTGCGTCCTACCATGCACCCCACCGTTTTTGAAGCCCCTCATTGACGGCAAGCGGCGCTCTCGCCGATCCTTGGGGCGTTCGGGATGGACGCCGGGCCCCGGCGGCCCCATATTTCCTGCGTGCAAGGGCGTCTGGCGAGCGAAGGACGAGAGAAATGAGCCGCGAATTGGTCACCGACGAGATCTTCTTCAATCGCGCAGGCCTTGACCGGCGGCGCACGGAGGGGATCGTCGCGGACGCCCTCCACGGTGCCGACGACGGCGAGCTCTTCCTCGAATACCGCCAGAGCGAGAGCTTCTCCTTCGACGACGGCCGCCTCAAGAGCGCGAGCTTCGATACGAGCCAGGGCTTCGGGCTGCGCGCCGTCTCCGGCGAGACCTCGGCCTACGCCCACGCCGGCGAGCTCGGCGAGGACGCCATGAAGCGGGCGGCGGCGACCGTCCGCACGGTGCGTCGCGGCCACGGCGGGACCATGGCAGACGCGCCCTCTCGCACCAACCGCTCGCTCTATGTCGAGGACAATCCGCTGGACGGCACGCCTTTCGACGACAAGGTCGCGCTGCTTACGGAGATCGACGCCTATGCGCGGGCGAAGGAGCCCCGCGTGCGCCAGGTGATGGCGTCGCTGCTCGGCTCCTGGCAGGTGGTGGAGGTCGTCCGCGCCGACGGCAGCCGTGCCAGCGACGTGCGCCCCCTCGTGCGCCTCAACGTCGCCGTCATGGTGGGCGAGGGCGAGCGGCAGGAGACCGGCTCCCACGGGGTCGGCGGGCGCGCGGTCTACGACGAATTCCTGGCGCCCGAGCGCTGGCAGGCGCAAGTGGACGAAGCGCTGCGCCAGGCCCTGGTCAACCTCGAATCGGTGGCGACGCCGGCCGGCGAGATGCCGGTGGTGCTCGGCCCCGGCTGGCCCGGCATCCTGCTGCACGAAGCGATCGGTCACGGCCTCGAGGGCGACTTCAACCGCAAGAAGACCAGCGCGTTCTCCGGCCTTCTCGGCGAGCGGGTGGCCTCACCGGGGGTGACCGTGGTGGATGACGGGACCATCGACGACCGGCGCGGCTCGCTCACGGTGGACGACGAGGGCACGCCCACCGGCCGCACCGTGCTGATCGAGGACGGCATCCTGCGCGGCTATTTGCAGGACCGCATGAACGCCCGCCTGATGGGCATGGAGCCCACCGGCAACGGCCGGCGCGAGAGCTACGCTCATTCGCCCATGCCGCGCATGACCAACACCTTCATGCTGGACGGCGCGGACGAGCCGGACGAGATCATCGGCCGGGTGAAGAAGGGCATCTACGCCAAGAACTTCAGCGGCGGCCAGGTGGACATCACCTCGGGCAAGTTCGTGTTCTCGGCCGCCGAGGCCTACCTGATCGAGGACGGCAAGACGACCGCACCGCTCAAGGGCGCGAGCCTGATCGGTAACGGCCCCGACGTGCTGACACGGGTCGCCGCGATCGGCAACGATTTTGCGCTCGATACCGGCATCGGCACCTGCGGCAAGAACGGCCAGGGCGTGCCGGTCGGCGTCGGCCTGCCGACGCTGCTGGTCGACCCCATCACCGTGGGCGGCACCGACGCCTGAGCACCGCGCCAACCGCGCGCACCGAACGGCAGCGCTCTCACCTGGTATCTCGGCCCCCTTGTACTCGTCCCCTCGTCATCGGGGTTATTCTGGCGGCGTTGGGCGCGGGCCGCTGACGGCGTTGGGCGCGGGCCGCGCAAGAAGGGAAGAAGCCTGCGCTGTGGTGGGCTGGTTGTCTCGGTTCAGGCGCTCAAGTAGCATTCTTGCGGCCGTGCTCGAAGGCTGCGCTCCGCCTTGGACTGGCCCAATGAAACCAACACGAGAGGGAGGTTCTGCGATGCGGTTCCATAGCAAATTGGTGCTCGCTGCCGTAGGCGCGGCACTGTTGGTGTGCGTCGGATCACAAGCGCACGCTGACGAAGACCCGCTCGTCATCGGCATTGCAAAGTCCAGCACCGGGTTCATGTCGGCCTATGACATGCCCGCCAAGCTGGGTATCGAATTCGCCATCGAGGACATCAATGCCGAAGGCGGGTTGCTCGGCCGTAAACTGACGTCGATCTGGCGCGACACCAAGACCGACAAGGCTCAGGCGGTGATCGCCGCGCAAGAGCTGATTGACGAAGGCGCGGATATCCTGAGTGTCAGCTGCGACTTCGACTATGGCGGCCCGTCCGCCTCGGTCGCTCAGGAAAACGGCATGATCGCGCTCGGCTGCGCCGGCTCGCCGCGCTTCGGCGCGCAGGGTGTCGGCCCCAACGCCTTCAGCCTCGACACGCAGACGCCCGATGAGTGCGGCTCGCTCGCCGAGTGGTCGTCGATGAGCAAGGGTTGGAAGACGGTCTATCTGCTGACCGACACCTTCATCGACTACACCAAGACATGCTCGCAGTATTTCGAGACCCGCTGGGTCCAGCTCGAAGGCGAGGACAGCGTTGTCGGACGGGATACCTTCCTGCTGACCGATACCAGCATCGCCTCACAAGTCAGCCGCATCAGAGGGCTCGAGACGGCGCCCGATTTCCTGTTCGTACCCAGCTGCAATCCGGGACTCTCCGTCGCGGCGCGGCAGATCAGGGCATCCGGCATCGAGACGCCGATCGTGACCGGCGTGTGCGGTGACGGCGACTACTGGCTCGAGTCCGTGCCGGGCTTGGACAACTTCTATAACGCGGCGTACATCTCGACCTATCTCGATGATCCCTGGGAGGATGTGAACGCATTCGTCCGGCGGCAAATCGAGGCCGATCCGGACATCACCCAACGCGCATTCGCGGTGATCGGCTACAGCGAGATCCAGGCCTACGCCGAGGCCGTAAACAGAGCCGGCAGCTTCGACACGGATGCGGTTCGTGCAGCGCTTGAGAGCTTCGACGAGGTGCCGCTGCTGGTGGGTCCAACCACGTTCACGAGCGAGCGCCATGGCGACATCTGGCGGCCCATGGTGATCGTCGAAGTGAAGGACGGGAAGCACCGCTTCGTGGAGCGGTGGAAGATCCAGAAGCCTCCGCCGGTGGTGTTCTAGGTTCCGGGCTTGAGGTTGATGCCGGCTGCCGTTCGCGCAGCCGGCATCCACGCGCCCAACGATCGAGCGGTCGACCACGCGGAACGCCAATCAACCCGGAACTGCGGGAACCCATGAGCCTGAGAGGCGAGGACCTCCGAGTCTATTTCGAGGGCGTCAAGGCCGTAGACGGCGTTGATATCAAGCTGGATCAAGGCGAGATCCTCGGCCTGATCGGCCCGAACGGAGCCGGCAAGACAACGCTGATGAACGCACTGAGCGGCTTCGTGCCGCTCAAGTCCGGCACGGTCACGCTCGGCGAGGACACGGTTACCGTCTGGCCTCCCAAGCGGCTCGCCCGGAGCGGCCTCGCGCGCACGTTCCAGAATGTCCGCCTGTTTCGCGGCCTGACGGTCTCCGAGAACGTCGAAGTCGCAGCCGTGGGCGTCGGTCTCGGGCGCCGCGAAGCAAAGCGGCGGGCGTCGGACGTGCTGGAGTGGGTGGGCCTCTCGCCGCGGGCGCATCTCCCGACCGAGAGGCTCTCCTTCGGCGAGGAGCAACGCGTGGGCATCGCCCGCGCTATCGCAACACGCCCCAAGTTTCTCCTCCTCGATGAACCGGCGGCGGGGTTGAACGAAGCGGAGGGCGACGAACTGGTGGCCCTGATCTCGAGGATCAGGGAGAGCGAGGGCTGCGGCGTGCTGATCATCGAGCACGACATGCGGCTCGTCATGAATCTCTGCGACAGCATTCATGTGCTGGACAACGGGAAGACCATCGCCACCGGCTCACCGGACGAGGTCCAGAAGAACGACGCGGTCATCACCGCGTATCTGGGCACCAGAAAGCTCGGGGCGCAGACCGCAGACCAGACCGTGGACCGGCCCCCTGCTCCGGAGCCGGGCGAGCGCGAAGAGGCGCCGGAGCTTCTCTCGGTCTCGGACTTGCACGTGAGCTACGGCCGGGTGCCGGCGCTTCGGGGCGTGTCGCTCAAGGTCCGTCGCGGCGAGATGGTCGGCGTCGTCGGGCCCAACGGCGCGGGCAAGTCCACCCTGTTGCTCACGATCGCCGGCGTCCTGCGGCCGGTGCAGGGTTCCCTGCAGTTCAGCGGTGGACCGCTGGAGCGACAGGCGCCGGAAGACATCGTGCGCAAGGGCATCTCGCTCGTGCCAGAACGGCGACACATCTTCGCGCAACTCACTGTGGAAGAGAATCTGAGAGTCGCTGCCGCCACGCGCACCCAGAAGCAGGAGACCGCGCGCGACATCGAGGAGCTCTATGAGCGCTTTCCGATCCTCGGCGAGCGCCGTGGCTCGCGCGGCGGGAATCTCTCCGGCGGTCAGCAGCAGCAGCTCGCGATCGCCCGCGCCCTGCTCACTCGCCCGCAGCTCCTGCTCGTGGATGAGCCGTCGCTTGGGCTGGCACCAATTCTCGTCGAGCGGGTCTTCGACGCTCTCGCCGCGTTGCGCGAAGAAGGCGTTTCAATCCTCCTCGTCGAGCAGAATGCACTGGCGACGATCGAGATGAGCGACCGGGTCTATGTGCTGCGCCGGGGCGAGATCGCGCTGGAGGGCGAGGGCACCGACGCGACGATCAGGGCCGATATCGTCAAGTCCTACATCGATCAGCTCGGTCTCGACGTGCAGACCACGTCGGCAACTTAGGTGCCCCCGGGCGTCGAACGATGATCGCTCAGCACTTCGTCGATGCGATCAGCCTTGGCAGCCTCTATGCGCTCGCCGTGCTCGGCATCGCCCTGATCCTCGGCGTAATGAAGCTGATCAACTTCGCCCACGGCGACCTGATCATGGTGGGCGGATATTCGATGGCGGCCCTCAGCCCCTATCCGTGGCCGCTGCTCATTCTCGGCACGCTCGCCACCACGACTCTGCTTGCGCTGCTCATGGAGCGCACCGCGTTTCGTCCTGTGCGGGGCGCAAGCGCAGCGACCCTGCTGATTACGTCCTTCACCGTCAGCTATCTGCTGCAAAACATCATGTCGGCGACACTCACCTCGAACGCGCGGCCGGTGATGATGCCGATGTTCGTGCTCGAGCTGTTCAAGATCGGCGACGTGCGGATTCAGAAGCTCGGTGTGGTCACCGTTGCGGTGACGATTCTGCTCGTTGCGGCCCTGGCGATGGGTCTGAAATGGACCTCGATCGGGCTTCACATGCGCTCGGCGGCCGAGGACTTCCGCATGGCCCGGCTGCTCGGCGTTCGCGCGAACCGGGTGATCGCCGTCTCCTTCGCGATCAGCGGCTTCCTGGCTGGCACGGTGTCGCTCATCTTCCTGTCGCAGGTTGGCGCGGTGGTGCCGACGACGGGGATCAGCATCACGCTCGTTGCCTTCGTCGGCACCGTCGTGGGTGGCATGGGCAACCTGTCGGCAGCGACAGCCGGCGGCTTCCTCCTCGGTGTCATGACGGTCGTATTCCAGATCGCATTGCCCCTGGAACTGTCGCCGTTCCGCGATGCCTTCGTCTTCACCATCGTCATCGCAATCCTGCTGCTCCGCCCGCAGGGTCTCCTGCAACGCCACAGCCGACGGCAAATCCTCTGATGTCCGTCCGCAAGCACGACCACATAATGGCGGGGCTCACGCCCGTGGCGGGTCCGAGCCTGCTGGTCATCGTCGTCGTGGCCATCGTGGCCAGCGTCGGCGACGCGGGGCTCAGCCGCATTGCCACGCTTGGTCTCGTCAACCTCATCCTGGTGGTCGGTCTTTACACTTTCGTGGGCAACTCGGGCATTTTGTCCTTCGGGCAGATGAGCTTCATGGCGGTGGGCGCGTACATCTCGGGCGCGCTGACCATCCCGCTGACCATGCGGAACGTCCTGCTGCCCAACCTGCCGGGGCCGCTCGGCACCGAGCTGCTGCCCACCGTGCCGGCGATCGTATTGGGGGCGGCAGTTGCGGCCGTCGTCGCTTTCATCGTCGCCATTCCGTTGATGCAGCTCTCGGGCCTCGCTGCCGGCATCGCCTCGCTCGCGGTGCTGCAGATCACCTATGTGGTCGCCAGCAACTGGAACGACATGACTGGCGGTGCGGCCTCCATGCCCGGCGTGCCGCGCACGACCGATCTCTGGTCGACGCTGGTTTGGGCGCTGGCCGCCATTGCGGTCGCCTACCTCTTCCAGATCTCACGCTTCGGACTGCGGCTTCGGGCCGCGCGGGAGGATCAGGGTGCTGCCGCGTCGATCGGGGTGAACGTGGTCTGGCACCGCGTCTTCGCCTTTTGCCTCAGCGCCTTCATCGTCGGCGCGGGCGGCGGCCTGCACATTCATTTCTTGGGTATCGGCAGCCCCGAGAGCTTCTACCTCGGCATCACGTTCATGACGCTTGCGATGCTCGTGGTGGGCGGCATGAACAGCCTGTGGGGTGCGGTTCTCGGGACGCTTGTCGTCACCACCATCGGGGAGCTCCTGCTGCGCATCGAACTCGCGAGCGGTGTGCTCAACCTCCGCGAAGTGGGGCTTGCGCTGGTCATGCTGGCGATCCTGATCCTCCGCCCCCGGGGCATCACGGGCGGGCTGGAGCTAGAATGGTACCGGGTGCGAGAGTGGGCCGGCTGGCGCCTCGTGAGAGGGCTGTCGGCAGGATCTCGCCCCATGAAGCCGGGGAAGCGCTGATGAGCACGCGACATCGAGTGGCTGTTGACGTAGGCGGAACCTTCACGGATCTCGTGGCGGTGGACGCGGATGGTAATTTTCGTTTCACCAAGGTGCCGACCACCTATCCCGACTATCAGCGAGGCGTGATCGATGCCGTGCGCGCGGCCGATGTCTCTTTCGAGGATATGGAGATCTTCCTTCATGGGCTGACGATCGCGACCAACGCCGTGGTCGCACGCACCGGCGCACGGACAGGCCTCGTCGGCACCAAGGGATTTCGCGATCTCATCGAGATCAGACGGGCCAACCGTCCCCGCGAGGGCATGTATGACGTCTCGTGGGAACCGTCGCCGCCACTGGTGCCGCGCCGGGATCGCCTCACCGTCGCCGAGCGGGTCGACTACCTCGGTAACGTCGTCACGTCCGTGGACGAGAGCGAGGCGCGGGCCGTGGCGCGGGCCTTCCGCAAGCGCGGCATCGAGTCCATCGCGGTCAGCTTCCTCAACGCCTTCCTGAACCCGGAGAACGAGCGGGCGATGGGGCGGATCCTTCGGGAAGAATGCCCGGACGCGTCGATCACGCTCTCGTCCGAGCTGATCCCCGTGATATTCGAGTTCGAGCGCACGTCGACGGCGGTGGTCAACGCCTATCTGGAGCCGATCGTCCGGCGCTACATGGATCAACTCAGCAGGGACTTCCGCGGCGAGCGCTACGGCGGGGAGATTCTCGTCATGCAGTCCTCGGGCGGCGTCACCACGCCCGAGGGCGCCGGGCGCAACGCGGCGCGGACGATCATGTCGGGCCCGGCCGCCGGCGTCATCGCCGCCAAGGCGCTGGGCGAGCTCGCCGGCGTCCGCAACATCATCAGCCTCGACATGGGCGGCACGAGCGCCGACATCGCGACGATCTTCGAGGGGGAGATCCGCACGACCGAGGAGTCGAAGATCGATTTCGGCATCCCCGTGGTCTTTCCGTCCATCGATCTCATCACCATCGGCGCCGGCGGCGGCACCATCGCCTGGATCGACGAGGGCGGCGTGCTGAAGAGCGGGCCAGCCAGCGCAGGATCCGCACCGGGTCCCGCCTGCTACGGCGCGGGAGGGACGGAGGCGACTAACACCGACGCCAACATGGTCCTCGGCGCGCTCAATCCGGAAGGGCTGGCCGGCGGCGCCATGAAGCTCCAGCCGCAGCTCGCGCAGGAGGCCGTGCAGCGGATCGCCGACCGCCTCGGCATGGACGCCACCAAGGCTGCAAATGGTATCATCACGGTCTCCAACGCCAACATGGTCCAGGCCATGCGTCAGGTGACCACGGAGCGGGGCTATGATCCGCGCGAATTTGCGCTGGTCGCGTTCGGGGGCGCGGGGCCGCTGCACTGCGCCGAGCTCGCCCTGCAGATGAGCATTCCCAAGGTCATCGTGCCGCCGAATCCGGGGCTCACTTCGGCACTCGGTCTGCTCTTTGCGGATGTCCGCTACGACTCTTCGCGAACGCGGATTTGCCGCGCCGATCAGCTGGACTGCGCCGAGATCGAGGCAGAGTTCGCGGAGATGGAGGCGACGGCCTGCGACATGCTGCGTGCGTCGGGCTTCGACGACGAGCGCATGCACCTGCAGCGGATCGCGAACTTCAAGTACTACGGCGGCTTCGAAGCTGTGCCGCTTTCCGTCGCGATCGAGGGTCGGCCGTTCGATCAGGCTGCCCTCGACACGGCGCTCGCCCGCTTCGCCTCCGAGCACGAGCGTGAATACAACTACGTGCTCGACGAGATCCCGGTGGAACTCCAGCTCATCCGGCTCGTCGCCCACGGTCTGATCGATCGTCCGTCGCTGAGGCAGAGCGACCATGGGGGGACGGCCGCGGCGGCGGAGACCGGCGCGCGGGATGTCTACTTCGAGGAGGAGAACGCCTTCGTCTCGACGAAGGTGTACGACCGCGACAGGTTGCTGCCGGGTGCGCAGCTTGTCGGGCCCGCAATCGTCGAACAGATGGATTCGACCGTGCTCATCAGGCCCGGCATGAGCGCGGACGTCGACCGCTACTTCAACCTTATCCTAGAGACGGGCGCAGCCCAGTAGGGCGCCCAACCCCCTCAGGGAGGGCCGAGATGCAAGAGCAAATCCAGTTCACGGATGAGACCGCCGCCGCCGGCGTCGATCAAATCACGTTCGAGGTAATTCGCGGCGCCCTGCAGGCGGTGTGCAACGAGGCCGGCATCGTCCTCATGAAGGGCGCCATGTCGATGGTTATCAATCAGGGGCAGGACTTCAGCGCCGCGGTGCTGACGCCGGACGGCGGTCTGGTGATGCAGGGCGAGGAGGACTTCCCCTGCTTCATCACCATGATGTCGCCGTCGACCAAGGCCTTCCTGAAGGAGTGTCCGAAGGAGGACATGCGTCCCGGCGACGTCTACATCTGCAACGATCCCTACCGCGGGGGCACGCACAAGCCGGACGTGCGGATGCTCCGCCCCGTGTTCTGGGAAGACGAGATCGTGGCCTTCGTCAGCAATTCGGGCCATTGGCCGGACGTGGGCGGGCAGACACCGGGAAGCTTCCCGGTGGATGCCTGTGACTCGATCGCGGAGGGCCTCTGCATCCCGCCCATCAAGATCGCCTCGGACGATGCCGTCGTCGAGGACGTCGAGAAGCTCATTCTTGCCAATCTGCGTCTGCCTATATCGTCGCGGGGCGACATCCGGGCGATGATTGCTTCGCTCCAGACCGGCGAGAAGCGGCTGCACGAACTCTACGCCCGATACGGCAAGGGGACCGTTTCCGCGGTCATGCGGGAGTACATCCGATATTCGGAACGGCTGCTGCGCTCCGCCATTCGCGCGTTGCCCGAAGGCAGCTTCACCTGGACCGACTACATCGACGAGGACCCCGGTATCGCCGACGCCGACAAGAAGATGATCAAGGTTGGGCTCACGATCAGGATCGAGAACGGTCGGCTGATCTACGATTTCAGCGAGTCGGACCCACAGACCGCGGGCGGCGTCAACGCGCCGATCTCCATGACGATGTCGGCATGCTTCATCGCCACCAAGGCGATCTTCCCCGAGATTCCGGTCAACGAGGGCGTCTACGACGCGATCGACATCATCGCGCCGGAGGGCAGCGTCGTGAACTGCCGCTACCCCGCACCGGTGGTCGGCTGCCAGTCGGGCGCCTACCAGAAGATCGTCAACTGCGTGTTCGGCTGCTTCTCCCAGATAACGCCGGAGCGGGTCATCGCTTCCTCCCCCAGCCTGATCAATGTCGTGATCGGCGGTGTGGATACCAGGGAGAACTCGCCGCTTAATGGAACCCCTTACGTGTTCTACTGCTGGACCGAGGGTGGCTACGGCGCGCGCGCCACGCGCGACAACAAGTCCTTCATCGCTCTCTATGCATCTGGCACGCGCAACCAGCCGGTCGAGATGTTCGAGCAGCAATTCCCCATCAGTTGGGAGAAGTACGAATTCGCCGCGGACTCGGGCGGACCGGGAAAGTATCGAGGCGGCCTCGGAATCGAGCGCGTCATGCACATGGATGGCGAGATCGGCACGGCCTCCGTCATGGGCGACGGCGAGCGCAATGCCGGCTGGGGGCTTTTCGGCGGCAAGGCCGGTCACGGCCAGCGGCTGGTCCGCAACATGGGGGGCGCCGAGGAGTTCAACATTGGCATGTTCCGCTCAGGCGCCAAGGTCCGCCAGGGCGACAAGATCGACTTGTGGTCCGGCGGCGGCGGCGGCTACGGCGATCCGCTGGAACGAGACCCCGCCGCCGTCATGGAAGACGTGAAGGACGGTTACGTGAGCGTCGACGGCGCGCTTCGCGACTACGGCGTGGTCGTTCGCGAAATCGATTGGGAGGCGCTCGAGTACGAGCTCGACCTCGATGCGACGCAGGCAGCCCGGGGGGAAATGAGAGCGGCTGCGGCCGAATAGAAAGGAGGCGCACGATGAGCGAGCACACTGGAATCGCGTTTCGCGACGGCGCGTATCTTCCGGTCGAGGACCTTTCGATTTCCGTTCTCGATCCGGCCTTCAGCTGCAGCGATGTCGTCTTCGACGCCGTGTCGGTATCGGACGGCGCCTTCTTCCGCCTCGACGATCACATGGCCCGCTTCCGCGCGTCCTGCGACCACGTCTACATGACCTCGCCCTACTCCGACGCCGAGATGATGCATATCATGGCGCAGTGCGTGGATCGCGCGGGTCTCTCGGATGCGCTCGTCCTCGCGCTCTGCACCCGCGGCCGCTTCAGCGATGGCCACGTTAAAGGCGATCCGCGCTTCTGCGAGAACGAGTTCATCGCCTATGCGGTGCCCTACTACACGACCGTGCCGGAATCCTGCGCGCGCGACGGTGTCCACCTCTGGGTGGCGGAAACACGCCGCGCGCCCAACGCCGCCATCGACCAACGGGCGAAGAACTTCAACCGCATGGACCTGACGCGCGCCCAGTTCGAGGCATTGAACGCGGGCGCCGATGCTCCGCTGCTATGCTCGACCGAGGGCTACATTGCGGAGGGGCCGGGCTTCAATCTCTGGCTCCTGCGGGGGCGCGAGGCACTGACGCCGAGGGACAATCTGCTCGAGGGCATCACGCGAAAGACGGTGTTCGATCTCTGCGCCGAGGCGGGCCTGGAAGCGAAGGCCGCCGACCTCACGCCAGCCGATCTCGACGATGCCGACGAGATGTTCATCTGCTCCTCGGCCGGCGGGCTGATGCCCGTCACCCGTCTCAACGACAAGCCCATCGGCAACGGTGCGCCCGGCATAACCACGAGCCAGCTCCGCGACCTCTATTGGCGGAAGCGCACCGAGGGCTGGTACACAACCGCTGTCGCCGACCTGCTGGAGCTGTCACCGGCACATCGCGCGATCGCCGGGTAAGGCAGGAGGTCACGGCGCCTCGCAGGGCCGGGCATGCCGGCTCTGAGACCAGCGGTCAGGATGGCCCTCAGCGCAGCACGAACGGGTTAGGCACTTCGCTCGCGGTGCTGATCCAGACGCTCTTCGTCTGCAGGTACTCGCGGATTGCGTCGGCGCCGTTCTCCCGCCCCAGTCCGCTCATCTTGTAGCCGCCGAAGGGTGACATGAAGCTGATAGCCCGGTAGGTATTGACCCACACGGTGCCCGCCTGGAGGCGGTCGGCCATGGTGATGGCCCGGCGCACGTTTTGCGTCCACACGCCCGCGGCAAGGCCGTACATGACATCGTTGGCGATCTCGACCGCCTCTTCCTCGTCGCCAAAGCGGATGACCGAGAGCACCGGGCCGAAAACCTCCTCCTGCGCTATCCGCATGTCGTTGGTCACGTCATCGAAGATCGTCGGCTCGACGAACCAGCCGTCGCCGCACTCCGGCCGTTGAGCGGCGTGCCCCCCGAGCACGCACGTGGCTCCCTCATCCTTCGCGATATCGATGTAATTCAACACCTTTTCGTACTGTGGCGGGGTCGTCACCGGGCCCACCTGTGTCTCCACGTCCATCGGATCGCCCATGCGCGCCGTCTTCGCGGTCTCCAGGAGCCTGTCGACGAATTCATCGTGGACACGCTCGTGCAGCAGCAGGCGTGAGCCCGCGACGCAGGTCTGCCCCGTCGCCGCGAAGATGCCGGAGATCGCCCCCTTCACCGCATCTTCGAGGTCCGCATCCTCGAACACGATGTTGGGAGACTTTCCGCCAAGCTCCAGGGTGACACGCTTGAGACCGGACGCCGCCGTCTCGTAGATGTGCTTGCCGGTTGCGCTGCCGCCGGTAAAGGCGACCTTGGCCACGTCCGGGTGCGAGATCAGCGCTTCGCCGACTTCCCGGCCATAACCCGTGGCCACGTTGACGACGCCGGGCGGGAAGCCGGCCTCTTCGACAAGCTTGGCAAACTCGAGCGCAGACGCCGAGGTGTATTCCGACGGCTTTAGCACGACGGTATTGCCGGCGGCGAGGGCCGGCGCCAGCTTGTAGGCAGTGAGAAGAAGCGGAGAATTCCACGCCGTGATCGCCACCACCACGCCGAGCGGCTCATGGCGGGTGTAGTTGAACATGTTGGCCTTGTCGGTGGGGATGACGGCGCCTTCGACCTTGTCCGCCAGGCCGCCAAAATAGTAGTACCACTGCGGGACGTACTTGAGCTGCACGCTCATCTCGTTGATGAGTTTGCCGTTGTCGCGCACTTCGACGGCTGCAAGGCGCTCCGCATCCCGCGCCACCAGATCGCCGAGACGGCGCAAGAGAGCGCCCCGGCTCGTCGCATTCATGCCGGGCCAGTCGCCACTCGTATATGCCGCCTTGGCCGCAGCGACTGCGCGGTTCGCGTCCTCCTCGTTGCCGCGCGGGATAAGCGCCCACGGCTTGCCGTCGTAGGGATTGTCGGACTCCAGCCACGCGACCGAGAGCGGATCGACCCACTTGCCGCCAATGTACATCTGGTATTTCTCAAGCTGCGACATCGTCATCTACCCTTCTGTAGCCACGAGAGCCGTCCTGCCGTGCGCAGGCAATGGGCTGCGGCGGAACGCGACCAGGCCGGAGATGATACCTTCGATTTGGCTGTCGACCCCAATCACGTTGCGGCCGACCGAGGCGCCCGCCTGCGAGGACGGTTTGAGCTGCATCGTCGGAAGCCGTTGCACCGGCAAGACGACGATACTGGACTTCATCCACCACGCCGTTGCGATCAACAGCCAGGCCCGCTGATTCGATTGCTTCGTATATTTCCTTCGGTTAGCGTTCATTCATGAGTTCAGGTGACTCCTTTTCTCGCGGTCGCTATGGCATTTCGCCGGAAGCGCGAGCGACTGCTTACCAAAAGTTGAGATTCAAGGTTCGAATACACGTTGCAAATATCGTCTCATTACTATGTGGCCCGTTTTTCTATTTCCTTCGCAAAATATCGGCAGACCCCGAGCTGGCGTTGATTGAAGAGGCTTGCAGGACCGCGGACTTTGACGTCGTTCGTCCGTTAAGGATCCCTCGTGGGTACACGATTTCTGATTTGGACGAAATTCCAGGCAGCCCTGAAATTGTGAGGTTCGTGCTTCGAAACGAAGCCGGAGATCAATTCCTCATGGAGCAACGCAAGGCTTGGCTTCCCTTGGAGGAGGAAGTTACATCGGCTCGAGTTCCATTCACGAGAATCAAGGTGAAGGGAAGCGACTGCTATGTCATATTCGGATTTTATGGCGGCGAACCCATAGATCATGCCTATTGGTTCAATCAGTTATCGATGGCTTTAGAAATTGAAGGTGTAGTTGTGGAGTTGCAAGAAATCAAGACGATGCAGAGAAGCGTAAAGTTATGGGTCATATTTCATTTCGTCAGGAGTTTAATGAGTTAAAGAGAGCGCGTCACCCAAATGCGCTCTTGGTGCCGCCTTCGTGATCGATGCTAGCAAGCTGGCCGAGGAACCAGATACGAGGACATCTTCGCGCTACGCACCGACGCGTGCGCATTCATGCCAACGCCGCGCTGCGCCAGCGCGACGAGCTCACGGCGAGAGCGTGCTCCGGACCGCCAAGGCGCTCTCGGCGCACCTGGCCCGGCTTGCTGTGATAAGCGCCACCGCCGACACATAACCAACTGTAAATAAGGGGCTTTTTCGGCCGTGGCGCAAGATGGGCGCTTTGCAACAGAGGTCTGAGGGTGATACGATAAGGTTGCGTGGATCTTTATCAACCCAAAGGGGAGGATTAGTTCATGTCGGAAAAAACAACCAATAAGAAGGACCAGGGCGTCAGGAAGCATACTCGGCGGGAGGTCTTGACCAAGGCATCTGGGGCAGCCGCGGCAACAGTTGCTGCAGCGACCATACCCCGCATTACATATGGCGAAACCAAGAAGTTCAAGGTGGCGATTATTCTGCCCAGCTTCGATCAGCAACGCTGGAAAGCAGCCGATGGAGAGTACTTTAACCGTCGTGCTGAAGAGTTGGGAATGGAGCCGCTGCCGCTGATTTCTTCCAATAGCGATCCCATTCTTCAGGCAAGTCAAGTTGAAAATATGCTGACTCAAGGTATCGATGGGCTTGCGCTGGTTCCCGTTGATATCGATGCTGCGGTCACCAGCGTTCGAAAGTGCAACGATGCGAGCGTTCCCGTCGTTTCGGAGAACTACATTATTCCGAACGTGGAGCTGGCCGGCATCGCCGCCCGAGATGGAGTCGAGCTTGGTCGTATGCTCGGCCGCGCTGCCTCGGCGGCCGCGCCGGAAGGCAACTATGTTCTCACCAATGGCGACATCGGCACCGACATCGCCCGGCTGAAACACCAGGGCATCATGGAAATCCTCCAGCCGTTGGTTGACAGCGGGGCCATAACGATCGTGCACGACCAGTACATGCGGGCTTGGTCGGGCGAGCTGGCTCGAAAGCAGGTGGAGCAGGCGCTGACCGCAAACGACAATAATATTGCCGCAGTCGCGTGCTCTTGGGATGGTGGCGCATACGGTGTAATCGAGGCACTGCGCGCGCAAGGGCTGGCTGGCAAGATTCCCGTGACCGGTGAAGATGCGGAGCCTCAAGCGCTCAAGCTGGTCCTCGCGAAAGAAATGCTTGTCACTGCCTGGACCAAGTTCGACTTGATGGGCTCCCGTGCCGCCGATCTTCTCTATGAGAAGCTGGCCGGCCTCCCCAGCAGCGCTAATTCAACATACAACAACGGTTGGGGCGACGTTCCGTGGGACAAGATCGACATTGTCAACGTGACGGTCGATGGCACGGAACCAGACTCCATTTCGGTTTCCGAGTTCGCGGATGCCAACCCGTGGTGGGTGACTCGGGAAGAATTGGGGATTTAGGACACGGTCTCCGGAGAATCGGTCGCTTGGGTTGCTTCGCCGGCCTGAGGCGATCTGAGGAATGGATCGCGGGTTCCATAGTGGATCCGCGATCTTTTCCGATCTGCGGATTCGCTCATGCTCTCCGGGTGTTGTCGTTGAACGATATCCCAGTCGAACCTAGCCTGAAGCGACTCTCTTCCTGCATCCAGGAGTAGGGCGAGCAGACTTCATGCGATTCCCGAACCTTTTCTTCATAAGCGGCCGAATCCCGGTCGCACAGCTGCGGGCCCTGACTCTTGTCGGAGTCCTCGTCGGTGTCTGGATCGTGTTTCAGGTTCTGACCGACGGACTGTTCTTGTCTCCACGAAATCTGACGACACTCACAATTCAAGTTGCAATTACCGCGATTCTTGCCGTTGGCATCGTCATGGTCATGGTGCCTGGGCACATTGATTTGTCCATTGGCTCCGCAGTCGCATTTACGGGCGTATTTGCGGCGTTGCTTGTCGATCCCGTGAGAGGGTTGGGCTTTACCACGGACCCACTGTTGATTTGTGCGATTACCATAGGACTCGGACTGCTCATCGGCATGTGGCAGGGCTTCTGGGTTGCCTGGATGGGCGTGCCCGCTTTCATTGTGACGTTGGCGAGTCTCCTCGCGCTTCGCGGCGCCGCACTGACCATAACCGGAGGCTCGACCGTTACCCATAACGGACTCCTGACGTTTCTTGCTGCCGATTTTATTTCCGCGTCCTGGACTGCTATTGCGATGGCCGTTGTCGTTTCTGGCTATAGCATAACCAAGTATTTTGACTGGCGGGCGCGATCTCGCATTGCCGACCCGGATCGGCCTCTGAGCTTTTTCGCTGCCGCAGGATTTCCGGTTCTATTGATGGGACTGCTCGCGATCGCCGTAACCGGAATTGCCTTCTCATATCGTGGTACGCCGGTATCGATTGCGATACTCGGAGCGGTCATCGCCATCGTTACCTTCCTGATGTCGCGCACGGTCTTTGGCCGCCGCCTC
The DNA here is from genome assembly GCA_028818565.1 of Rhodospirillales bacterium. Classification (GTDB taxonomy): domain Bacteria; phylum Pseudomonadota; class Alphaproteobacteria; order UBA828; family UBA828; genus WTGU01. The sequence goes on along the minus strand of JAPPNV010000447.1, from coordinate 8,920 downwards.
TATGCCATTGGCGGTAATCCCTCTGCTGCGATCTATGCAGGCATCAATAGCAAGTTGAATGTCTTTGTCGCGTTCACGTTGATGGGCTCACTCTATGCAATGGCCGGTCTGGTCCTCGATGGCCGTGTTGGTGTTGCCGTTCCCAATGCCGGTATTGCGCTGGAGCTCGCCGTCATTGCCTCGGCGGTCATCGGGGGTACCAGCCTTTTCGGCGGCATCGGAACGCCGCTGGGGGCGGTTATCGGCGCCTTGCTCTTGGAAAGCCTCAACAATGGAATGGGGCTCATGAATATAGACACCAATTACCAGATGATTGCCAATGGATTGGTCTTGCTTGTTGCCGTTTACCTCGACAAGCGAGGCAGGGCCTCTGGGCGATGAAAGCGGCAATTGGGTTCATTGATGGGCAATAGAGGAACGCGTGCAGATGAACTCCCCTAAGGCGGCGAAGGCAGGCATTGCCGATATGCCGCCCCCTATTGCCGAAGGGGGCATTCGCTTTCTTCTGGGTGGAGATCGCTTCGTTCTGGTCGAGGTTGGTGAAGGGATGGAATTATCCCTGAACATCAAGGTCATTCAGCTCGCCAAGCGGATTATGGACGAAAAGATAGAGGGGGTAATAGAGACGCTACCGATGTTTGTCTCCGTTCTCATTCACTACGATTCTCTTGCCTTGTCTCCGACTCGTCTCAGGAGTGTCGTTGAGGCGGTGTGGAACGAAATGGCGCACGAGGTCGACATGACGTTGTCTTCGCGCCTGATCGAGCTGCCTGTTTACTATCGCGATCCGCTCACTCGGGAATGTGTGGAGCAATACAACAGACAAATCGCTCCGATGGAAGATAATCCAACTTACGTTGCTCGAATTAATGAGCTTGGCGGGCCCGAAGAGCTGGTGCGACGTCATTCCAGCACACAACATTGGGTAGCGGGCATCGGGTTTTACGCCGGGACTCCCGAACTGCTGCCGCTGGATCCACGGGTTACGCTGACAGTGCCCAAGTACAATCCGCCGCGTCTTTATACAGTCGCCGGCGCGATAGGCGTCGGCGGAGGGTTCACGTCGATTTATCCCGTAGATTCACCAGGGGGCTATTATATCATCGGTCGGACGCCAACCCCGATCTACAGTCTGGACACCCGGCTCGTCCCGTTCAGGGGGAAGGCGACGCTGCTTGAGCCCGGCGATCGCATCAAGTTTCGTCCAATATCGCCCGAGGAAAATGAGTTTATCGAGGCGCAGGTGAAGGCAGGTACATACCGTTATCTGATATGGGATTACGAACTCTTTTCGTTTTCGCGCTATAGCGACTGGCTGGCAGGTTTGGATCATTCGGCGGATCAAATATGAATGATGGCACGATGTCGAACTCGATCCGCGTCCTAGAGCCTGGTCTGCAAACCTGCATCCAGGACTATCCTGGGCGGATTGGCTATTGGCGGGTAGGGATTCCCTTATCGGGCCCCATGGATGCGGTCGCCTTCAAGCTTGCCAACCTCTTGGTCGGTAATCCAGCCAGTGCCGCGGCATTGGAAGTCCAATTTGTTGGCGTGAAACTCGAGTTTCTCGGGGATGCAGTGATCGCGCTGACGGGCGGAGACTGGCAGCCGCTTCTGGATGACGAGCCGATTCCGCTCTGGGAAACGGTCAGCGTGCGGTCGGGGCAGATCCTGGCATGTCCTTGGGCCCGGACGGGAGCACGGCTCTACATCGCCATCGCTGGAGGCTTTGAAGCTGAGGCAATACTCGGCAGCAGATCCGCATTCCCGTCGGGTTTCGGCGGCGCGGGACCTCTCAAGGCCGACGATCTGCTTGGCTTTGGCGCTGGAGCGGCGGCAATCGATTGCCGGGTCAAGGCCGCGGCGCGGCCCACCTATCCGGACGAGTGGTCGGTAGAGGTTACGGTGGGCCCTCATTTCGACTGGCTCGATCGGAACGGGCAGGAAACCCTGCTCGACGGGCCATGGAAGATTACCGGCCGCAGCGATCGAACCGGGATGCGCCTGAAGGGACCTCAGCTGACCTTTTCGAGCCGAGCTCTCGACAAGGATCCTCAGCATGGGCCCGATCCCACCAATGTCGTAAGCGCTGGCTACCCATTGGGGGCGGTCAATCTGTGCGGCGATACGCCGATCATTCTACCTGCTGACGCTCCGACCATGGGGGGGTTCATCAATCCCGTAGTCGTGGTTTCTGCGTCGCTCTGGAAAATTGGTCAGGCCCGGCCCGGGCAAACCTTGCGATTCAAATTGATCGGTATCGAAGAGGCAATTGAACTTAGGCGCAAGTTTGAAGAACTTACGTCGCAGGCAAGCATTGAAACAGTCGCTGCTCGGAGCGAAGAACGCGATGCCAGCCGTGACGGGGGCACAAGGGATGCCTGACCCTCAAAGCCACGTCGAAGTAGAGCGCGCTCCCGGTCACGAGCACTCGGTCATCCTGACGGCGGATGATATCAGCAAGAACTTTGGAGCAACCCGCGCCCTGGACCATGTCACAGTTGAATTCCGGCAACACGACGTGCATGCAGTCGTGGGTGAAAATGGTGCGGGAAAGTCAACTCTAGTCAAGGTTATTTGTGGAGTTTATGGGGTCAACACATATGATGGAGAACTTCGTCTTGGGGGCAAAAGGCTCAATATTCACAACATATCGGAAGCTGAGGCCGCCGGAATATTCCTTGTTCCGCAAGATCTTCAGGTCGTGTCTGAACTTAGCGTCGCAGAAAACATCTTTCTCAATCGCGAGCCACATCGCTTCGGCATAGTCGACTGGAACAGAATGCTTGGCGATGCCAAGAAATTGATCGACGATTTTCGTATTGACTGTAGTCCTACCGATTCGATGAGGAGTTTATCTGCCGCCAAGCAGAAGCTGGTCATCATTACCAGAGCGATGGCACGCGGTGTCCGCGTGCTTGCGCTGGATGAGCCAACGGCGGCGCTGACGGAAACCGAAACTCAAGTCCTTTTCGATTATGTTCTTGAACTGAAAAACCGCGGAATTTCCATTATCTATATCTCGCACCGGCTGGACGAGATCGCCAGCATCGCCGACAGAATTACCGTGCTCCGTGATGGCCGCGTTGCCGATCACCTTGACCGTGGCGATCCGGCTGCGGTGACCCAGCGCGTCGTGCGGGCGATGGTAGGGAGGAGCGTCCAACTGGAGAGCAGAACGGGTTATGAGCGCGGTAAGGAAATGCTGTCCGTCCAGGACCTGTCTCTGGCTCCTCTCAACAGGCTAGGCCCGGCGCAGCTGTCGACGGTTACGCTGGCAGTTCATGCCGGGGAGATTCTCGGCGTGTTCGGCTCAGTCGGTTCCGGAACCGATGCTTTGGTTGGCAGCTTGCTGGGGACGAGCAATGTACATCCGACAGGAACGATTTCCGTTGATGAGAAAACTGTCAGTATCGGGGCTCCCAGCGAGGCGATCAGGGCCGGCATCGGATACGTGCCGGCGGATCGCGGCAAGGATGCGATATTCCCGGTCTTGACGGTCGCGCAGCACATTACGTTGCTCAGGCTTTCCGACGTTTCGGCCGGAGGCGTGTTGAAGCCATCTGGCGAATCAACGCTCGCGAAGTCATATGTCGATCGATTCAGAATTAAGATCGGCTCAACGGATGATCTGATCGGCCAACTAAGCGGCGGCAATCAACAGAAGGTCGTGATCGCGCGTCTTCTAGCCAGCGATCCGGACATCTTCATATTTCATGATCCGACCCAAGGCGTCGATATCGCCACCAAGAAGGAGGTTTACGATGTAATCGACGAGTTGGCGAAGGAAGGAAAAGCGGTACTGGTCGTGTCTTCGGACCTCGAGGAGATTTTTCTCACCGCGGACAGAATTGTTGTATTGCGTGCAGGCGCCGTGGTGGGAACCTACAAGACCTCGGAAACGACGGAGGAAGAGGTCTTGGCCGCTGCGACCGCCGACACCCTGTCCAGCTAGAGAGCGTCCGACTTTGACGGATATGCTGTAATCCCCGCATGGCCTGACATGGACGTCATTACTGCCGTACTTCGGAGTGAGAGCGGAGGGGGGCGGGGTGAGCGTGTTGGACGACCTACAGAAGCGATCCCTGCCCGTTGTCGTCCTCGTCCGGCGTGGACTTGCGGGGTTTGGGTTTTCCGGCGGCGCGTGCGGCGGTGCGGCCATCGTGGAATTCGAGGGAGAGCGCGGTGCCGGACTTTACTTGCGCTGCGCGGGTCACGGGACGCTCGCGCTCATCGCGTACCACCGCGTAGCCGCGCGCGAGCACGCCCCGGTAGGAATAGCCCTCGAGCAGCCGCGCGGCGGTCTCGATCCGCGCCACCCGCTCTCTCAACGCGGCCTGCCCAGCGCGGCTCAGTCGCTCAGCCAGCAGATCGGCGGACCGGCGCGCCTGACCGATCCGCGCGCTGACGCGTTCGGCCGAGAGGTTTTGGCTGGCATGCGCGAGCTGCTGGCGCTTGAGCGCGAGGAGCTGGCGCGGCCGGAGCGGCCTGAGCCGGTCCACCGTCTGGCGTTCCGTCCCGAGCCGCCCCTTCACGCCGCGTGAAAGGCGTTCCGACCAGTCGTCGAGCCGTTGGCTTGCGGTCGTGAGCCGGTCCCGCGCCGCCGGCAGGCCGCGCCCCAGCCCGTCGATCCGCGCGCGCCGCTCGGCGATCTGCCGGCGGAGCGACGCACCCAGCCGATGCTCCAGAGACTGAATGCGCTCCAGCAGGTCGGCGCGCACCGGCACCGCCATCTCGGCAGCGGCGGTGGGCGTCGGCGCCCGGCGGTCGGCGGCGAGGTCGATCAGCGTCACGTCGGTCTCGTGGCCTACCGCCGAGATCAGCGGGATCGCGCTCGCGGCCGCAGCGCGCACCACGACCTCCTCGTTGAAGGCCCAGAGGTCCTCCAGGCTGCCGCCGCCGCGGGCGACGATCAGCACGTCGGGCCGCGGCACCGGCCCGCCCGCATCGAGACAGTTGAAGCCCTCGATCGCGGCGGCGATCTCCTCCGCCGCGCCCGCGCCCTGAACCGTGACCGGCCAGACCAGCACCCTGCGGGGAAAGCGGTCACGCACGCGGTGCAGGATGTCGCGGATCACGGCGCCCGTGGGCGAGGTCACGACGCCCACCGTCTCCGGCAGGTAAGGCAGCTCGCGCTTGCGCGCCTCGTCGAACAGGCCCTCGTCGGCGAGCGCCTTCTTGCGGGCCTCCAGCAGCGCGAGCAGCGCGCCGGCGCCGGATAGCTCCAGCCGCTCGACCACGATCTGGTAGCGCGAGCGCCCCGGATAGGTGCTGATCTTGCCGGTGGCGACGACCTCGAGCCCGTCCTCCGGCGCGATCCCCAGCCTGCCGGCGACGCCCCGCCAGCAGACGGCGTCCAGCACCGCATCCGCGTCCTTGAGCGCGAAGTAGAGATGGCCCGATGCGGCGCGCTTGAAGCCCGAGACCTCGCCCCGCACGCTGACCCAGGCGAACTCGCCCTCGACCACGCGCTTGAGCGCCTGCGAGAGCTCGCCGACCGTGAAGATCGGCCGATTGTCGCCGTCGGCGAGGGTGGTGTCCGCCTCCGTCATCGCCTGCCGGCGCGTGCCGCCCTCAGGGTGCAAAGAAGGCGAGGGTGCGGGATTCGATGCTCTGGCGCGGGCGCGCGTCCGCCGGCGCGTTCGGATCGGCGAAGGCCGTGTGGGCGGTGAACCGCGCCCGGCCGTCGGCGAGCGATTCGTAGGTCTTGAAGATCAGCGCTTCGCCCGGGTTCATCTCGGGAAAGTAGAACCAGCGGTGACCGGGATTGTGGCTGAGCTGCATCACCTCGCCAACGCGGTGGGTGTAGACCAGATCGGTCAGCACGAAGTCCCCCTCGTCGATGCTCTGGGCATCGCAGATCGCGAGCGGCATGTCCTGCACCGGGCCCGCGATCGGCCGCCACATCTGCACCACGGCGAAGCGGTGCTCCAGCAGCGCTTCTGCGCGCTCTGCCGGCAACAGGTCGCGCACCCGCTGCGGCGCCGAGCGGGGGGTGTAGTCGTTGTGCGCCACGTGCACAGGCTCGCGCAGCTTCCGCTCGGTCCGCAGCGTGTCATCGGCGACACGGATGGTGTGGTCGAAGACCAGCACCTCGGCGGCTCCGCTCGCCTGCTTCACGAGCCGCTCGACCTCCGGGCTGTAGACCGCCTCGATCTCGTCGCTGTCGTAGAAGTCCGAGACCGCGCTTCCCCCGGTGTTGAAGGTGAAGCCCTCGCGCTCCAGATCGAGGGCATCCGCCGTCGGCCGCGCGTCGCGGATCGTGACCTCGACCTCCCGGTACTCGGCGTTGCGTTGTGCCGGCTTGCTGCCCGGATTGGTCAGGTAGGTAACCGGCTTCTCGTCCGTGGGAAGGATGTAGTTGATCTGCGCTTGGACGGCTCCAGACATGGCGGCGTTCTCTCGGGCTAAGGGGTGCAGCGGCGGGGACAGCTTAGACTTAAGTGCGCCGCCGGCAACACCGGAGTGGTTCGGTTGCGTTGCTACCCTGCGTCAGACGGCGGCGATCTCGACCTCGACCCCGTGGACGCAGGTGCTCTCGCCCATGTCCGTCTTGAGACCGGGGTTGAGGACGTTGACGTTGGCGCGTGTGCCCTCCTGGCGCGGCCAGCGGCCCTTGGGGCTGAGCGCGACGCCTTGCGGGATGGTCTCGGCAACCGCGAGATCGAGTTCAAGACTGCCGGTCTCGTTGCTGAGCCGCACCCGCTGGCCTTCGGTCAAGCCGAGGGCCCGGGCGTCCGCCGGATGCAATGTCACGGCCGCCTCGCCCATGCGCTCGGCAATCCGCCCGTCGTTGGCGTAGGAATCGTTCATCAGCCAGGGCGAGGCCGGCGTCAGCAGGCGCAGCCGCCCGTGCTCCGGCTTCGGGTCGGCGTCGGCGAGCGGCAGACGCGGGTGGCCGTCGGCCTCGGCGCGGGGCGAGGCGATCTCGATCTTGCCGCTCGGCGTCGGGAAGGCGAGGTCCGGGAACTGGATGATCGGCGCCGTCGTCGGGAACACCGTGCCGGTCTTCTTGAAGTCTTCGAAGGAGCCCTCGACACCCACCTGGCCCATGATCCGCGCGATGATCGTGGCGTCGTCTTCGTAAAGCTCGGGGTCGGTGAAGCCCATGGCACTGGAGAGGCGGCGAAAAATCTCCTGGTTGGGGAGGGACTCGCCCAACGGCTCCTGCAGCTTCGCCTGGGCGGAGAAGGAGAGGTTGAAGTAGCCCGAGACCAGGTCGTCGAACTCCAGGAACGCCGCCGCCGGCAGCACGTAGTCGGCATAATCGGCCGTGTCGGTCTGGAAGATGTCGACGACCACGGTGAAGAGGTCCTCGCGCATCAGCGCGCGCCGGAACCGCGCCTGCTCGGGGCTGGAGGCCGCCGGGTTGATGTTCCAGCAGAGGAAGGCCTGGATGTCCGCCGGGTCCTCGAGCCGCGCCGCAAGCTCCATCTGGCTGAAGCTCGGCGGGCTCTGGCTGAGCGCGGAGCCCGACAGGTAGTCGCCGTCCACGCCCTTCCGGCCGCTGCCGTTGAGGTAGAGCATGCCGGCGCCGGGCTTTCCGAAGTTGCCGGTGGCCGCCGGCAGAAGCGTGCAGGCGCGCATCACGTTGCCGCCCATCGCCTGGCGCTGCAGGCCCTGGCCGAGCCAGAGCAACGCGGGGCCTGAACCGTAGATCCGCGCCGCTTCCTCGATCTGCGCCGCCGGAACGCCGGTGCGGGCCTCGCCCCAGTCCGGCGTGCACGGGGCGATGGCGGGCTCAAGCTCGTCCCAGCCTTGTGTGTGGGCGTCGAGGAAGGCGCGGTCGATCAGCCCGTCGCGCACCAGCACGTGAAGCATGGCGAAGGCGAGCGCCGCATCGCTGCCGGGGAAGGGCTGGAGGTGCATGTCGGCCTGCTCGGCGGTCGGGTGGCGCACCGGGTCCACCACGATCACCGTGCCCGGCGCCTCCTTCAGCCAGTGCTTGTGCTGGTGCGGCGCGGAGGCGGACGGGTTCGCGCCCCAGACGACGATGCAGTTCGAATCCTTGGCGGTACGCGGATCGAAGCCGATCACCGAGGTGCCGATGACGTAGTCGAGCGCGACGTGGCCGGCCATGTTGCACACCGTGTCGGGCTCCACCTCGCGGGTGCCGAGGCGGCCGAGGAAGCGCATCGGGAAGGTGTTGGCGATCAGCGAGCAGGTGCCGGTGTAGTGCGCGTGCACGATCCTGTCGGCGCCGTCGCCCCCGGCGATCGCCTTGAAGCGCGCGGCGATATCCCCGATGGCCTCGTCCCAGGAGACCGGCTCGAAGCGCCCTTCGCCCTTGGCGCCGGCGCGCTTGAGCGGCGTCTGCAGCCGCACCTCGGGATCGCGGAAGACGCCGTTGTAGGCGAGCGCGCACTTGCCGCAGAGCGCGCCCCGGCTCACCGGGTGGTCGGGGTCGCCGAGCACGCGGGTGATCGCGCCGTCGCGCTTGATCGCGACGATGCCGCAGGCGTCGTAGCAATCGCGCGGGCAGGTGGTCTTGAGGACTTCCTTCTCGCCTGGCATGGCGGCCTCCGGGGTGCGAGTTCGTGCCACAACCTAACCCGGCGCACGCGGCCCCGGAAGCCCGTGCCGGGAAAGCCGGGTCAGAGCGCGAGCGCGGCGCGGTGGCCGTCGTGGATGGCCGACGCGGCGTCGCGCGGCAGCAGGCAATCGCCGATGAGCGTGACCGGGACCCCGGCCGCCGCCAGATCGCCCGCAAGCTCGTCCCGTACGGCGCGGGGCGTCGCGTAGGTCAGCAGCGCGACGTCCTCGATCACGGTCTCCGCGCCGGTGATGACGTGGCGGCAGGTGACGCGGTCGCCCGCGCGCGCGACGGGCTCGGTGAGCCGGCGCACGTCGATGTCGAGGAGCGCCAGCCTGCGCTCGACGCCCATGCGCGACATCAGGTTGACGGAGCGGGCGTTCTCCG
>JAPPNV010000446.1 GCA_028818565.1 Rhodospirillales bacterium | reverse complement strand
TCAAGCCCCACGTCGAGAAGCTGTTCAGCGATCCGGCGCTGGTCACCCGCCAGCTGGTCAACGACCTGCTCGCCTTCAAGCGGATCGACGGGGTTACCGATGCGCTGAGCACGGTTCGGGGCGCCTTCGCGCCGGACGGCTCACAGGCCGAAGACCTGCGAGACGTGGCCGGCAGCGTGCCGACCCTCGTCATCTGGGGCGCGGGCGACCAGATCATCCCCGCCTCTCACGCAGACGGCTTGCCGGATGGCGTGGACTGCACGGTGATGGAGGGCCAGGGCCACATGGTGCAGATGGAGAACGCCACAGAGGTGAACCGGCTGATCGACGAGCGCGTCGGCTGATCCTTCGGAGCATCCGGTTCGAGCATCGGGCCGCGTCCGCCACGGCGGGTGCGGCCCATTCCGTTTGGAGTTGGACATGGCGCTGCAGCGCCTTCGCTTGGCTATACTGGACGCATGGGCGAATCGCAGGCATCGGCCGCCGGGCGGCCGCCGCAGCTCTTCTGCGGCGACATCGACATCAGGATTGCGGCCGACGGCACGTGGTTCCACGAGGGCTGCCCCATCGGCAGGCTACCGCTGGTCAAGCTCTTTGCGGGCGTGCTCAGGCGCGAGGACGGCGACTACTGGCTGGTCACGCCGGTGGAGAAAGCGCGCATCGTCGTGGACGACGTGCCCTTCATCGCGGTCGAGATGGAAGCCGAGGGTAACGGCGAGGGCCAGCGCCTGCGCTTCCGCACCAATCTGGATGAGTGGGTGAGCGCCGACGCCGCGCACCCCCTCGCCTTCCGCTCCCTGCCGGGGTCGAAGGAGAAGGCGCCCTATCTCACCGTCCGCGACGGGCTGGAAGCGCGGGTGGCGCGCGCCGCCTACTATCCGCTGGTGGAGCTCTGCGTCGAGCGGGAGATCGAGGGCCGGCCGGTGCTCGGCGTCTGGAGCGACGGCGAGTTCTTCCCCTTCGACGACACAGCCTGAACGCCCGACGAGACCCATCGATGCAGGCCGACATTCTGCGCGCCGTGGCGCAGCAAGCGCCGGGCGCGCCGGACCAGCCGTGGGAGACGGTCATCGCCGCAGCGGAGCAGGCACCCGCCGCCCGCGTGCCGGGCTCGCTGCGTCACAGCGAAGAGTCCTGGGGCCGCCTGCCACCCTCGGAGCCGATCACGCCCGCCGCCGTGCTCGTCGCCGTCATCGAACGCGCCGGCGCATTCTCGGTGCTGCTCACCCGGCGAGCCGAACAACTCGCACGCCACGCGGGCCAGATCAGTTTCCCCGGCGGCCGTGCCGACCCCGAGGATGGAACTCCACAGAGAACGGCGCTGCGAGAGGCCGAGGAGGAGATCGGTCTGCCCGCAACGCAGGTCGAGATCGTTGGTCGCCTTGACGACTATCTGGTGGGCACCGGCTATCGCATCACGCCGGTCGTCGGCTTCGTCGCGGCGCCGCCTGTCTTCGAGGCGGATACCCGCGAGGTTGCGGAGGTCTTCGAGGTGCCGCTGCCCTTCGTCCTTGAGCCCACCAACTACCGGCGCGACAAGATGACCATCGGCGGTGTCGAGCGCCGTTTTTACGTGCTGCCCTACGAGGCGTATCATATCTGGGGCGCTACGGCGGCGATCCTCGTCAACTTCCGGGATGTGGTGCGCGAGTCATGCTGAGAACCACCCTGATCCATATCCTGATCCTGCTCGCGCCGACGATCCTTTACTTCGCCTTCCTCATCCTGTCGCGACGGCTTCAATTGAGCCGCAGCCATGTGGCGGCGCAGCTGCGCAAGATGCCGTGGATCAGGCTCCTCGGCAGCGGCCTCGTGCTGGCGGCGGCGAGCCTGGTGGTATGGGCGTTGACCGTCGGCGGCGATCCGGAAGGCACCTACGTGCCGGCGCACATCGTCGACGGCGAGATCGTCCCCGGCGAGGTTGTCGACTGAGCACTCGTTCGGTGGAGAACACCGTCCACGCACCCTGGATGACGGCGCCGGCCACGCGTGCGGTGATCGACGCGCTCACTGCGGATGGTGCCGATGTCCGCTTCGTCGGCGGCTGCGTGCGCGACGCGCTGCTCGGGCGCGAGAGCAACGACATCGACATCGGCACCCCCGATCCGCCGGAGCGGGTGCTGGCGCTGTTGGAGGACGCCGGCATCGAGACCCGCACCGTGCCGCGCGGGATCGAGCACGGCACGGTGACCGCGCTAGCCGGTGGCGAGCGCTACGAGATCACCACGCTCCGGCGCGACGAGCGCACCGACGGCCGCCATGCCGAGGTCGCCTTCACCGACGA
>JAPPNV010000269.1 GCA_028818565.1 Rhodospirillales bacterium | reverse complement strand
GGCCCAGCGTCTCGCGCGGATGGATCGCGAAGTCGAGCCCGTCCACCGCCCGCACACTGCCCACCTGGCGGCGTAGGACCCCCCGCAGGATCGGGAAGTGCTTGGTCAGGTTCTCGACCGCGACGAGGGGCTCTGGCGAATCAGGCAGCACGAGGCACTCCTGCGCCCACGTCATACCAGCAGGCGACCTCGTGGCCCTTCGTCACCGGGGCGAGAGCCGGGTTCTCCGCCCGGCAGCGATCGAAGGCGTGGGCACAGCGGGGCGCGAAGGGACATGCGTCGGGCGCGTGGGTGAGCATCGGCGGCTGGCCGGGGATGCTGGCAAGGCGCTCGCCGCTGCTTCCGCCTTCCAGCTTCGGCAGCGCGCGCAACAGGCTCCGCGTGTAAGGGTGCTGGGGACTGGCGTAGAGGGAGCGCACGTCCGCGCGCTCGACCGCCTGGCCGCCGTACATCACCATCACCCGGTCTGCGAGGCCGGCCACTACGCCCAGGTCGTGGGTGATCCAGATGATCGCCATGCCGCGCTCGCGCCTGAGCCGCTGCAGCAGATCGAGGATCTGCGCCTGAATGGTGGCATCGAGGGCCGTGGTCGGCTCGTCGGCGATCAGCACCTTGGGATCGCAGGCGAGCGCCATCGCGATCATGACGCGCTGCCGCATCCCGCCCGAGAACTGGTGGGGAAAGTCGCCGAGGCGGCTCTCCGCCGCGGGAATCCCCACCCCCTCCAGCAGCGCAGCAGCCCGGCGCCGCGCCGCGCGCCGGCTCAGGCCGAGATGCGTCCTGAGCGGCTCGGTGAGCTGGTAGCCGACGCTCAGCACCGGGTTGAGCGAGGCCATCGGGTCCTGAAAGATGAAGCCGACCTTGGCGCCCCGCACGTGACGCAGGCGCGCGGGGTCGAGCGCGAGCAGGTCCTCGCCTTCCAGCAGGGCCTGGCCCGAGGCGATCTCCGCCGGCGGCATGGGCAGCAGCTTGAGCAGCGAGAGCATGGTCACGCTCTTGCCCGAGCCGCTCTCGCCCACGACGCCGAGCAGCTCGCCCTCGTGCAGGTCGAAGCTGATGCCGTTGACCGCGTGCACCATGCCGCCGCCCTGGGTGCGGAAGCGCGTGCGCACGTCGCGTACGGAGAGCACGGGCGGTCGGCCGGCGGCACGAGACATCAGTCGGCCCCTAAGCGACAACCGGGGCGCCGCTCGCCGATGGTCGGTCGCCAATCAACCGTCGCGGCCCTCGAACCTGCCCTGTCCCTATGCCTCGCGATCCTAACCGCCTCGCGATCCGGCATGCCAGCCCGGACTTCTCACCGTGACCATGGCGAGAAGTCCGGGCTAATCTCCCGCGCTGGATTCAGGCGCGGCGAGGAAGGACGGCGGGGCAGAGATGACGGTGCAGGGCAGGGAGCGGCTGGGCGCCGCCGACATCGTGGTGGTCGGCGCCGGGATCATGGGGGCGAGCATCGCCTTTCAGCTCGCACGGCAATCCGACCGCAGGGTCGTGGTGGTGGACGAGCGGCCACCCGTCGGCGGCATGTCGGGCCGCACCTTCGGGCAGATCCGGCAGCATTACTCGAACGCGCTCATGGTCGAGATGGCCATCCGGGGCTTCGAGGTGCTGAACAACTGGCAGGCGGAGGTCGGCGTCGGCGATCCCGGCTACGCCAAGCTCGGCTACATGCTGCTGGTCGTCGAGGCGCAGGTGGAGGCCTGTCGGCGCAACGTCGAGCTCGGCCGCCAGCTCGGCGTCGATACCCGCTTCGCCAGCCCCGACGAGATCAAGGCCCTGGAGCCCGCGCTCGTCACCGACGATCTCGCCGGCGGCGCCTGGGAGCCCAACGGCGGCTACATCGACGTGACCCGCATGGTGCTGAGCTGGCTCGGCGCGGCCCAGGCGGCTGGTGCTGCGCTCCATTCCGGGCTCCGGGTTGAGGGCATCGCCACGGCAGACGGCAAGGTCGTGGGCGTGGACACGCCCCAGGGCCGCATCGAGGCGCCCACAGTGATCGCCGCCACCGGCGCGTGGATCACCGATCTTCTCGGGCCACTCGGCATCGACGCGCCGATCGAGCGCCGCCGGCTCGACATGGCCTATCTGGAGCAGCCGCCGGGCCGACCCACGATCCGCACCTGCATCACCGACGGCAACTCCAACGTCGTGATGCGCCCCGACATGGGGCCCTACCTGCTGGCGGTCGCCTATCCCAACGAGATGCCAGAGGTCACCGATCCGGCCGCGCCTGCGCCGGCGGAAGACGAAGCCCGCCACCGCTCGCGGCTCGACAAGGCGCTGGC
>JAPPNV010000309.1 GCA_028818565.1 Rhodospirillales bacterium | reverse complement strand
GTGCGCTACCGGGCGCAGGCTTTCGGCGGCAGCCACGCCCAGCGCGACATCGTCCACCGTACACTGACCGAAGCGGCGATTCGCGATGGCCAGCACGGCCTCGCGCAGGCACTCGTGAACGAGCGCATTTCGTTGAAGCCGGACTGCCCCTTCAGCCGCTCGCTCGGGGAACGCGCCAAAGAAACGCTGAACTAAGGCCGGACGGGAAAGCTCGTCGGGCCCTTAAGGCGAGGTAGCAGCGGCTGGACACGGGCGATCCAGTCGCAGAGCACGGGGCGGGTCTCGCGCGGGTCGATGAGGTCGTGGAAGGAAAAACTCTCCGCGCGCGGCACCGGAGACTGCCGCTCCAGCATTTCCTCCTCGAGCCGCTCGCGCTCGGCAATGGGATCGTCGGCCTTGGCGATCTGGCGGCCGAAGGCCACCGCCACGCCGCCCTCGACCGGGAGCGCGCCCATCTCGGCGGACGGCCAGGCGACGACGAACCCATCGGGGCCGAAGTGCGCGGCCACGGCGACGCCATGCGCCTTGCGCACGATCACCGACGCCCAGGGCACCACCGAGCTCGCCGCCGCCAGCACGGCGGCAGCGCCGAAGCGGATCGTGCCGGCCTTCTCCGCCTCCGTTCCCAGCATGAAGCCGGGCTCGTCCACCAGGCTCACGATCGGCAGGTGGAACGTGTCGCAGAGCTCGATGAAGCGGCGCGTCTTCTGCGAACCCGCCGCCGTCATCGCGCCGGCGAGGTGCCAGCAGTCGTTGCCGAGCACGCCGACCGGCTGACCCGAGAGCCGGGCGAGGCCGGTGATCGTGCCTTGCCCGTAGAGCCGCCCGATCTCGAAGAACGAGCCTTCGTCCAGCACCAGCGCAATCACGCGCCGCATGTCGTAGAGCTTGCGCCGGTTGCGCGGCACGATCTCGATCAGCTCCTCGGCACGCCGGTCCGGCGGGTCGTCGGCCGGCGTGCAGGGCGGCAGCTCCCAGACATTCGGCGGCAGGTAGCTCAGGAAGCGGCGGATCTCGGCGAAGGCCGCCGGCTCGTCCGCGACCAGATTGTCGACGACGCCGTTCCTGGCATGCACCTCCGGGCCGCCGAGCGCCTCCTTGCTCGGGCGGCGGCCGAGCGCGCGCTCGACCACGGCGGGGCCCGCGACCAGCACCTGCGTCGTCTCGGTCATCACCGAGAAGTGCGAGGCCACCAGGCGCGCGGCAGGCAGGCCCGCGACCGCGCCGAGCCCCGCCGAGGCGACCGGCACTGTCGCCATCGCCTGGGCCACGGAGGCGAAGCGCGGCGGGGCGTTGACCGGCGTGCCCACCGTCTTTGAGCCGCCCCCGGCCCCGGCGACGCTGCCGCCGGCGCCCTGGTGCAGACGCACCAGGGGCACACGGTAGGTGCAGGCGAGCTCCTCCGCATAGACGCTCTTGCGCAGGCCGGCCGCGTTGGGCGAGCCACCGCCCAGGGTGAAGTCCTCGCCGCCGATGACACAGCGGCGCCCGTCCACCGTGCCGAAGCCGAGCACGAAGTTAGCCGGCGAGAAGTCTACGAGCCGGCCTTCGCCGTCACGGGTCGCATCGCCCGAGGCGCCGCCCAGCTCCTGAAAGGAGCCGCCGTCGAGCATGGCGTCGATCCGTTCGCGGATCGTCAGCAGCCCCCTGGCGTGCTGACGGGCGACGCCCTCCTCCCCGCCTTGCGCCTGCGCGAGCGCCCGCTTGCGCGCGAGCTCCTCGACCTCTTTCTCCCAGCTCATTCGGGGGCTTATGGGGGGCTCAGGCCACGACGCCGGCGTCGTGCAGCGCGGCGATCTCGCTGGCGGAAAGACCGGCCTCGGCGAGCAGCTCTCCCGTGTGTTCGCCGAGCATGGGCGCGCCGCGACGGATCGAGCTCGGCGTCGCCTCGAAGCGCGCTGCCGGCCGCGCCTGGCGCATCCTCCCGGCGACGGGATGATCGGTTTCCACGAGTGTGTCGGCGGCCGCGACCTGCGGGTGCTCGACCAGCGCGCTCCGGGTCAGCACCGGCGCACAGGGCACGCCTTCGGCCTCCAGCCGCTCCATCCACTCGTCGGTGGTCCGGGTGCGCAGCACCTCCTGGGTGAGGGAGAGGCGATCGTCGATGTTCTCATCGCGGAGCGCCGGCGTCTTGAAGCGCGCGTCCTCCAGCCACTCGGGCCGCTCCAGCGCACGCGTGAGCCCGACCCACTCGCGGTCGCTCATCACAGCGACGCTCATGTGGCCGTCCTTCGTCTCGTAGATGAGGTCGATGAAGCTCGCCGCCCGCTGCTCCGTCGGCGCCTGCT
>JAPPNV010000326.1 GCA_028818565.1 Rhodospirillales bacterium | reverse complement strand
TGGGTGGCGCTCTTCTGGACGCCGATCACGACCGTCACCATGGTGCTCTTCACCGGCCCGCTGATGCTGGTGGCGCTCTCCGTCCCCTTCCTCGGCGAGCGCGTGGGGCCGCGCCGCTGGGCGGCGGTGTTCGTCGGCTTCGCCGGCGTGCTGATCGTCCTTCGCCCCGGTGCCGACGTGGTGCATTGGGGTGCGCTGCTCGTCCTCGGCGGCGCATTCTTCTATGCGATCTATCAGATTCAGACCCGCAAGCTCGCGGGCCACGACGATCCGCGCACGACGGCGGTCTACACGATCCTCGCCGCCTTCATCGTGGCCACCGTCGCGGTGCCGTTCTTCTGGGAAATGCCGCGCACCATTGTGGACTGGCTGCTGCTTCTCTCGCTCGGCGTGGTTGGCGGGCTCGCCCACTACTTCATCATCAAGGCCTATCAATACGCCGAGGCTTCGCTGGTCGGCCCCTTCGACTACAGCCAGCTGGTGGGCGCCAGCATCTTCGGCTTCGCGATCTTCGGCGAGGTCCCCGACGTGTGGACCTGGGTCGGCGCCGCCGTGATCATCGCGAGCGGCCTCTACATCGCCCACCGGGAAGCGCGCATACGAAGGACGGCAGCCTGACCGGCGCGCGCTCTGGCACGGTACCCGGCGATCCCATAGAAGAAGCCGATGACCACAGCACCCGCGCGTTTCGACGATTCGCTCCGGGGCATCCTCTTCATGTGCCTCGTCGCCATCGTCGTCTTCCCTCTTCTCAACGCGCTGGTGAAATTCCTCCTGACGAACGACTACTCGATCGTGCAGATCATGTGGATGCGCTCGGTCGTCCACATGGCGTGGATGCTCGGGCTGTTCCTTCCCTATGGCGGGCTCCGCATCCTGCGCAGCAACCGGCCGGGCCTGCAGCTCGTCCGCTCCTCGCTGCAGCTCGTGGCGCTGGTGCTCTACATCATCGCGCTCTCGCACGTGTCGCTCACCGCGATAACGATGGCCTTCTTCACGGCGCCGCTCATGGTCGTCGCCCTCTCGGTGCCGATGCTGGGCGAGCGGGTCGGTCCCCGGCGCTGGGCCGCCGTGGCGGTCGGCTTCGCCGGTGCGGCGGTGATCTTCCGGCCCGGCGGCGAGATCATCCACTGGTCCTTCCTGCTGGTGCTCGGCGCAGCCGCCGCCTACGCGCTGTTTCAGATCCAGACCCGCCAGCTCGCGGCGCAGGACGACTACCGGACCACGGCGATCTACACGATCATCGTGGCGCTGGTGGCGACCACGGCCGCCGGGCCCTTCTTCTGGACCTGGCCGACGGAGCTCACCCACTGGGGCGCCTTCATCGGCCTCGGCGTGTTCGGCGGCGGCGGCCACTTCCTGGTGATCAAGGCCTACCAGTACGGCCGCGCCTCGGTGGTCGGCCCGTTCGACTACGGCCAGCTGCTCGGCGCAGCGGTGGTCGGCTTCCTCTGGTTCGGCGATGTCGTTGACCTGTGGACCTGGCTGGGCGCGGGGTTGATCGTCGCGAGCGGCATTTACATCGCGCGCCGCGAGGCGGTGCAGGGCGCAGGCCGGGGGCCCAAGGCGCATCTTTAGGTCTTCATCGCTCACGGCAGCCGGCCTGCCGCGCGTCCGTCAAGAACGGGCGCGCTCTAACCTGGTTTTCTCACCAGGGGTGCGGCCCAGGCGGCGAGGCCGGCGAGCAGGGCAACGAGCACCGCCCAGCCCTGCCAGGCGCCCAATGTGAGGAGCGTGAGCGTGGAGACCGCAAGCCACAGCACCGGGGCGACGCAGAGCAGGGCCGTCCACCGGCTGCGCTCCGCCAGCGCGAGCAGGCCGAGCGTGGCAATGGCCGTGGGATCCGGCGCGATCACGATGACCTCGGCTTCGCGCCAGGGCCGTCCGTCGAGCGGCGCGAGCACGGGCCACACCAGCACCGCCGCGATCAACAGGGTGATGCCGAACAAGGCGCTGCGACCTTGCCGCGTGAAGACGATCCGGCCCGAGAGCCCGAGCCCCGCCAGCAGGGCGGCCTCGGCGTAGAAGCCCCAGGCGAACGTGGGTGCTGCCCAGTTGACCGCGCCATAGCGGAGCGCGACGAACTGCCAGCCGGTCCAGAGCCAGGCAGCCCCGAGTACCGGTCCCAGCCACCGCCCAGCATGCCGGCGGCTCCAGATGAAACAGAGGGCGAGCAGTGCGACGGCCGCCAGCACCGCCGGCTGGGCCGGCCAGACCGACTCGTTCTCCAAGGCGAAGAGCCGCCAATAGACCTGCGGCGAGAACAGCAGCAGGTCTTCCAGCGTCCAGG
>JAPPNV010000454.1 GCA_028818565.1 Rhodospirillales bacterium | reverse complement strand
ATCTTCACGGTCGGCAACTTTCACGGTCCGCCCTAGAGCTTCTTGGGTCAGGCCGGAGCGGAGCGGAGGACCCGCAGGGTTGCTGGCCCGAGCACGTGTGACACAATTGGACAGCACAGCGGGGTGGCGTATTTCTCTCCACCTGCACGGACCCCATGGGCGTTGCCGCCCGGCACGGCGTCCGAAACGAGCCGCCGGCCTGACAGCCATTCCTGCCAAGCGCGGAGCACGCGCCAGCGTGCGGAGGCGATAGGGATCGCAGCGGTTATCGACGCGAGCGCAGCGAGTGGCGATTTGAGCGGAGAGCCCGGGCCGAAGGCATCGCCCAAATCCCCCGCCGCATTCGAGGCGCTGCGATTGACAGACATAACCGTTCAACCCCACAGCGGATGCGAGAGGATCCGTTGCTCGGCCACCTCGCGGATCCGGTTGCGGTCATGGACGCGGCAGAAACCCCGCGGATCCTCGTCGAGATGCACCACGAAATACCGAGCGCCCTCGCGCAGTGGATCGTCGAGGGCGTAGACGTCGCCCACATGGTCGCCATCCCAGAGGATGCGGGACTCGTCCGGTGCGACGCGGCGAAAGGCGACGCCGCTCATGACCCGCCCCTGTCCGCCAGCTGCCGCGACGCCCACGCCGCCGCGCGGGCGAGCACATGGCCGTGGCAGGGCAGCGGATCGCACCAGCACGCCAGCCAGCACCCGTCCAGCTCGGCGAGCTCTTCCAGCGAGACCTCGCCCCCGCGGATGCGGCGCCACAGATCGGCGCGGTAGCGAGCGATGGCTTGCTCGCGGTCCTGGCCCTTGCCGATCCTGAACGGGTTGCCCCACCTGGTGCGGCGGTCGATCAGCACGGTGTTGCCCACGACGTGGGCATATTCGAACTCCTCGCGCAGCGCGGGTTCGGTCCTCAGATTGACGACGGCGTCCATGTCCTCCCTCCTTTCTCCCGGTCGGCTTGCCCGACCCTCCGCTCTCCTCTTCCTCCCGCGCCGGGGGGGGGGCCGGGCCCGGCCGACGAGTCGGGAGGGCGGCCTGCGGAGCGGAACAGCGGCGCGAAGCGGGCGCGGAGCGCCGCTGAGCCGAGGGCGACCAAGTCGTCGTTGAAGTCGTTGCCGGCAGGCACGATCACGGTGGCGGCGACGCCCGCCCGCGCGCAGCGCCGGGCGAGGCGTTCGGCCGCGAGCGCGCCGTCCTCGTCGTTGTCCCGCGCGATCACCAGGCGCGCGACGCCGGGCGGAGGCGCGAATGCGCCGAGGCTCCCGGCGGAGAGCGCGGCGGCCGCCGTGATCTCCGGGACCGCGGTGACCAGCGAGAGCACCGTCTCGATGCCCTCCCCGACGACGAGCGCAGCGTCGTCGGCGGGGACGCCGAAGCGCACCGCGAGGCCGTAGACGCGGCCGAGCGCCTTGCGCGGATCGGCGACGCCCGCCTTGGCGGGCCGGCGCGGATCGAGCCAGGTGCGCTGCACGCCGAAGATCCGGCCGTCGCTGCCGGTGACGGCGGCGACCAGCGCCGGGAAGCGGCGCACCGACGAGCCTTCGCGATAGCGAAGCTCGGGATGGAAGCGCAAGGCCGCGAAGCGGCAGCGCGACAGGCCGCGCGCCTGGAGATAGCGCTCGGCGTGGCTGCCGTCGACCGCGCGGCAGCGCCGCCACAGGCCGCGCGCCGCCTCGGTCGCGTCGTAGGGCTCGGCCCGCCCCGGACGCGACCCGGGGTCCGAGGCCGTCGCCGGCGAAGCCGGCAAGGCGAGGAACGAGCGCGCCTCGTCGAGCGCCGCGCGCAGCGTCGGCGCGTTGGTGCGATGGCGGATCAGGTCGAGCAGGTCGCCGTGCTGACCCGTTGCAGCATCCGTCCAGCCACCGGGCTTGCCGGAGCCGGAGAGGCGGACGAAGAGCGAGCGGCCGCGAGCGCCGTCGAGGTCGCCGCAGATCCAGTAGCGGCCGAGCCGGCGGCCGTTCGGCAGGTAGCGCCGGCAGACCTCCTCGGCGCGCGCGGCCAGCGCGGCGGCGATGGCGGCGGCGGGGGACGGGCCGTGCTGCATGTGGGACCTCCTTCGAGCCATGCGGGACGCCCGATACCGGCCGGCCTCCGCCTTCGGACGGCGCCGGAGGGCGAGCGGCCTGCGCGAAGCGCGGGCGCGAGGCCCGGACGGGACGCGCTCCGGTTCGGCAGCAGAAAAAAGGGGACCGACGCCGAAGCGCCGGCCCCCGAGGGAGGGAGGAGACATGACGAATCAGAACGGTTAGAGGAAGTTGGGCCGTGTAACGTTTGAATGAGTGGTCTGATT
>JAPPNV010000050.1 GCA_028818565.1 Rhodospirillales bacterium | reverse complement strand
GGATTCGCCGTGCGCACCGGCACGCGCAGGCTGAGCTGCACGAGCAGCACCGCGCCGATCACCAGGGCGCCGCCGAAGAGTTGCGCCGCGCTCATGTGCTGGCCGAGCAGCACGGCGGCGAGGGCGATGGCCCAGACTGGCGAGCTGTTGTCGATGATCGCGGTGCGCAACGCACCGATCATGTTGACCGCGGTGAAGAGCAGAATGGTCGCCACCACGGACAGACCGGTCGTCGCCGCAAGCAGTGTCCAGCCCTGGGCCGTGCGCGGCCACTCGGGGCTCACCAGGATGAGGGAGATGACCCCCACGACCACCGTCGCGGTGCTCGTGAGGTAGAGCATGAGAATCCTCCGGTCGATGCCGCGCATCGTGCGTCCGCTCGCGACGAGGACGGTCGAGAAGCTGACCGCGGACAGGATCGCCCAGGCGACGCCGCGCCAGTCGAGCCCGGTGTGCGGCGTGAGGAACGCGAGCGCGAGACCCGCGAAGGCGGCGAGCATTGCGAAGAGCCGATCCAGGGTGAAGGACTCGGTGCCGGTCAGCCAGCCGGCCACGGCGATCAGCAGCGGGTAGGTGTACATGATGAGCAGCGCGAGCCCCACGGGGATGTACGCGACGGAGGACAGCAGGCCGTAGATCTGGCCGCAGAAGAGCAGCCCGATCAGCACGCATCGCATTGCCGTTCGAGGCGGAAGCGCGGGCGACATGCGTGCGATTGCCAGGGTGAGCGCCATGACCGCGGCGAGCGCGCTCATGCGGGTGAGGTTCAGGGCGTGCACGTTCGCACCGTCCCGGTAGACGAGCGCGACCAGCGTGATGCCGGTCGCAAATGCGATTGCCGATGCGAAGGCGGCCGCGTCGCCTGCTCCCGATCGTTCGCCGGTGGGCTTCATGTCTCGTCAACGATTGGCCGGCCCGAGCCCGGCACGGTGCGGTGGCGCGCATCGAAGCAAAGAACCGGACCCGAGGGCAAGAATCGGCGCCGATTCGCGCCGCTGGCCGGGGGCGCCTGTGCTATCTTCGCGGCCGCATAAATTCCTCCCTCCGAAGACCCTGTGAAGACCGGCGCCGTGATACCGGAGACTCTTCTCGATCACCTCGAGGTCGACGCATGAACCGCATCTCCAGCGCCAGGGTGCGCGCCGCCCGCCAGCACGGCGCGATGGACCACACCACCCCGCCCTGCGACCTCGACGAGGTGCGCCGCTACCGACTCGGGCGGATTCGCCGCGCCCTCGTCGAACGCGACCTCGCGGGCATCATCCTCTACGACCAGCTCAACACCCGCTACGCGGCGGACTCGACCAACATGCAGATCTGGTGCCTGCACAACGAGGTCCGCTACGTCTACGTGCCGGCCGAAGGCCCCGTGGTGCTCTTCGAGTTTGGCGGCAAGGATCTGCTCGGCGCGGGCCTTCCCACCGTCGACGAGATCCGCCCCGCCATCGCCTTCCTGTACTTCGGGGCCGGCTCCAGGCAGGCGGAGAAGACCCGGGAGTGGGCCGCGGCCATGGACTCTCTGATCCGCGAGCACAGCGGCGGAAACCGGCGGATCGCCATCGACCGAGTCGCGCCGCAGGGCGTCATCGAGCTGCAGCGCCACGGCTACGAGATCTCCGACGGATTCGAGCTGATGGAGAACGCGCGCGAGATCAAGTCCGCGGGCGAGATCGCGCTGATGCGCCATTCCATCGCGGTGTGCGAGCAGGCGATCGGGCAGATGCGCGAGGCGATGCGGCCCGGCATCACGGAGAACGCGCTGTGGGCGGAGCTGCACCACGGCAACATCGCTCGTGGCGGCGAATGGATCGAGACACGCCTGCTGTCCTCGGGACCGCGCACCAACCCCTGGTTCCGGGAGTCCTCGATGCGCGTCATCGAGCGCGGCGACATGGTGAGCTTCGACACCGATCTGGTCGGCCCCTACGGCTACTGCTGCGACATCTCGCGCTCGTGGGTCTGCGACGCGAAGCCGAGCGACGAGCAGCGCCGCATCTACGCCGACGCCCACGCCCACATCCAGCACGACAAGGCGCTGCTGAAGCCGGGCCTGTCGTTCCGCGAGCTGACCGAGCGGCTGCTTCCGCTGGGCGACGAGTTCGTGAAGGGGCGGTACGGCGTCGCGATGCACGGCGTGGGGCTCTGCGACGAGTATCCCGCCATCCGCTACCCGCAGGACTGGGACGCGGTCGGCTACGACGGTGTCTTCAAGGAGGGCATGGTGATGTGCGTCGAGGCGCTCGCCGCCCCTGCCGGAGGCCGCGAGGCGGTCAAGCTCGAGGAGCAGGTGCTGATCACCGC
>JAPPNV010000434.1 GCA_028818565.1 Rhodospirillales bacterium | reverse complement strand
GGCGGCTCTACACCGCCGGCGAGAAGAAGTCGCTGCTCGACCCCTTCCTCGCCGTGCAGCCGGACGATCTCGACCGCCTGCGCCGGGTGCAGGGGGACATTCACGACAACTTCAGGGAGCTGATACGCGCCAGGCGCGGCGCGCGCCTCGCCGAGAGCGACCCCGACCTCTTCAGCGGCGAGTTCTGGCTGGGCCGGAAGGCGATCGGGTTGGGGCTCGCCGACGGCATCGGCGATATCCGGAGCGTGCTGCGCGAGCGCTACGGCCGGAAGGTGGTCATGCGCAAGATCGGCCGGCCGCGCGGCTGGCTGGCGCGCCGCCTGCGGCCGGGCCTCCTGCTCGGCGGCAGCGATAGCGAGGAGGCCGGCTCGCTCGCCGGCGACCTGCTCGGCGCCATCGAAGCCCGCCTCTGGTGGTCCCGCTACGGGCTCTGAGAGACCCGGCGCGCCGCCGATCGCCTGAATGGCGGCAGTCCCCGGCACCCCCTCTCCAAATTTTTGCCGGAACGCCCGATCTTGCTGGAGGCGGTTCCGGGCATCGACTAACATCCCAAGCAGGCTGCCCGGAAAGGGCATGTCGGCGACTACAGGAGAGGGCCAATGATTTCCTTGAAGATCAACGGCGTCAGTCGCCAGTTCCACGGCGATCCTGACATGCCGCTTCTCTGGTACGTCCGAGACGAGCTCGGACTGACAGGGAGCAAGTTCGGCTGCGGCGCAGCGCTCTGCGGCGCATGCACGATTCACGTGGACGGCGAGGCCGTCCGCTCCTGCGTCACTCCGGTATCGGAGGCCGACGGCAGGGACGTCACCACCATCGAGGGTCTCGATCCCGAGGGCAACCACCCCGTGCAGCGGGCGTGGCGCGCTCACAACGTGCCGCAGTGCGGCTACTGCCAGTCCGGGCAGATCATGTCGGCGGCGGCGCTGCTCAACGAGAACCCCGACCCCAGCGACGAAGAGATCGTTGACGGCATGGCCGGCAACATCTGTCGCTGCGGCACCTACCAGCGGATCTTCGCGGCGGTCCGCACAGCGGCGCAGGAGGTCTGACCATGTTCGGCATAAAGAACATCAGCCGGCGCACCTTCCTGAAGTCCGCCGGCGTCACGGGCGCCTTCGTGCTGGGGGCCAACCTCACTTCCGGCTCCCTGATTTCCACGGCCCGAGGCCAGGCCAACGGCAACTCGGTCAAGCCCAATCTCTTCGTCGAGATTGCGGACGACGGAACGGTCACGCTGACGTGCAGCCGCTCCGAGATGGGTCAGGGCGTGCGCACCGGCATCCCGATGATCCTGGCCGACGAGCTCGAGGCCGACTGGCAGCGGGTCAAGATCTGGCAGGCGCCGGGCGACGAGACCAAGTTCGACCCCGCCGGCAAGGACCAGCAGAACACCGACGGCTCACGCAGCACCCGCCACCATTTCGAGGTCATGCGCGAGCTGGGCGCGGCCGGACGCTACGTTCTGGAGCAGGCGGCGGCCAGGAAGTGGGGCGTCGATCCCAGCGAGGTCTATGCCAAGAACCACCGGCTCCACCACACCGGTTCGGGCCAGTCGTTCGACTTCGGCGAGGTGGTGGACGCCGCCGCCGACATCGCGGTGCCGACCGGCGACGCTGCGCCGAAGCTCAAGGACAAGTCGCAGTGGAAGTACATCGGCCGCGACATGCCGGTGGTCGACAACTACGACATGAGCACCGGCGGCGCCACTTACGGCGCCGACATCAGCGTGCCCGGCATGAAGATCGCCGTCGTGGCACGCCCGCCGGTCTACCGCGGCAAGGTGAAGTCGTTCGACGCCAGCGAGGCGCTCAAGGTTCAGGGCGTCGAGCATGTGATCGAGATCCCGGCGCTGGCCGACGACAAGCCGGCCGAGTTCCGGGCGTTGGGCGGCGTCGCGGTGATCGGCACCAACACCTGGTCGGTGATGGAGGGGCGTGACAGGCTCGTCATCGAGTGGGATGACGGCCCCAACGTCAGGCACGATTCGAGCACCTACGACGACGAACTCGTGGCTTCGGCCCGTGCCGGCGGTCATGTCATCCGCGATCGCGGCAACGTCGACGAGGCGCTGGGCTCTGCCGCCCAGGTGATGGAGGCAGATTACTTCGTGCCCTACTTCATCCACACGCCGATGGAGCCGCCGGTGGCGCTGGCCGACGCCACGCAGATGCCGGTCAAGGTCGTGACATCGACCCAGGCACCCAACTGGGTCCGGCAATACGTGGCGGATGCGTTGGGCATCGAGCAGACCGATGTCGAGTGCGAGGTGACGCTGCTGGGCGGCGGCTTCGGCCGCAAGTC
>JAPPNV010000182.1 GCA_028818565.1 Rhodospirillales bacterium | reverse complement strand
AGGTTGCCGCCCACGAAACCCGTCGCGCCGGTCACCAGGGCCCTCATCGGTCAGGCGCTCAAGCTGTCGTGTCGAGATGCCTCGCCTGCGGCCAGCACCGTCACAATAACCCCGACGGCCAGAGGACGAGATACAAGGTGGGGCATAGATTTGGACAGCGAGAAACCGGCAGAGGAGTCTCCACAATCACTCGGGCACCATTCCCTCGATCAGGATGCGGAGCAGCCGGCGCGGATGGTCGCCTTCGTGGGGCGAGGCCCTGTGCATCGTGCAGCGATTGTCCCAGATCACGATGTCGTCCGGTTGCCACGCATGGACATGGACGAACTCGGGCTTCGTGGCGTGCGCGATCAGCGCGTCGAGCAGGGCGTCGCCCTCCGCCAGCGGCAGGTCCGCGATCCGGTCGATGCGGTTGGGGTTGATGTAGAGCGCCTTGCGACCCGTCTCCGGATGCGTACGCACGAGCGGATGCGTCACCGGCGGAGTCCGCGCCTCCTCCTCAGGCGTGCGCTCGGGCACCGGCGAGGCGTTGCGCCGGGACTGGTAGGTGTGCACGGCCTTCAGTTCCGCGATGCGCGCCCTGAACTCGTCCGCCAGCGCCTCGTAGGCCAGGTGCATGTTGGTGAAGGACGTATCGCCGCCCTTGGGCGGCACCACCTCGCCATAGAGCATCGTGGCAGCACACGGCACGGCCATGTAGGAATCGTCGGTGTGCCACTGGCCGCCGAAGGTCGCCGGCTTGCCGGTGGCGGTGCTGATGCCTTGGTGACGCTCGATCAGCGAAATCTCAGAGTACGCGGTGTCGCGCAGGACGCCCATCAGCTCCCGCTGGGGCGTGCCGAAGATGCGGGCGAGGCGCAGGAACGATTCGGGCGTGGCCTTGCCTCCGCGAATGCAGAGCATCGGGCTTCCCCGAAAGGCGCGGCGCAGAGCCTCTTCAGCCTCGGGCGTTGGCGACTCGAGGTCGAAGCCGGTCACCGCCGCGCCCAGCCCGGCTTCAACGGGGGCTGTGATATCCATTTCCACTGAGCGCCTTACTCACGGCCTCCGCCGGCTCGCAATCTGCGCCCGCACGCTCGCACATCGCCCCGAATCGGACAATTGCCGCCAGAATCGCGCGCCTTACTGCTTCGCGTTCCGTGCCGAACTGAGGCGGAGGGGAAAAATGCAGAACCGCAATCGACAACAATTGTAACTATGGCGCGATCCGCCCGGCATATTCGTTGCCCGCACATGCATTTGGGCCTATGTTTCGGGCGCTTTTCTGGCCAGGAGTACGAATCCATGGTTCCGAGGAAGTTGGTGAGTGCGCTCGCCAAGACGGGCGCGCTCGGGCTCGCCTTGATCGTGTTGGCCGGCTGTCCGCCCATGCAACAGGGCGGCGAGGGCGGCGGCGAGGCCGGCGGCGGCGACATGCTGATGTCGATCCTGCCGCTCATCCTGATCTTTGTGGTGTTCTACTTCCTGCTGATTCGCCCGCAGCAGAGAAAGCAGAAGGCCCACCGCGAGATGCTGCAGAACGTGAACCGGGGCGACGACATCGTGACCAACGGCGGCTTGGTCGGGAATGTCGTCAAGGTCGGCCGCGGCGACAGCGTACTCGTGGAGGTCGCGCCCGACGTCAGGGTCCGGGTCATGCGCAACATGATCTCGCAGATCATGCCGCGCCACGAGCAGTACGAAGAAGAAGACGACGACGAAGACGAAGAGGACGAGCGCGAGGACGAGCGCGAGGACGAGACCCTCGAAGAGGACGACGAGGACGACGAGGACTACGAGGACCTCGACGAAGAGGAAGACGAGGAGGAAGAAGAGGAGGAGGAGGAGGACGACAGGCGGAGAAGGCGCAGGCGCTGATCGGGCCGTTCCTCTCCCGGATAGCCGATGCTCCGTACCCGTCTCTGGCAAGTTGCTGTCGTCGCGGTGATCATCGCCGCGGCGGTGATCTTCGCCGTGCCCAACCTGTTCAGCCGTGCCTCGCTGGACAGCTACCCCACGTGGCTGCCATCGAGCCAGGTCAACCTCGGCCTCGATCTCCAGGGCGGCTCCCACCTTCTGCTCGAGGTGCAGGTCGGCGACATCCTGCGCGAGCGGATCACGACGCTGGTCGATGACACGCGCGTGGAGCTCAGGCGCAACGGCGTCAAGTACACCGGGCTGAAGGCGGCGCGGGACCGCGTCGTATTCCAGCTCATCGACCCCGCCCAGATCGACGTGGCGGAAGAAGCGGTGGAGGACCTCGACCCCGAGGCCGAAGTCGACAGCGATTCCGGCGGGGCCTTCCAGATCGTGCT
The DNA here is from genome assembly GCA_028818565.1 of Rhodospirillales bacterium. Taxonomy (GTDB): domain Bacteria; phylum Pseudomonadota; class Alphaproteobacteria; order UBA828; family UBA828; genus WTGU01. The sequence continues at coordinate 18 of JAPPNV010000182.1, read as the reverse complement.
CACCGAGGAGGCGGTGGA
>JAPPNV010000116.1 GCA_028818565.1 Rhodospirillales bacterium | reverse complement strand
TCGGGCTGGTCAACCTTACCACGCTGCCGGTCTACCGGGTCGCCAACACGGCGGCGGCCTACCGGGGGGCCGTCATCGACCAGGAGATGGATGCGCTCGCCGAGGCCGTGGCCCTCGACGTGATGCAGGTCTGGATCACCGACCTGCACCGCACGGTCGAGGAGCGCGCCGGCACGCTCGACATCGCGGACGGAGAGCAATTGCAGCGCTGGCGCGAGGGGCTCCGGTCGAACCGCGTGGCTCTCGCCCGTCACCGCCACCAGGGTCTCCAGCGGCTCAACACCGCGCTCGCCGTGGTCGAGAAGCTGCGCCTGATCGAGACCGAACTGGCGGGCGCGCTCTCGGCCGATCTCCGCGCGGCGCTGGCCTTCGCGCGCGGCGGGGCCGGCGCCGGGTCGCGCTGAGCCATGGCGTGACACATTATAGATGTACGAGCTCTTCACCCTTGGCGGCGGCACCTATCTCGTCGATCTCCTGAACGCGGTCGCCGCGATTACCGGCGGCGGCGCCTACATCACGCTGGCCCAGCTCGCCGGCGTCGCGGGCCTCGCCTGGGTGCTGTTCCGCACCGCCTTCGGCGGTTCGTGGAAGGACAACGCGAAGTGGATGCTGCTGTTCGTGGCGGTCTGGGGCGCGATGATCGTGCCCAAGGCCACGGTGCGGGTGGTGGACCGGCTGGACCCGACGCTGGCCCCGGCGGTGGTCGCGAACGTCCCCATCGGTCTCGCCCTCTTCGCTTCGCTGACCTCGCAGGTGGGCGACGGGCTGACGCGCCTCACCGAGCAGGCCTTCACCCTGCCGAACGACCTCCAGTACCAGCGCCACGGGCTGATCTTCGGAGCCAGGCTCGCGGCCAAGACGACCCGGCTCGAGATCACCGACGCGGTGTTCGCCCGCAACGTCCGCAACTACGCCCGCCAGTGCGTGTTCCATGCGCTGCTGCTGGGGCACATCTCGGCCGACGATCTGAGGGAAAGCACGGATATCTGGACGCTGGTCACTGCGAGCGGCTCGCCCTCGGCCGGGGCCTCGCCCGCGCGGATGGTGGAGTTCGCGACGCGCCAGGCCGCGACCGGCACCGGCGCCACGCCGATCGACCGCGAGATCGTCACCTGCCAGGTCGCCGCGACGCGGCTGAACGGCCTGTGGAACGCCGAAATCGCCCGCGCCGGCACGGTGTTCGGCAGGCGCATCTTCCCCGACGCCAGGACGGAGGCGCTCGCCCGCGCGGAGCTGCTGGCCGCGCTCCCGGCCGCGCACGACTTCCTGGTAGGGGCCGCGCGCTCCGCGGGCGAGATCATGCGCCAGCAGATGGTGCTGAATGCCGTCCACGATGCCGGCGAGCAGTGGGCGGCGGAGGCGGGGAACGCGGCGGCGCTGCGCGCCTATACGGAAGCAAGGGCCGAGGCCCAGACCGTCTCGGCCTATCGCGCCATCGGCCGGCAGGCCGAGACCTGGGTGCCGCTGCTCCGCATCGTCTTCGAGTGCCTCTATGTCGGGGCGTTCCCGATGGCGGTTTTGCTGATGCTGACCCCGGCGGGCGGCGCCATATTCCGCTCCTATGTGACCGGCCTGGTCTGGCTTCAGTCCTGGGGGCCGCTCTACGCCGTTTTGCACCGCATTTCTATGGGCGAGGCAGCCGAACGGATGCAGGCCGCCGCCCTCATGCCCGGCGGCGATGTCGGCATCTCGCTGGTGGCCCAGGCGGGGATCCGGGCGGTGGCGTCCGATGTTGCGGTGATGTCGGGCTACCTCTCGATGTCGGTGCCGTTCCTCGCCGCCGCGCTCGCCTACGGGCTGTCGAAAGCGACCGTGCTGGCGACCTCGGTGCTCGCCGTAGGTCAGGACGCCGCCTCGTCCGCCGCCCATGAGGGCACGACCGGCAATCTGAGCCTCGCCAACACCGGCTACGACACGCACCGCTTCGCGACCCTGGAGGGCCGGCAGATCCGCACCTCGGCCCATGTCGACACCGACCGCTACACCGGTTACGCGCCGGCCGGCGCCGGCATGACGGTGACCGGCGACGGGACGGTGGTGGCCGACGCTGGCGCCGCCACCAGTCGCATTCCGGCCGCCGGCGTTCGATTGTCGGAGTCCCTTGCGACGAGCCACGAGGAGCGCGCCGCGCACGCCCGAGGCGTCTCGCGCCACTGGTCGGCGGAGGCGGGCCAGGCGCGGAATGCCGCCGTTACCGACGCGACCGGGCTGATCGAGCGCTACAGCCATGACGTCTCCACGGGCGAGGCGTATGCACGGGGGGTTACGGAAAGCGAGAGCAGCCAGGCGCAGGCGCTGGAGTCGCACCACGAGA
>JAPPNV010000089.1 GCA_028818565.1 Rhodospirillales bacterium | reverse complement strand
AGGCGCTCTGCCTGGAGCTCGCGGCCGACGGCATCAACGTGAACGCGCTCTCGCCGGGCAACATCGTCACCGATATGAACGCCGCGCTCCGCGCGACCGACGGCTACGACGCGCGGCAGGCAGAGCTGACGCCCGCCGGAATCGGCCACATGGACCCGGAGCAGCTCACCGGCGCCGCCGTCTTCCTCGCGTCCGCCGATTCGGATTCGGTCCACGGCGCGGACCTTCTGGTGGACAACGGCTGGGCCGCCTGGTAGCGGCGCAGGAACCGAAGAATCAGCCCATGACCAACGACATCCGCTACGAGGCGCACGGCCACGTGCGTCTGATCACCATCGACCGCGCCGAGAGGATGAATTCCCTCGACTTCGCGGCCAACGACCGGCTGATCGAGCGCTGGCGCGCGTTCGCCGCCGATGACGAGGCGCGGGTCGCGGTCATCACCGGCGCGGGCGACAAGGCCTTCTGCGCGGGCGCCGACCTCAAGACCTACACCATGAGCTACGCCGGCCGACCGGCGCCCGAGTTTCGCACGCGCTTTACCGACGGCCCCGGATTCGGCGGCATCACGCGCGGGCTCGAGATCGACAAGCCGATCATCGCGGCGGTCAACGGCTACGCGATCTCGGGCGGGCTCGAGCTCGCCGAGGCCTGCGACATCCGCTTCTGCTCGCCCAACGCCGAGTTCGCCCATCAGGACGTGAACTGGGGCTTCCACCCCTGCGACGGCGGCTGCGTGCGGCTGCCGCAGATCGTGGGCCTCGGCAACGCCATGGAGATCATTCTCTCGGGAAGGCGTGTCGATGCCGAGCACGCGCTCCGCATCGGCCTCGTCAACCGCATCGTGCCGGCCGCCGACCTGGTGGCAGAGACCATGGAGTTCGCTCAGCTCGTGGCGAGCCGCGCGCCGCTCGCCCAGCGCTTCGCCAAGGACGTGATGATGCGCGCCTTCGACATGCCGCTCGCGGACGCGCTTCGCCTCGAATCGCGCTCGTTTCACGACCTCGCCCAGACCGACGACCTCAAGGAAGGCACCGACGCCTTCCGCGAGAAGCGCCCGGCCGACTTCAAGGGCCGCTAGACATGGGCGCCGACTTGTTCTGCACCGGGTCCGCACCTATCGTGGCCGCCTGACGAGGCTGGGGGAGGAGCCGGCGTGAGCGGCGATTCGGGGCGCGGTGTGCACGACATGGGCGGGCTGCCCGCCGGCACCATCGAGCGGGCGGAGCACGCGCACGCGCCCTGGGAGAAGCGGGTCGACGCGCTGATGGTGCTGCTCGCGAGCCCCGAACGGCGCGTGATCACCGTAGACCAGCTCCGTCGCGGCATCGAGCAGCTCGGCACCGAGGCCTACGAGGCGATGAGCTACTACGAGCGCTGGATGGCTTCCATCACCAATACCCTGCTCGCCGAGGGGGTCATCTCCTCCGACGAGCTCGGCCGCCGCATGGCTGAGGTCGAGAAGCGCGAGGAGAGCGCTGGCTGATGGCGGCCCGCTTCGCCGTGGGCGACCGTGTAGAGGTGCGCCGGGCGTTCCCGCTCGGCCACATCCGCACGCCCTACTATGCGCGCGGCGCGGTCGGCGACGTGGAGCGTATCTGCGGCGACTTCGGCAATCCCGAAGAGCTCGCGTTCGGGCGCAGGGACCGCCCCAAGCAGACCCTCTACCGCGTGCGCTTTGACCAGACCGCGCTCTGGCCGGACTATGCCGGCCCGGCCGGCGATACCATCGACATCGAGCTCTACGAGCATTGGCTCGAGCCCGCGACGGAGTAGGCGATGGCGACTCATACTCACGACCACGCCCACGATCACCGGCCCCCGCCCGACGAGGACGGCCAACTCGACTACTACCAGACCATGGAGGTCGCGGTACGCGAGCTCCTGATCGAGAAGGGCGTCTTCGGCGCCGACGACGTGCGCGCCGCGATCGAGGCGATGGACGCCCGCAGCCCCGCGAAGGGGGCCGGGGTCGTGGCCCGCGCCTGGACCGACCCGGCCTTCAAGGACGCACTGCTGGCGGACGGCAGTGCGGCCTGCGCCAGCTTGGGAATCGAGCTCGGGCCGATGCGCCTCATCGCGGTCGAGAACACGGCGGCCGTGCACAACGTGATCGTCTGCACTCTCTGCTCGTGCTATCCGCGCAATCTCCTGGGCCTGCCGCCCGACTGGTACAAGGCGAAGGCCTACCGCTCGCGGGTGGTGCGGGAGCCGCGCGCCGTGCTGCGCGAATTCGGCACCGAGATCGCCGACGACGTGACCGTGCGGGTGCACGATTCCACCGCCGACATGCGCTACATTGTCGTGCCCCGGC
>JAPPNV010000411.1 GCA_028818565.1 Rhodospirillales bacterium | reverse complement strand
TGGAGCAGTTGTGGAGAAGCACCAATGGAGGAGCAGTGTGAAGCGTTCTTTTCGACGACGAGCAGGGGCCGCGTGCGCAGCTCCTCGGAGAGGCGCCGGATCTCGGCGCGGATGGCGCGGTAGGCGAGCGAGCGGTAGCGGGAGACCTGCAGGCCGAGTTCCCAGCCAAGCAGCTGGCAGCAGTCGAGCACGGAGCCGGTGGTCAGCGAGAAGTAGAACACGCGGTGGTGGCCGGGGTTGAGGCTGTCGGTGAAGCGGCGGCAGGCGCTGGTCTTGCCGGAGCCGGCCTCGCCGGTCAGCAGGCCGATGCCGCGCAGCTCGAGCAGGTGCCGCAGGCGGGTGTCGGTCTCCTCGATGGCGCGCGAGGCGAACAGCTGGTCGGGATGCTCGGGCTCCTCGAAGGGGAAGCGGGTCAGGCCGAAGTGCTGGCGGTACATCAGTCCTCCTTGTCGCGGTTGTCGCGGTCGTCGGGCGCGGCGGCGGGGCGCTGCAGGGCGCTCATCTCCAGCCGCGGGGCGGCGGGGGGAGCGGGTGCGGCGGGGGCCGCGGAAGCGGGCGTGGCGCCGCGCTCCCGGCCGGCGGCGGCGGGCTTGCGGCGGCGCCCGGAGCGGGCGTTGGCGTAGGCGTCGAGCAGCACGGCCCGGCCGGCGGGCTCGCCGTCGCTCTCGACCTCGAGGGGGCGCTCGGCAGGCGCCTCGGGGTCCCGCAGCAGCGTAACCGTCTTGCCGGCCAGCGCCAGCTCGACCTCGTAGTGGCGCCCGTGCAGGCTGACCACGCAGTCCTTGCTGACGCGGCGCCGGAAGCGCTGCAGGAAGATGCGCCCGAGGTCCAGGCCGGGCTCGGGGAAGCGCAGCTGTCCGCAGCGGGCGGCCCAGCGCTGCAGCGGGGTCTCGCCGAGCGAGCTGTGCGGCTCGTGGTGGTACTCGTCCTCGATCCAGCGCGCCAGGCGGCGGTTGAGGGCCTGCAGGCTCTCGAGGTCGGCGTCCTGCAGCAGCGGCAGCAGCTGGCCGCGCACCGTGCGGAAGAATCTTTCGATCTTTCCGCGCCCTTGGGGCCGATAGGGGGTCGAGTGAATGAGGTGGATGTCGAGGGTGGCGCAGATCACCTGCAGCTGGCGGGAGCGGAACGTGCTGCCGTTGTCGCAGTAGAAGCGCTGGGGCAGCCCGCGCCGCTCCAGGCCGCGGCGCAGCACGGGCAGGAACGCGGCGCTGGCCTCCGAGAAGGCGAAGCGGGCGTGGGGCACGACGCGCGTGGCGTCGTCGATGATCGCCAGCAGGTATACCTTGCAGAGCCGCCGCCGGTCGGACTCGCTGCAGTGGATCTTGGGCCCGTGCATGGAGTCGGCACTCCACATCTGACCGGCGAACCGATACTCGAAGCGGCGTCCGGCTTCGAAGGGGGCCTCCTGCGGCTTGGTCAGCCCGGCCGCGGCCAGCAGGCGGTGCACGGTGGACTCGGCGGGCGGCTTCTCCCCGGGTGGCAGCAGGCCGACGCGGCAGGCCTCGCGGATCAGGCGCTCGGTGCCCAGGCGCGGATGGCTCTCCTTGAGCCGCACCAGCCGCTCGGACAGCTGCGGGGAGATGGCCCGCGACTGGCCGCGGTCCCGGCGGCGGCGCGGCTTGAGCGCCTCCAGGCCGCCCTCGCGGTAGCGGCGCATCCAGCGGCGCAGCGTCCCCTCCGAGACCCTCTCGCGGCGGCTGCCGGGGATGCGGTAGCGGCGCGAGGCCTTCTCGCGCACCAGGGCCCCCATGGCGGCGCTGCGCGCAGGGGTGCGCAGCAGGTCCGCAATCAGGCCGTAGCGGAACAGCGCCACTTCCTGGGCCAGGTCCTTTTCGGGTGTTTTCTGCATCCTCGGGTCCGCCGCGACCGCGTTTCGCGATCCACTGGCTACCCTACGGGCCCCGGGTCGGCGGATCTAGCCCCGAGCTGTGTTGCAAAGGCTCTCGGAGCGCCGCTGCGCATTGCCTGGACGGCCCCAGGCCCAGCGGGCGCGGCAGCCTGTGCAGTTCGCTCTCGGCCAGCCGGCGCAGCTCGGCCAGCACTCTCTCGGTCCCGAAGAAGACGCGGAACTCGCAGACGCCGGCCTCAGGCGGCGGGCACTGCTGCGGGTAAAGGCTGCGCACGCACAGCAGGAAGAACTGCACGACCTGCAGGCGCGGGCGCAGCCAGCGCACGCCGCCGGCCAGCCCAATGTCGGGCCGCAGCCATTCGGCGATCTCGAACTGCGGGAGGCGCTTGCCGGTCTGCTCGCGGTGCTCCCGCTGCCCAGGGCGATTCTTTTTTGAGAGGCCAGAGCTGAGCATGGTGGGAGAGGGA
>JAPPNV010000147.1 GCA_028818565.1 Rhodospirillales bacterium | reverse complement strand
ACCGTGCGGGTGCACGATTCCACCGCCGACATGCGCTACATTGTCGTGCCCCGGCGGCCCGCCGGCACCGAGGGCTGGGAGCTCGAGCGCCTTGCCGCGCTCGTCACCCGCGACTGCATGATCGGCGTGACGGTTCCGAAGACCCCCTAGCCCGGCAGCGCTACGGACGGGACCGCGATCTCATAGTGGGAGGATAGGTTCAGACCATGCATGATCTCGTAATTCGCGGCGCCATGGTCGCTGACGGCGTCGGCAACCCGCTGATTCAGGCCGATGTCGCCGTCAGCGACGAGCGCATCGCCGAAGTGGGCGACGTGACCGGGAGCGCCAGGGAGACGGTGGACGCCGACGGCCTCGTGCTGGCGCCCGGCATCGTCGACGTGCACACCCACTACGACGCCCAGGTCACCTGGGAGAGCCAGGTCACGCCCTCGCCCTCGCTCGGCGTCACCACTGTGGTCATGGGCAATTGCGGCTTCAGCATCGCGCCCTGCCCGCCGGACCGGCGCGAGCAGATGGCGCGCAACCTGGCCGAAGTCGAGGGCATGTCCATCGCCGCGCTGGAGGCCGGTATCGACTGGGGCTTCGAGACCTTCCCGGAGTATCTGGCGCAGCTGCGGCGCAAGGGCTGCTACCCCAACGCCGGCGTCTTCGTCGGCCATTCGGCGGTGCGCACCACCGTGCTGGGCGCCGAAGCCTCGGAACGCGCGGCGACCGAGGACGAGATCGCCACCATGCGCGGCATCGTACACGAGGCGATGGAGGCCGGCGCCATCGGCTTCGCCACCTCGACCTCGATCAACCACAACGGCGACGGCGGGGTGCCGATGCCCTCCCGGTTGGCGGAGGACGACGAGTTGCGCTCGCTGGTCGGCGTGCTCGGCGAGCTCGGCCGGGGCACCTTCCAGCTCACCGTCGGCCCCAGCATGACCGTGGAGCGGCTGGAGAGCATGGCCGCCGAGACCGGCCGGCCGATCTTCATGACCGCCGCCCTCCACAACGAGACCTTCCCCGACCGCGCCATCGGCATGCTCGACGGCGCAGGCGCCGCGCAGAGCCGCGGCAACGAGGTGTGGGCCCAGGTCTCGTGCCAGCCGCTCCGCATGGATTTTTCGATGCGGACCGCCTTCCCGCTGCAGAGCCTCGACGCCTGGGAGCCGCTGCACACGGCATCGGACGAGGAGTTTCTGGCGGTCGTCGCAAGCGAGGACTTCCGCAACAGGTTCCGTGAGGACCTGGAGAAGCCGAAGCAGGGCAAGATCTTCTACGGCGACTGGGAGCGCGTCGAGGTGGCGATGGCGGCGACACCGGCGCATCAGACGCTGGAAGGCGAGACCATCGAGGCCATCGCCGAGCGCGAGGGCCGCGATCCGGTCGACGTCATGTTCGACCTCGTTGTGGACGAGAAGCTGGGCACGACCTTCAACGCCGCCCTGCTCAATGCCGACGAAGCGGCGGTGGAAGAGTTGCTGCTCCACGACGCGGGCCTCATCAGCCTCTCCGATGCCGGCGCCCATCTCTGCTATCTCTGCGATGCCGGCTACGGCCTGCACCTGCTGGGACACTGGGTGCGCGACAAGGGCGTGTTCGATCTGGAGGACGGCATCCGCCGGGTCACCAGCATGCCGGCGCAGCTCTACGGCATCCCCGATCGCGGCGAGATCGCGCCCGGCAAGTTCGCCGACCTCATGCTCTTCGACCCGGCGACGGTCGGGCGCGGCGCGATCAGGCGGGTCGACGATCTGCCGGGCGGCGAGAGCCGGCTGGTTCGCGACGCGAGCGGGGTACACAGGGTCTGGGTCAACGGCACCCGCGTGTACGACGAGGACGGCTACCGCGACGTGCCGCCCCCCGGCCACGTGCTCGACCGCTACATGAGCTGACTCGGCCCCGGCGCGCGTTCCGGGCTTATTCATTTCCCTCAATCGCCGGGCGCTGGTTTAACGTTTTCCCTCAACGGCGGGCGCTCGCTCCGCTCGCTTGCCTACGCGCTTACGCGCGGCGCGCAGTCGCTCGCTCCGGGCCTAGCGGCCCGGTCCACCTCCCCCTGTCCCCCTCCCCCAAAGGCGAAGGGGGGACGTAGGTTGGGACGGTGGAGGGCTCCTCCACTGCTCAGGGGCGGAAGGGGAGACGTGGTGCATCCACCTGCTCCCCCTCTCCTCCCCGCCGGGGAGGAGAGGGCCGGGGTGAGGTGGGGGTGATCCTTTCATTTCCCTCAGGCGCCGGGCACGAGACCAGACCCTTTCTTCGTCATGGCCGGGCTTGACCCACTGCTGTCCGGTTTAGGTTTTGGCGAAGGGGATTTGGAGTTGGTCATGGGG
>JAPPNV010000372.1 GCA_028818565.1 Rhodospirillales bacterium | reverse complement strand
ACATGAGCGTCGCCGGCAACGTCGCCTTCGGCCTGCGCCAGGACCGGGTGCCGAGAGCCGAGATCGCGGCGCGGGTGGCCGACGCGCTGGCGCTGGTGGAACTCTCGCCCCTCGCCCGGCGCAAGCCGCATCAGCTCTCGGGCGGTCAGCGCCAGCGCGTGGCGCTCGCCCGCAGCCTGGTCAAGCGGCCCAAGCTGCTGCTGCTCGACGAGCCACTCGCCGCGCTCGACAAGAAGCTCCGCGAGCAGACCCAGTTCGAGCTCATGGAGATCCAGCAGCGGGTCGGCATCACCTTCGTGATCGTGACCCACGATCAGGACGAGGCGATGACCGTTGCCGACCGCATCGCGGTGATGGAGGAGGGCCGCATCGCTCAAGTCGACACGCCATCGGCAATCTACGAGGCGCCCCGCTCGCGCTACGTGGCCGAGTTCATCGGCGACGTGAACATTTTCGAAGGCCGCGCCCGCGCCGTGAACGGCAACGATCTCGCGGTGGAGCTCGCGGACGCACCGGATGGCCTGGCGGCACCCGCACGCGCCGACGGCCCCGCCGCCGGCGATGCCGTGCTGCTCGCGGTGCGGCCCGAGAAGATCGAGATTGCACCCCAGGCGCCGCCACCCGGCACCGCCAATGCCATGGCGGGTGAGGTGACCGAGATCGCCTATCTGGGCAGCGTCTCCACATACCGGGTGCGCCTCGACAGCGGTAAGACGGTGGTCTCCACCCATACCAACCGCCTTCGCCACGGCGGTGCCGCCATCGACCGGGGCGCGCGGGTTCATCTCTCCTGGCCGGTCGAGGCGAGCATCCTGCTCCGCTCATGAGCAGCAAGAGCGAGCGCCGCAAGCCGGCGCGCGCAGGCGGAGGGTGGCTCGGGCGCGGCTCGGTGATCGCGAGCCCCTATCTCTGGCTGATCTTCTTCTTCCTCGTGCCCTTCGCCATCGTGCTCAAGATCAGCGTGGCCGAGGTCCAGCTCGCGATCCCGCCCTACACGCCGCTCTTCGCCTGGCCCGAGGGCGGCTCCCTCGAGCTCTTCGTCGTCGGCGACAATTACCGGCTCCTGATCGAGGACAGCCTCTACATCCGCGCCTATGCCAACAGCCTCAAGATCGCGGCAATCTCGACCGCGATCGCGCTGCTGGTGGGCTTCCCCATCGCCTACGCCATGGCCCGCGCACCCCGCGCCTGGCAGGCGAGCCTGGTGATGCTGGTGATCCTGCCCTTCTGGACCTCGTTCCTGATCCGGGTCTACGCCTGGATCGGCATTCTCAAGAACCAGGGGATGCTCAACGGGGTGCTGCGCTGGATCGGGGTGATCGACGAGCCGCTGATCATCCTCAACACCGACATCGCGGTCTACATCGGCATCGTTTACTCGTACCTGCCGTTCATGGTCTTGCCGCTCTACGCCAACCTGGTGCGGATGGACCGCTCCTTGCTGGAGGCCGCGGCCGATCTCGGCTGCCGCCCGGCCGGCGCGTTTTGGAAGATCACCGTGCCGCTGGCGCGGCCCGGCATCGTCGCGGGCTGCTTCCTGGTGTTTATTCCGGCGGTGGGCGAGTTCGTGATCCCCGACCTGCTCGGTGGCTCCGGCACCCTGATGATCGGACGCATTCTCTGGACCGAGTTCTTCAGCAACCGCGACTGGCCGGTGGCCTCAGCGGTCGCCGTAATCCTGCTGCTGGTGCTGATCGTGCCCATCGTGCTGTTTCAGCGCCACCAGCAGGCCCAGCGCGAGCGAGAGGCCGGGGCGTAATGCGGCGGGGACTAAGCGGCGTCAACCTGGCAGCACTCACTCTGGGCTTCGCCTTCCTCTACATCCCGATCCTTCTGCTCATCATCTATTCCTTCAACGAATCCAAGCTCGTGACCGTCTGGGCCGGGTTCTCCACCAAGTGGTATGCCGCAATGGTGCAGAACGAGCTGCTGCTCGACGCCGCCTGGATGACGCTGAAGGTCGCCTTCGTCTCGTCCAGCGTGGCGCTGGTGCTCGGCACGCTTGCAGGGCTTGCGCTGGCCCGGCTCGGGCGCTTCCCCGGCCGCACGCTCTTCTCAGGCATGGTCTACGCGCCGCTGGTCATGCCTGAAGTCATCACCGGCCTCTCGATGCTGCTGCTCTTCGTCGCGCTCTCCTGGGCGCGGGGCTACTGGACCGTGACGGTGGCGCACATCACGTTCTCGATGGCCTACGTGGCGGTGGTGGTGCAGTCGCGCCTGCTCACCATGGATCGCTCGCTGGAGGAAGCGGCGATGGACTTGGGCGCACCGCCGGTCAAGACCTTCTTCGCGGTCACGCTGCCGATCATCAGCCCGGCGCTGG
>JAPPNV010000413.1 GCA_028818565.1 Rhodospirillales bacterium | reverse complement strand
CGCCTCAACCCACTGGCCCAAAATGACAAATCAGACGACCTGGGCAGTTACGAAAAAGCCGAGCAACAGCATGGGGAGCGACAGCGCTTGCCCCATGGTGAGGCCGGGCAGGATGAAGCCGAGGAACGCATCGGGCTCGCGGAAGAATTCGCTAATGATGCGGGCGACGCCGTAGCCGGCGAAGAAGATGCCGGCGAGCGTACCGGGGCGCTGCGCGAGCCTACCCACGTGCGCCGCGACGGTTAGGATCGCAAACAGAACGATACCTTCCAGAATCGCTTCGTAGAGCTGGCTCGGGTGGCGCGGCTGAGGCCCACCGTGCGGGAACACCATTGCCCAGGAGACATCGCTGGCCCGGCCATACAACTCGCCGTTTATGAAGTTCGCCATGCGGCCGAAGAATAGGCCGACCGGCGCTGCCATGCAGATTGCATCGCCGATGGAGAGCAGGTTGATCTTCATCACGCGGGCGTAGAGCACCGCGACGACCAGCACCCCCAGAAGCCCGCCGTGAAAGGACATCCCGCCGTGCCAGACCACCGGGATTTCCCCCGGATTGGCGAGGTAGTAGCTCGGCTGATAGAACAGCACGTAGCCGAGCCTTCCGCCCACAACCACGCCGAGGGTGCACCACACCACGAGGTTGTCCGCGTGGCGCCGGGAGAGCCCGTCGATGCGCTTTCCGGCGAGATAACGGACGTATTGCCAGCCGATCACGAGGCCCATCATGTATGCCAGCGCATACCAGCGGATGGCAACGGGGCCGATCTCGAAGGCGACCGGGTCGATGGCAGGGAAGGCGAGGGCCAATGTCATCGATGGGGATCTCTTGGCTTGAATCGTCGCGCCGATGGCGCTGCACGGCGCCTGCGATTACTTGAGGTGTGTGGCGAGAACGGTATTCCCGAGGCGGCGGCTGCCAGATCTGGTGTGATGCAGAGTGCTGAAATGCAGCGCGGTGCTGGCCGCGGCCGCGTCAACGAACGGGCATTGGTTCCGAGCCGTAGACTTCGACGATTGACCGCGAAAGGCCGGAAAACTCTCTTGCGCGGTTGAATGGCACAAAACCTCCATCGGTCGCGAACCGCGAAGTCGGAAACATTTTCCTGTTTTGTGGCCTGACGTTCAGCCTGACGTTCGGTCGCGGTTTCCCGGCGAATGTTGCTTTGCGCACCGCTCATCCCCGCAGGTCCTCGATCAGCGGCAGGATGGTCTCGTCCAGGTCGTACTGCGAGAGCACGCCCACATGGCGGTGGCGGATGCGGCCTGCGCCGTCCACCACGAAGGTCTCGGGCACGCCGTAGACCCCCCAGTCGATCCCGGTGCGGCCATCAAGATCGGCTCCCATCAGCGTGTAGGGATTGCCGAGGCGACCCAGCCAGCGCTCGGCGTCGTCCGGCGTATCCTTATAGTTAATGCCGTAGAGCGGCACGGTGCCGGCCTCGGCGAGCGCCATGAGCAGCGGGTGCTCGACCCGGCAGGGGCCGCACCAGGAGGCGAAGATGTTGACGAGCGCAATCTCGCCCTTCTGGAGATCGGCGGTCGCGAAGCCGCCTGCGTCCTCGAACCCCTGGACCGGCGGGAGCGAGAATTCCGGCACCGGCTTGTCGATCAGCGCCGACGGAACCTTGCCGGGATCGCCGGTGAGCAACTGGACGCCGAGCGCGGCGGCGAGCGCCACGAACAGGAACATCGGCACGAGATAGCGCAGCCTGCGGGCGGCGGAGACCGGCGGGCGGGCCTCCCGCTCCTCCCGCGGCGCCTGAGCGCCCTCGTCCGCCACGATACGCGCTCGCCCTCAGTCGCCCGCGCCGCTCGAGGCGGCGGCGACGGCCTCCGCCGGCCGCCGGCGGCGGGTGGGCGCGCCCACGCGGTGGCGGCGGTCGGTCAACGAGACGACACCGCCGGCCACCATGAGGAGTGCGCCGATCCAGATCCAGGGCACGAGCGGGTTGTGATGGATGCGGATCGCCGTGCCACCGGGCGCATCCTCGCCGACCACGACGTAGAGATCGGAGAGCCAGGTGGTGTGGATCGCGGCCTCGGTGGTCCAGGTGTCCTGCACCGGATAGTGGCGGCGCTCGGGTAGCAGGAGCGCAACCGGCTCGCCGTCCCGAAGGATCCGGACCTCGCCGCGCCGCGCGATGTAGTTGGGGCCGGGCACGTCACCGATGCTCTGCAGCTCGAAATCGTAGCCGGCTAGAGCGACCGAATCACCCGGCTGCATCGCCTGCTCCCGCTCGGTCTGCCAATTGCTGGCGCCGACCGTGCCCACCACCAGTACCGCGACGCCGAGATGGGCGATGCTCATCGCCCAGGCCGCGCG
>JAPPNV010000010.1 GCA_028818565.1 Rhodospirillales bacterium | reverse complement strand
CTGCATGCGGACGATCCGGCCTACGAGCACGGCATCGCCGAGAACCTGGCGCCGCTGCTGGTCGGGCTTGCCGAGGGCTACAGCCATCTGATCGCGTCGGCCACGACTTTCGGCAAGAACGTCATACCGAGGGTCGCGGCCCTGCTCGACGTGGCCCAGGTCTCCGACATTATCGAAATCGTCTCGGACAGCGTCTTCGTGCGCCCGACCTATGCGGGCAACGCGCTTGCCACGGTGGAGAGCGGCGATGCCACGAAGGTGGTGACGGTACGCACCACGGCGTTTGACGCCGCTCCGGCCGAAGGCGGAAGTGCCGCGATCGAGGCGGTCTCCGGCGCCGGCGACCAGGGGCTGGTCCGCTTCGTCCGCCACGAGCTGAGCAAGTCCGACCGGCCAGAGCTCACCAGCGCCGGAATCGTGATCTCGGGCGGGCGCGGCATGCAGAGCGGCGAGAATTTCCCGCTGATCGAGGCGGTGGCGGACCGGCTGGGCGCCGCTGTGGGCGCCTCGCGAGCCGCAGTGGACGCCGGCTACGTGCCCAACGACTTCCAGGTGGGCCAGACCGGCAAGGTGGTGGCGCCCGATCTCTACATTGCGATCGGCATCTCCGGCGCAATTCAGCATCTCGCAGGGATGAAGGACAGTCGGGTGATCTGCGCCATCAACAAGGACGAGGAGGCGCCGATCTTCCAGATCGCCGACTTCGGTCTCGTGGCCGATCTGTTCAAGGTTCTGCCGGAACTCGCCGAAGAGCTCGACCGCCAGGGCATCTCCAAGGCCTGACCTGCAGCCATGGTGCAATCGATCGGAATCGTCGGAGCGGGTCGCATGGGCAGCGGCATTGCCCATGTTGCTGCGCTTGCGGGCTTCGATGTGACGCTGACCGATCTCGGGCAGCCCGAGCTCGATACGGCGCTGGACACGATCCGCACCAACCTCGGCCGCCAGGCGCGAAAAGGCCTGATCACCGACGAGCAGCCGGCGGCGGCACTGGAGCGGATTACGACGGCGGTCGGCCTCGATGCCCTCAAGGGCGTCGACATGATTATCGAGGCGGTCGTCGAGGACGAGGCGGTCAAGAAGGAGGTCTTCGCCGCGCTGCGTGGCGCGCTGCCGGAGCACACCATCATCTGCACCAACAGCTCGTCGCTGCCCGTCACCCGCCTCGCGGCGAGCACCGACCGGCCCGGCAAGTTCATGGGCATGCACTTCATGAACCCGGTGCCGATGATGGAACTGGTCGAGCTCGTGCGCGGCATCGCGACCGAGGAGGAGACCTACGAGACCGCGCGCACGGTGACCGAGCGCATGGGCAAGATCCCGGCTATGGCCGAGGACTTCCCGGCCTTCATCGTGAACCGCATCCTGATGCCGATGGTCAACGAGGCGATCTACGCGCTCTATGAAGGCGTCGGCAACGTGAAGGCCATCGACACGGCGATGAAGCTCGGCGCCCATCACCGCATGGGGCCGCTGGAGCTTGCCGATTTCATTGGTCTCGACACCTGCCACTCGATCATGCAGGTGCTCTACGAGGGTCTGGCGGACAGCAAGTACCGGCCTTGCCCGCTGCTCGCCAAGTACGTCGAGGCCGGCTGGCTCGGCCGCAAGACCGGCAAGGGCTTCTACGACTACTCCACAGGCACGCCGGTCCCGACGCGGTAGGCTGACCTGCCGCGGTTCAACCGCGGTGGTAGGGGTGGCCGGAGAGGATGCTCGCCGCCCGCCATAACTGCTCCGCCAGCATCGCGCGCACGAGCAGGTGCGGCCAGGTCATCGGCCCAAGCGAGAGAACCAGGTCGGCGCGGGTGAGAACGGGTGCGCCGTGCCCGTCCGCCCCGCCGATCAGGAACGCGATCACGGCCCTGCCGTCGTCGCGGACGGACGCCAGCTTCGCCGCGAATTTTTCGCTGGTGAGCGCCTTTCCGGCACCGTCGAGAGCGACGACATAGGCGTCGGCCGGCAGCCCCTTCAGCAGCGCCGCCGCTTCGCGCGCGCGCCCCGTCTCGCCACCGCCGCCGGCCCGGACCTCGCGCAACTCAAGCGGCCACGGCAGGCGCTTGCGGTAGTCCTCGAAGAGCTGCTGTGCGGGGTCGCCCCGGCCGCGCCCCACCGCCGCCACCACAAGGCGCATCGGCTGCGGGAAATCCTTTCGCCCTGCTAGGCGACGGGCAAGGCCGCGCCGCTAGTCTTCGCCGGCGCGCGCCGGCTCATCGGCCGCGCCGATGGCCTCGACGGACCACATCTTCTCGAGGTTGTAGAGGGCGCGGATTTCGGGCCGGAAGACATGCACGATGATGTCGCCGGCATCGATCAGCACCCAGTCCG
>JAPPNV010000218.1 GCA_028818565.1 Rhodospirillales bacterium | reverse complement strand
CGAGGGCGGACGAAATCAAGGCGCGGGCGAAACGTCGTGCTTTAGCCGCTTACCAGATACAAGTCGCGCGCGCCTCGATTTTCGCCGCGCAGGCCATCGCCCTCGACATGATCGCTGCAGGGCGCCAGAAACGGGTCGACCAGCTCCTCGAGCATGCTGCCATCGTCGTTCCCGGCGTAGCTCCGGATCCAATAGTGGACGAAGCGGCAACCTCGGAGACGCGTGATTCGAGCCGGGGCAACTCTTGAACCTCTTACCCGTAAGCCGACGTAGACGGAGTGCCTGCGCCGCACTGAGCAATGAAGAGTTCCATCACCGGCCTACTCGACTTATCGAGGCTCCGTGTGTCAGCCCTATAGCCCCACCCATTTTCGAACAATACGTTAGAAACCCTGCACTATAGGACGAGCAGCGACTTTTTGGTGAGCATCCGTTGAAGGTCAGGTTCCGGGCAGACGGGTCTGCAGCATCTCGGCGATGTGGGCGAGGATGTCGGCGAGCCGGACCTGAGGAATCGACGTCGCTGTGCTTTGCGGCACTGGTGAGCGGGTAGTTCTTCGGCGCGAGCCGCCCGTCAAAGTTATCGGTCGCCGCCGTGTCGAACTTTCGCGAAACGATCGGACTACGCCCAGTGCCGGAATGCGGGCGGCCTTTGCGAAGGACGTATTGCGGCCCCCCTCGCCGACCCCAAAGAGCCTACTGCCGGATCACTTCAGACATGGCCTCGCTGACACCGCTCAACTAACATTCAATCTGGACCACGCGACAGGAGCCGGCCGGTGCTCCATGGCACCCGGATGACGTTCACCCGCCTCAGGGCCGGGTCGTTCGAGCGTTTTCGGTTTCGATCATGGCACTCAAGGGAGGCAACCAATGGGCGTGATTCGCCGAGCCATCGTCTATGCGCTGCTTCCTTGCCTCGCTGCGGCACTGTTCTGTGCGCTCTCGAACGGCGCGGGCGCGGAGCCAATCACGCTCCGCCTGCACACCTTCAACTCACCCAAGTCGATCGCGGTGCGGCTGTTCTTGCAGCCGTGGGCCGAGGAGATCGAGGAGAGAACCGAGGGCCGGGTTGACGTGCAGGTGTTCCCGGCAATGCAGCTCGGCGGCAAGCCGTCGGACCTCTACGGGCAGGCACGCGACGGCGTGGTCGACATCGTCTGGACCCTGCCCGGCTACTCGGCAGGGCGATTCCCGCTGACCGAGGCGTTCGAGCTGCCCTTCGTCTGCGCGGACGCGGAGGCGACCAGCCAGGCCTTGAACGACTTCTACCGGACGTGGCTGCGGGACGAGTACAAGGATACCCAGCCGCTTGTGTTCCATGCTGCCGCGCCCGGCCACATCCACACCGCCGATCGGGAGGTCCGCACCCTCGAAGACCTCGAAGGGCTGAAGATTCGTGCCCCGTCGCGGGCCAGCGCGGCGATGCTGGAGGCGCTCGGCGCCGTGCCCATCGGCATGCCCGTCCCGAAGGTCTACGAGGCGCTCTCGCGGGGCGTGGTGGAAGGCGCCTGGATCCCGTGGACCATCATGCGGCCCTTCCGCCTGCACGAGGTGACGCAGTACCACACCGAGGTTTCCCTCTCCTGCGTCCTCTTCCTGATGACCATGAACAAGGCGCGCTACGACGGACTGCCGGAGGACATCCGGGCGATCATCGACGAGACGACGGGAATAACGCTGGCCAAGCGCCTCGGTCGGTTGTGGCAGGACGACGAGGAGCCGGGCCGCACGATCGCGCTGGAGCAGGGCCATTCGATATTTCCGCTCACCGAAGCGGAGCGCGAGCGGTGGCGGACGGCCACGCAGCCGGTGATCGACGGCTGGGTCGAGAAGGTCAACGCCACGGGACATGACGGGGAGGCCATGCTCGCCGACGCAAGGCGCCTCGTCGCCAAGTACGGCGATGAGCTCCAGCGGTAAGCCGGGAGAAGACCAGGAGGCGGGCGATACGGCGCGCGGCCCGGCCCCATATTCCGCAGGCCACATCATCGGAACCCGCCTGGAGCGACTGGCGCGAATAGTCGCGATCGCAGGAGGCATGCTGCTGATCGGGGTCGTGTTGATGACCGTGATCAGCGTCCTCGGGCGCTATCTCTTCAACGCCCCGATCCCCGGCGATTACGAGCTCACCGAGCTCGCCTGCGGCATCGCGGTGTTCGCCTTCTTCCCGTACTGCCACGCCAGGAGCGGCAATATCGTCGTGGAGTTCTTCACCGGCGGATTGCCTGCGCGCCACAAGACGGCGCTGGGCACGCTCCACAACATCGTCTTTGCGCTGGTTGCCGGCCTGATCACGTGGCGCCTGTTCGTCGGCGGCATGCACAAGCT
>JAPPNV010000201.1 GCA_028818565.1 Rhodospirillales bacterium | reverse complement strand
TCGAGGCGCGTTCGGCGCGGTCCTCGATCACCTCGGTCAGGTCGCGCCGCTCGGTGTCGCGCAGCGGCGCGAGCATCCAATCGTCGATGGCGAGCAAGTCGAGCTTCGCCAGCCGGGCAAGCAGCCGCGCGTAGGAGCCGTCGCCGCGACCGACGGCCAGCTCGTGCAGCAGGCGCGGCATGCGGACGTAGCGCGCGGTGAAGCCGCGGCGACACGCCCGCTCGACGAAAGCGCAGCAGAGAAAGCTCTTTCCGATCCCGGTGGGGCCGACCAGGATCAAGTTGTGGCGCTCGGCGACCCAGGTGCAAGACCCCAGCGTCAGGACCTGTTGGCGGTTGAGTCGCCGGGGATGGGTGAAGTCGACCGCTTCGAGCGACGCCGGATAGCGCAGCTTGGCGGTGTGCAGGCGCCGCTGAAGCTTGCGCTGCTCGCGGGCCGTCCACTCGGTGTCGACCAGCAGGCCGAGCCGTTCCTCGAAGCTGAGGGCGGCGGCCTCGTCGGTCTCGAGCTGTTTCTGGATGGCGTCGGCCATCGCGCCCAGCTTCATGGCGTTGAGCTTGTCGAGGGTCTGTTCGATCAGCATCGGTCCTCCTTTGTGGTCGTGGCCGCGGCGTAATAGTCGGCGCCGCGGATGTTGTCGTGCGCCGGTGTCGGGTTCGTCTCGGCCGGCGGCTCGATGGGCAGACGGTCCTGGCCGGCGGTGAGGATGTTCTTGACGGTGTGGTAGCGGCAGGAGCCGAGCGAGAGCGCGCGGGCGCAGGCCGCCTCGAGCCGGATGTTGCCGTAGCGCCGCCCCTGCTCGATGATCCCCAGGCAGGCGCGATATCCCTGCTCGGGGTGCGGCCGGCTCTCCAGGATCCGGCTGACGAGCTTTCCGGTCTCCGGCCCGACCGTGTTGGCCCAGCGGATCAGCCGCGACGGTGTCCACTCGGCATGCGCGCGGTGGGCGCTGGGCATGTGCTCGGCCACGGTCGACGGCTGACGGTCGTAGCGCCGGCGGTGCGACGCGATGCGCTTGTCGCGATGGAAGACCTCGACCGTGTTCGTGGTGTAGCGGACCTCGACCTGCTCGCGGACCAGTTGGTACGGGACGCTGTAGAAGTGGCGCTCGACCTCGACGTGGTAGTCGATGTTGACGCGGCACAGCTTCCACTGCGCCAGGACGTAGCGGGTGGCCGGCAGGGGTCGTAGCGCCGGACGGTCGAGCTGCTCGTACTGCGCGCGGCGGCTGATGCCCAGCTTCTGCATCGGCCGGTCGTTGAGCTCGTCGAGCAGGACGCGGATCGCCTGATTCAACGGGCCGAGCTCGAAGAAGGTCCGGTTCCGGAGCCGGGCCAGTATCCACCGTTGCGCGATCAGTACGGTGTTTTCTACGGCAGCCTTGTCCCGCGGCTTCCTCGGCCGTGCCGGGAGGACGACGGCGCCGTAGTGCGCGGCCAAGTCCTCGTAGCTGCGGTTGACGCCGGCTTCGTAGCGGCAGGGACGGGTGATGGCGCTCTTCAACTGGTCGGGAATCCACAGCGTGGTCGCGCCGCCGAAGTACTCCACCATGCGGATGTGCGCGTTGACCCAGTCCGGCAACTGCTGGGTCGCGGTCGCCTCGGCGTAGGTGAAGCTGCTGGCGCCGAGCACGGCGACGAACAGCTCGACGGGTCGCAACTCGCCCGTGCGCCGGTCGACCAGGCTCGGCCGCTTGCCCGAGAAGTCGATGAACGTCTTCTCGCCGGCCCGGTGCACCTGCCGCATCGACGGCCGCAGTCGCCGTACCCACTGGTGGTAGATCTCGCAGAACTGCGTGTAGCGGTAGCCGTTGGAATGGACCTGGAGGTACTCCTCCCAGAGCAGTTGCAGCGTGACGCCATCGCGCTTGCGCTCGCGGTGGATGTACGCGCAGTCGGGCCGCGCCCGGTCCTGCACCGGCGCGGGGCGGCGAAACAGACGAGCATCGAGCGCTGCGTCGTCCAACTCAGCCGGCAACGGCCAGACGAGCCCGCATTGCGCCGCCCGCTGCAAATACCGATTGACCGTCCCCACGCCGACGCCGCACGCCCCGGCCACCGCCTGGTGGGACAGCCCACGCTCGTGCTTGAGCCGTAGAACCTCGCGAATCTTCCTCATCTGCAGCCTCCGAGCCGGCATCGTCTCGCCCCTCCTGTCGAAAGGGCGAAGCATGCCGCGGTCAGGCTACCGACGAGCGTTCACGACCCCAGGAACCGAGGTTCCACTTCCTCCGGAATCAATGTTCCACTTCCGGAATCCGTGTTCCACTTCCCGGAATCGAGGTTCCACTTCCTCCGAAATCCGTGTTCCACTTCCTCCGAAATCGGCGTTCCAGTTCGTCCGAAATATCCA
>JAPPNV010000258.1 GCA_028818565.1 Rhodospirillales bacterium | reverse complement strand
TCTCGCTGCACTGGTTCGAGGCCCTGTTCGGCCAGGCGCGGACCGGCGACGTGGGCGGCGCGTTCGCGCGCTCGCTACCGCTCTCGCTCATCATCCTGGGTATCACCGTGCTCTTCTCGGTGGCGGCAGGGCTCGCGTTCCGCAGCCGGTTCTTCGGCAACTCGGTAATCTTCTACACGGCGATCGGGAGCCTCGTGGTGCCGGGCCTCGTGCTCGGTGTCGGCATCACGCTGCTGCTCCAGCTAATGGGCTGGAACGCGCATTGGTACTCGTCTGCGCTCGGCGCGCACCTCACCTGGACGTTGCCCTTCGGGCTGCTGATCATGTTCGCCGTGTTGAGCCGCTTCGATCCGCGCGTGGAGGAGGCGGCGCGCGACCTTGGCGCGAGCAACCTGCAGTCCCTGCGCTACGTGATGATCCCGATCCTGCTGCCGGGCATCATCGCGGTAGCGCTCTTCGGCTTTACGCTCTCCTACGACGAGTTCCCGCGCAGCACGTTTACCGTCGGCGCCCGCAACACGCTGCCGCTGGAAATCTGGAGCATGACAACCAACATCACCTCGCCGGCGCTCTATGCTCTCGGCACCGTGACGACGGCGATCTCCTTCTTCATCATCCTCATCTCGCTGACCGCCATCGGCTTGATCCAGTCGCGGCGCCAGCGCGCCCTGCGTAAGGGGCCGGGAGCGTAGAGCGATTCCGTTTCACACGGAAACGCTCTCACACTTTATCGCTCACGGCAGCCGGCCTGCGGCCGGTGCCTCCGCGAGGGCGCCGCAGGAGCGGCGGGCCGCAGTCGCGGCCTGTCGCGCGTCCGTCAAAGACTGACGGACGCGCTCACCACACGAGAGGCGGCGAGCCCGGCTCAAACCCTCTGGCGGGTCACCATCCGCTTGGTGCCCTCGTAGCGGAGGCTCTTGCAGAGCCGCGCGAAGCCGTCGAGGTTCTCCACGATCCGCGCGAAGATGCAGCCCTGGTTGGGGTGCGGCGTGTCGCCGTACCAGAGCGTGGTGGGGAAGCGCATCCCGGCGTGGCGGCCGTAGGCGAAGGTGACCTCCTTGAGCCAGGGGTCCCAGATGAAGTCGCCGGGGGCCATCCGGGTCTGCCGGTTCTCCAGCTCGTAGCCGAGCGCCGGCACCATGTCGACGCGGTCCAGATAGAACGCCGCGTGGCCGAAGAAGGCGCAATGGATGATGTAGGCGTCGATGGGCATCAGGTCCCAGAAGGCATCGCAGGTCTTGGGCGCGGCGGTCTCGAGCAGCGCGCCGACGCAGACCTCGCCGTCGATCTCGATCTCGAAGCGGCGGAAGCTGTCGGGGATGTCGTTCGGGATCTCGAACTGGTCGTACCACCATTCGTCCCACATCTCGCGCTGAGCAACCGTATCGACCGGCTTGTCCGCCATGAATGCCTCCTTCGTTGAGTGCCGCGTCCGGGGTGCGACGGTCATGATACGAAATCGTTGCCGGCACCGGGCAACCTCTTTGCCGTGTAGTCCGGATGGAGCCGGAACGCGTCCGTGAACCGGCGTCAGCGTGGACGAGTACGTGCTGTTGAGCTACATTGTGGCCCATCAGCACGTACTCGAGGATCGGATCATGAACACCGTCGTCCGCGCCCGTATAGACGAAAAGACCAAGGACGAGGCCGCTGCCGTGCTGGCCGCGATCGGCCTTACGGTATCCGATGCCTTTCGCTTGATGATGGTGCGGATCGCCGCCGAGAAGCGACTGCCCTTTGAGCCCCTGGTGCCCAATGACGAGACGATCGAGGCCATGAAAGCTGCCCGGCGTGGCGACTTGATCG
Source organism: Rhodospirillales bacterium (assembly GCA_028818565.1). Classification (GTDB taxonomy): domain Bacteria; phylum Pseudomonadota; class Alphaproteobacteria; order UBA828; family UBA828; genus WTGU01. Next base: position 550 of record JAPPNV010000258.1, on the reverse strand, counting down.
CCGTCGGCGGCGTGGCTGATCTGATGGCCGATCTGAATGCGGACGATTAGACGGACCGCCGCGTTCAAACGAGACTACAGACGGGAGAAGAAAGGCCGCTTCGCCAACACCCTCGACCTGGAGGTCAAGAACGTCGTAGCCGATCTTGCGGCTGATCGGCCTCTGCCGCAACGTCATCACGATCACGCGTTGACCGGGCCGTGGAAGGACCATCGCGACTGCCACGTTCGGCCCGATCTGGTCTTGATCTATCGCAAGCCGGATACCGACCATCTCGACCTCGTGCGTCTGGGCTCCCACAGCGAGCTCGGTCTCTGACCGGAGCGGTTTTCTGGTGCAACGAGTCCTCTCTCAATGGAGCCGGAATTGGGGTGTCGGAGCAGGGCGCTGATAGTGAAGCGGGCGGGGCCGTTCGACTTCGCGGGGGCCTGTTATAATAGCGCCCCATGAACCTACATCGGATGCTCGAGGAACGCGCGCGGGCGGGCAAGCCAGTGCGCGTCGGACTGATCGGGGCCGGCAAGTTCGGCACCATGTTCCTGGCCCAGGC
>JAPPNV010000232.1 GCA_028818565.1 Rhodospirillales bacterium | reverse complement strand
AGCCCGAAGATCATCTCACGCCGCTCGCCGGGCGGACAAAAAACGAGCCCTGCGAGGAAGGTCAGATCGGGAGCCGCCGCGGCGCTGTGCCCCGGTTGGCGGGTCCAGGCCGCGCCGAGCCGCAGCTCGCCGCCCGTCGCGAGCGGCTGCCGCCACTGGGCCGCGATTTCGATCTCGCGCCCGGTCGGCACGAGGTCGGCCACCACCGGTTGGCGGCGCACGAGGCCGTCTTTCGTGCGGCCGACCGGCACCGAGAGGCGGGCGCGGCCCGCCTCGACGCGGAGGGGCTGCGCGAGCGTGAGCGTGAGCGTGCCCGCGTCGGCAAGGGATCGCGCGGCGTGGAGGGCGAAGGCGCTCGTTGTGAGTGGCGAGACCTGCGCGATCAGCCCGCCCTCCATCGCTGCGCCGACCGCGCCGATCTCGGCCATGGCGCCGAGATGCCACGCACCGACCTGCTCGCTCGCCTCGATTCCGGCGAAGGTCGAGGCGGCTGCCATGCGCCCGAAGGCGCCGCGTGAACGTGTGCCGAGAACGGCCTCGCGCTCGCCTACCCAGCCGCCGCGCAGGCCGAGCGGCGAGCCCCTCGGATGCCAGGCGAGCGTGGCCCCCGATGCCGGCGCCATCCCGTCCAGGCCTTCGGTGGAGAAGGCAGCGACAGCAACGCCTTCCTGACCCGCAGTGCCCAGGGTCAGCGCCCGGTCGGCGAGAGAGAGATGCCCCCCGCTGGCTCCCGGCGTTGACGTATCGAGGAGGCCCAGCCGCAGCGGGGCCGTGCCACCGGCCCCATCGACTCTTTCGAGTAAATCCAGGACGGGGTGCCAGGGGCTGGACCCATTCGCCTTTCGCGGTTGCATCATGAAGCCCCGCAGCCGCGCCCCCGACGAGTGTCCTGCGGCTGCGCCGGTCAGAGAGGCTAGCGAATACCAGAACGGCGCGCCCAGATCGTCAAAGGCCGCAACCTCCTGCCCGGCGAGGGCCTGCGTCGGCCCGTCGCCCATAGCATGGCCGAGCCCGAGGCCGGTCTCCGCGAGACCGACTGCTGCACCCCCTACCCGTTCGTCGAGCACGATTTTGGTTGCGCCAACGGGCGAGGTGGCGGCGGCAAGGTCGAGCAGGCCCTGGCCATAGACATTCGCATCCGCAAAGATGCCGCTCTTGTCTGCGGTAGCCAGGAGCCGCGAGACCAGATCGGTGTTGTACAGCTCGTCGCGGAAATAGTCCTTCATCACAACGAGCGCGCCCGTGACCATGGGCGCGGCAAACGAGGTTCCTGGGCCGCTGCCGTTACGCCGCGCTCCCGTCGTCCCCTCATAGGGTCCGAAGTAGGCCACCCGGACGTCGTCGCCCGGTGCGGCGATGCACCAGTCCTTGGCGATGCCGCAGCGATTGGAGAAGTCGGCGATCTCGTAGACCCCGTCGCCATCGCTGTCAGGGGCGATCGCCACCACGGCGATCAGGTGCCCGCGCAACTCGGCGATCCGGGCGGGGAGGCCAGCCTGCATCTCGACCGACTTGGCGTTGATCTTGCCGTCGACGCAAAGGTCCGGATTGTTCTCGAAGTCCACCGCATCGCAGTCGTCACCGTGAGCGTTGCCTGCCGCCCAGATGAAGACCGTCTTGTCGGTCGCGTCTGCTTGTGCGAGCGCCTCGATATAGTTGCCGAAGCTGGCGCGCAGATCCTCTTCGCTGTACTGGTCGATGATCCCTTGGTATCCCACGCTCGCGTTGACGAAATCGAGTGTCCGCCCACCGCTCGACCAGTCGATTATGTGATTGAGCCTGGCCGCCCATTGATCGCCGGCGCCGGTTTGGACGGTCAACGGGATCGGTTCGTAAGTGTCGTCATCGTCGCCGGTTGGGACGGCGAACATCGCAATATCGGCGCCCCAGGCGACACCCTGCGCAGGCCTCGCGCCGGGGTAGTCGAACATCGGGTCCTGCCGGGCCGCGATGATGCTCGCGACCGCCGTCCCGTGAGAAAACTCCTTGCCAGTCTCGTCCCGCGCTGCACCGAAGAAGTGCTCGCTTATCGTCTTGCCGGCGAACACCGGGTGCCCATCATCGATGCCGGTGTCGATCAGACCGACAGTCTGGCCGCTGCCGGGCTCCGTGCCGTCGCCATGCTTCAGCTCGAGTTGCGCATAGGCCTGGTCCGCCCGGATCAGCGTCAAGCCCCACTGATTCTTGAACCCGTCCTCGCCGCTATGCGCCTCCGCGATCGTTTGACGCTCCGCTTCGTATGCCGCTGGCGCCAAGCAGCCGATGACCGTCTCGATGCACGCCGGCATGGCATCCGGGGCCGAGAACGGCGGATCGAGCTCTGATGGCTGGTCTGCCTCGGGCGGCAGATCGGTCGCCGGCGGAGCCGTCGTTTGCGGGCTGACTTCGCCACCCCCGCCGCCGCAGCCCGAGACGAGCGCTACGACAGCCAGCAACAGGACCGCGACCCGTGCCAGTCGCGTCATTTGGCGACACTGGCTTCGCATTCCGATCTCTTTGTTTCACGCCGAACGCCACGTAGGTACGCCGTGCATGACCACCTGGCAAGCACGGCACATCACCCGCCGGGCGAAGCGAATCTTTGTCAGAAGGTGCGGCGCCAGCCGGCGAGCAGAGTGAGATCGGGGGCCGCCGCTGCCGCGTGCCCGGGATGACGCGTCCAGACCGCGCCAAGGCGCAGCTCGCCGCCCGTGTCGAGCGGTTGCCGCCACTGGGCCGTGACTTCGATCTGCCGACCGGTGGGCTCGAGATCGGCCGTCATCGAGTGGCGGCGCACGAGGCCGTCTTTCGTGCGGCCGACCGGCACCGAGAGGCGGGCGCGGCCCGCCTCGACGCGGAGGGGCTGCGCGAGCGTGAGCGTGAGCGTGCCCGCGTCGGCAAAAGATCGCGCGGCGTGGAGGGCAAAGGCGCTCGTTGTGAGCGGCGAGACCTGCGCGATCAGCCCACCCTGTGCCGACGCATTGACAGTGCCGATCTCGGCGTTGGCGCCGAGTTGCCAGGCACCGACCCGCTCGCTCGCCTCGACCCCCGCGAAGGTTGAAGCGCCTGCCATGCGCCCGAAGGCACCACGTGCCCGCGTGCCGAGAACGGCCTCGCGCTCGCCCACCCAGCCTCCGCGCAGGCCGAGAGGCGAGCCCTTCGGATGCCAGGCGAGCGCGGCCCCCGATGCCGGCGCCACCCCGTCCAAGCCTTCGGTGGAGAAGGCAGCGACGGCAACGCCTTCCTGACCCGCAGTGCCCATGGTCAACGCCCGGCCGGCCAGCGAGAGGTGCCCCCCGCTGGCTCCCAGCATTGGCGTGTCGAGGAACCCCAAGCGCAGCGGGGCAGAGACGCCGACCCCATCACCCCCTTCGAGCGCGCCGAGTCTGGGGTACCACCGGACTGGCCCTCGTCCTTCCCGCGATCGCGTCATGAAGCCCCGCAGCCGCGCCCCCGTTGAAGACCCTGCGGCAGCGCCGGTCAGAGAGGCCAGCGAATACCAGAACGGCGCGCCCAGATCGTCGAAAGCCGCAACCTCCTGCCCGGCGAGTGCCCGGATGAGCCCGTCGCCCAGGCCATGGCCGAGCCCGAGGCGGGTCTTGGCCAGGTCGACTGCTTTACCTCCTACCCGTTCGTCGAGCGCGACGTTGGTTGCGCCAACGGGGGAGGTGGCGGCGGCGAGGTCGAGCAGACCCTGGCCATAGACATTCGCGTCCGCAAAGATGCCGCTCTTGTCGGCGGTGGCCAGGAGCCGCGACACCAGATCGGTGTTGTACAGCTCGTCGCGGAAGTAGTCCTTCATCACCACGAGCGCGCCCGTCACCATGGGCGCGGCGACCGACGTTCCGTTGGGGCTGTACGCGGCCCGGACCCCCGTCAAATTGCCGGGTTGCGGCCCAAAATAGGCGGAGCGGATGAGCACGCCTGGCGCGGCGATGCACCATTCGGCCGCGATCCCGCAGCGATTGGAGAAATCCGCGATCTCGTCGTCCCCGTCGCGGTCGGTGTCGGGAGCGACGGCCACGACAGCGATGACGTGCCCGCGCAACTCTGCGATGCGAGCGGGGAGACCCGAGTCGAAGGCGACCGACTTGGCGTTGACGCGATAATTCGTGTCCCCGTTGCTGTCGACGTACGACTCGCAGAGGTCCGGGTTGGCCGTGAAGTCCGCCGGGTCGCAGAGAGCGCCGTGGCTGTTGCCGGCTGCCCAGACGAACACGGTCTTATCGCTAGCGCCTTCCTGTGCGAGCGCGGCAATCGTGTTGCCGAAGTTGTCGCGGAGGACCGCTTCGCTGTACTGGTCGATGATTCCCCTGAAGCCCAGGCTCACGTTCACGAAGTCGAGGGCTCCGCCGGACCAGCCGATGATGCCATCGTGGACTGCCGCCCAAGCGGCATCGAAGTCTCTGAACTCAGTCGACGATATTGGCACGTAGGTGTCGCCGCCGCTGCCGTCGCCGACCGGCAAGGCGAACATCGCGACATCGGCACCCCAGGCGACACCGCGCGCGGCACCAACGCTCTCGACGAAGACTGGGTCCAGGGGTCGCCCCACGATCACGCTCGCGACCGCCGTACCGTGCGATGGTCGATCACCGATCTCGTCGTCTGCAGAGTCTATGAACGTCTCGGTAATCGTCTTGCCGGCGAAGACCGGGTGGTCCGGGTCGATCCCGGTGTCAAGCACACCGACCGTCTGGCCGCCACCCGGCGCCATACCGATGCCGTGTTTCAGCTCCAGTTGCGCCCAGGCCCTGTCCGCGCGGATGGCTTCGAGCCCCCACTGGTTCCTGTAGTCGGCCCCGGTGCCGTGCACGTCCGCAATCGATTGGAGTTCCGCTTCGTATTTTACCGACGTCAGGCACCCGATGACGGTCTCGACGCATGCACCCGGTGGTGCTGACCATGGCGGTGGTGGCGGTGTTAGTGGCGGTGGTGGCGGAGGCGCAGGCGGCGCAAGGGGCGGCAGCGTCGGCGCAGCTGGCGGCGGCGCAGGAGGATCCGGTACTTCTTTCGGCGGTGACGGTGCCGGCTGCTCCGGCTCTTCTACCGGCGGCGGCGGAGCAGTCGGTTCGGTCGTTTGCGGCCATGAATTGCCGCCCCCACCGCCACAGGCCGCAACGAGCGCCGCCGCTGCCAGCAACAGGAAAATGCCCCCCGTTGCTTGCACCGCTCGCCGACTCAGTTGCTCCCGGTGCCGTCCTGTCGCCACCCGCCGAGCCCCGTTTGCTCGCTGGATGGCTTCATACCTATATGATGATGTTCATAACTTATTATCAGTAATGAGCAATTCGTTATGTTTGTCAGGCATTCCCCGCCTGACAGCGGGCTTGCCGTGCGAATATCGAGAGCCTCCCCCGGAGCGGGATCAACCCGAGCGAATCAAACCGACGCGAGATATAAGAAGGGCGATGACGGGTAGTCTCCGGGAGAGCGGGCGAATGAAGGCAGTGGTGTTGACCGACGAGGGTCTGGCGGTTCGCGAGATGCCGGTGCCCGAGCCCAAGCCCAACGAGGTCCTGGTCAAGATCGCCGCCAGCGGCCTGAATCGGGCGGACCTGATCATGGCGGCGGGGCGGCCACACGGGGCGCTCGGCGGCGCCGGCGCAGTCTTGGGCCTCGAATGGGCCGGCGAGGTCGCGGCCGTCGGTTCCGAGGTGCCGGAATTCCGGCCCGGCGACCGGGTCATGTGCTCGGGCGCAGGCGGCTACGCCGAGTACGCCGTCACCGACTGGGGCCGCGTCTGCCCCGTACCCGCGAATGCAGCCGACATGGTCGAAGCCGCGACGCTACCCATCGCGCTTCAGACCATGCACGACGCGCTCGTCACCAACGGCCGCCTCGCCGCAGGAGAGTCGGTCCTGATCCAGGGCGCGAGCTCGGGCGTCGGGATCATGGCGATCCAGATCGCCCGCCTGAAGGGCGCGGGCACAGTGCTCGCTACCTCACGCGATGCCGGCCGGCGCGCGCGCCTCACCGAGGTCGGTGCGGACCTGGTGCTGGATCCCGGCGACCCCCAATGGGTGGAACAGGCGCGGGAAGTGACCGGCGGCAAGGGCGTGGACCTCACCATCGACCAGGTCACGGGCGGGCTCGCCAATCAGACCATGCAGGCGGCGGCGGTGCTGGGGCGGATCGTCAATGTGGGCCGCCTCGGCGGCTTCACTGCCGAGTTCGACTTCGACCTGCATGCGCTGAAGCGCATCGCCTATATCGGCGTGACCTTCCGCACCCGCTCGGTGGAGGAGGTGCGCGCGATCAACGCCGCCATGCGTGCCGACATCTGGGATGCGGTGGAGGACGGCACGCTGAGCCTGCCGATCGACCGTACATTCCCGCTGGAGCAAGCGGCGGAGGCGCAGGCTCACATGCGCGCCAACGCACACTTCGGCAAGATCGTCCTCACCGTCTGAGGCGGCCCAGAGGCCTGCGGCGCTCAGGCGGGCGGCGGCTCCACGCCGGACTGGCTGGAGATGAGGCCGTAATGCTCGATGCGCCGGTGCGCGGCGAAGTTGAAGATGGTCTCGCGGATATAGACCCCGCGTTCCAGATCGATCGGCGCGGCGATCACCTCGTCGCCCTCGGTCTGCGCCTGGGCCACGATCTCCCCGGTCGGCGCGATGATGCAGCTTCCGCCCATGTGGTGGATGCCCTCCTCCATGCCCGCCTTGGCCGATGCGACCACCCAGGTGCCGTTCTGATAGGCGCCGGCCTGCATGGAGAGGTGGTTGTGGAACATGCCGAGATGCGGCGCCTCCTGCCCCTTGGCGAAGGGATTGGTGCTCGGCGTGTTGTAGCCGAGCATGACCAGCTCGACTCCCTGGAGACCCATCACCCGGTAGGTCTCCGGCCAGCGCCGGTCGTTGCAGATGCACATCCCCATCACGCCGTCCATGGTGCGGAACACGGGGAAGCCGAGGTCGCCGGGTTCGAAGTAGCGCTTCTCGAGATGCTGATGCACCTGGTCGGGCTGTGGCTCGGCGTAACCGGGGATATGGACCTTGCGGTACTTGCCGGCGATCTGCCCCTGGCGGTCGACGATGACGGCGGTATTGAAATAGCGTTTTGAACCGTCGTCCTCGATGACCATCTCAGCATAGCCGAGGTGGAATCCGACGCCGAGCTCCTGTGCTGCGGCGAAGAGCGGCTGGGTCTCGTTGTTCGGCATCTCGGACTCGAAATAGCTCTCCAGCTCTTCGGGATCGTCGATGACCCAACGCGGGAAGAAAGTGGTGAGCGCCAGTTCCGGAAACACCACGAGCGTGGCGCCGGCCTGGTGCGCGTCGCGCAGCATCGCGATCAGCCGGTCGACCACGTGCGTGCGCGTCTCTGCGCGCGCGATGGGCCCCATTTGGGCCGCGGCGACGGTGAGTTGTCTGGACATCGGCTCCTCCCCCCAAGCTGCGCGCGGTCCCTGCCGGCCCGACGTCTCGGCTAAGCCAGCAGCCACGCGAAGGCGTGCCGTCCCGCGCCATGATAGGCGCCGCGCCACAGCCCGCCAACCTGCTGCAGAGGGCCGGATAGCGCGTTACGCTCGCCATTGCCGTACAACGAATAGTCTGGCGGCAGCGGGGAGCGGCAGGTACACAGGAAAGAACACAAGCGGGACCGTGGGGCCATGACGACGACGCTCGATCGCCCCCAGGGGCAGGATCGCCGGCGTTACCTCCCGAGATGAACGAGAGCACGCCGCCCCCTCGTCTCATCCAGCCGCCGCGCAGGCGCGGCCTCATCGCGCGCCTCAGAACGTACCTGCTTGCCGGCATCGTCGTCACCGCGCCGATCGGTATCACTCTATGGTTGCTCTGGCTGGTGGTCGATCTGTTCGACCGCGCGGTCGTGCCGCTGATCCCCGACGCCTACAACCCGTCCGACGTCCTGGGCCGGAACGTCCCCGGCGTCGGCATCGTGATCGCGCTCATCCTGGTCACGCTGGTCGGCGCCTTGTTTACCAACGTCGCCGGGCGCTTCCTGGTGCGCTTCGGCGAGAGCCTGGTCTCGCGCGTGCCCGTGGTGCGCACGATCTATGGCGTGCTCAAGCAGATCTTCGACTCGGTGCTGGCGCAGTCGGCCAACGCCTTCCGCGAAGTCGTGCTGATCGAGTATCCGCGCCGGGGCATCTGGGTCATCGGCTTCATCACCAGCCCCACGCGGGGCGAGGTGCAGCGGGTCACGGAGGAGGAGATGGTCAACGTCTTCCTGCCGACCACGCCCAATCCGACCTCAGGTTTTCTCCTGTTCGTGCCACGCAAGGACTGCATCCCGCTGGACATGACCGTGGAGGAAGGCGTCAAGCTCGTGATCTCAGGCGGCATCGTCAGTCCGCCCGATGCCAGACCCGGAGCCAGGGCGGAAGAGCCAGACGAAGACTCCGAAGACTCGGAAGCCGAGAGCCCCGCGCCTTCAGCCGATCGACCGAAGGATTAGCGCGCTTGCGGCTTGGCCGCGAGACTCTTATGACTGGCGAAAGATTCCGAACCGGTACGGGGTGTGGCGCAGCCAGGTAGCGCATCTGCTTTGGGAGCAGAGGGTCGCCGGTTCAAATCCGGCCACCCCGACCAAAATCAAATGCCTCGCGGAGAAACTCAGTTGACAGCGAAGCTCTCGCCGCAGCCGCAGGTGCTGGTGACGTTGGGGTTGTTGAAGACGAAGGTGGCGCTGAGCTTGTCCTCGCTGAAGTCGAGCTCGGTGCCGATTAGGAACATCACCGCCGCCGGGTCCACCACCACCGTCACCCCCCGCTGCGTGATCACTTCGGCGGCGGGCGGCACCTCCTCCGCATAGTCCATGGTGTAGGACATGCCGGAGCAGCCGGCGTTCCTGACCCCGATCTTGATGCCGAGGGCGGGCTCGGCATCCGATGGCCTGAGCGACATCAGGTGATTGATGCGCTCTGCGGCGCGCTCGCTAATGGTGAGAATGTCGTTCATCTCTCTTCCCGCGCGTCCGGTGGCGGCTACATGAAGCCGAGTTCGAGCTGGGCGGCCTCCGACATCATGTCCGGTGACCAGGGCGGATCCCATACCAGGTCCACCTCCACGTCGCCGATTCCCTCCACCATGGTCGCGACCGCGTGCTCGACCATGCTGGGCATGCTGCCGGCCACAGGGCAGCCCGGCGTCGTCAGCGTCATCGATATGCGAGCGTCATTGGCCTCGTTCAAGGCCACGTCGTAGATCAAGCCGAGCTGGTAGATGTCCACCGGGATTTCCGGGTCGTAGACCGAGCTCAACGCCCGCGCGATCTGGCCTGCAAGCGGGTGATCGGGGCTAATGCCCGGCGGTGTCGGCAGAGTGTCGGCGGCCTCCGGCGCGGCCTCGACCAGCTGCGGCACAAGCCCGTCGCCGCCGATGGCACCCGGTGGCCCCTCCGGCGACCAGGGCTCGTAGCTCGGCGGCACCGCAGCCGGCGAAGGGGGTGGCGTGGAGGGTGTCTCGACCGCCTCGGGCGGACTGGCCGGCTCGGGCTCCGCCTCGGGCGGGCGCTTTCTGCGGAACAGGTTCATCATTCCGTCGTGACCTCCTCGCCCTCGCCGTCGAGCGCCGCCCTCAGCGTATGCCAGGGAAGCGTCGCACACTTGACCCGCATCGGGAACTCCCGCACGCCGGCGAGCACGATCAGCTTGTCCAGATCGGGCGTCTCGAAGCCCGCCTCGCAGGCCGGCTCCGTCGACGCCACCAGCGCGTGGAACTCGGCAAACATCGCCTGCACGTCGTCGATTGACTTGCCGCGCAGCATCTCGGTCATCATGGAGGCGGACGCCATCGAGATGGCGCAGCCCCTGCCCTCGAAGCCGATGTCGGTAACCACGCCATCGGCAACGTCAACGTAGATCGTCACCGTATCGCCGCAGAGCGGGTTGTGGCCGTGGGATTCGCCCGTCACCGCCGGCGGCTTGCCGAAATTGCGCGGCGACTTGCCGTGATCGAGGATCACTTCCTGATAGAGCTCGCGCAGCTCGGACATCAGCCGAAGATCTCCCGCACGTCTTCGAGCCCATCGATCAGGCGGTCGACGTCGCCCCGCGTGTTGTAGAGGCCGAAGGAGGCCCGCACGGTCCCTGCGATGTCGAAGTGGTCCATCAACGGCTGCGCACAGTGATGGCCGACCCGCACCGCAACCCCGGCCCGGTCGAGGATCGTGCCGATGTCGTGGGGATGCACGCCGTCCATGGTGAAGGAGACGATGGCGGCCTTCCCCGGCGCCGTGCCGTAGAGGCGCACGCTGTTCAGCGCGCCGAGCCGCTCGGTCGCGTAGGCGAGCAGGTCGTGCTCGTGAGCGGCCACGGCCGCCGGATCGAACGACGCGACGTAGTCGAGCGCGGCGTGAAGGCCGACGGTGCCGGCGATGGGCGGCGTGCCGGCCTCGAACCGCGCCGGCGGCGGGGCGAAGGTCGTCCGCTCGAAGGTGACGCGCTCGATCATGTCGCCGCCGCCCTGGTAGGGCGGCATGGCGGCGAGCAGCGCCTCCTTGCCGTAGAGCACGCCGATGCCGCTCGGCCCGTAGAGCTTGTGGCCCGAGAAACAGTAGAAATCCGCGTCCAAGGCTTGCACGTCCACGGGTTGGTGGACGACCCCCTGGGCGCCGTCGATCAGCACCTTGGCGCCGCTGGCGTGGGCGATGCGCACGACCTCGGCGATGGGGACCACGGTGCCCAGCACGTTGGAGACGTGGGTGAGCGCGACCAGCCTGGTGCGCGGACCGACCAGCGCCTCGTAGGCGTCGAGCGGGAAGGCGCCGCGCTCGTCGGTCGGCACCACCTTGAGCACGATGCCCGTCCGCTCGCGCAGCAACTGCCATGGCACGATGTTGGCGTGGTGCTCCATCACCGAGAGCACGACCTCGTCGCCCTCGCCGAGAAAGGCCCCGCCCCAGCTCGTGGCGACCAGGTTGATCGCCTCTGTCGTGCCCTTGGTGAAGACGATCTCGCTGGCTGAACGCGCGTTGACGAAGCGCTGCACCCTGGCGCGGGCGCCCTCGTAGGCCTCCGTGGCCTTCGCGCTCAGTTCGTAGACGCCACGATGGATGTTGGCGTACTCGGCCTCGTAGCACTGCGATATCGCGTCGATCACCTGGCGCGGCTTCTGCGCGCTCGCGCCGCTATCGAGGAACACGAGCGGCTTGCCGTGAACGGAGCGCGAGAGGATCGGGAAGTCTGCGCGCACGCGCTCCACGTCGAACGGCGCGGCGGCTGCGGAGGGATCGAGGCGCCGGGCGGGGGCAGTGTTCACGACCGGTCTCCACCGATCCATGCAGCAACGCGTTCGGACAGCACGGCACGGGCCGGCTCGTGGCCGACCTCCTCCAGCAGCTCGCCCATGAAGCCTTCTACTATCAGCTTGCGCGCGGTGCGCAGGTCGAGGCCGCGCGAGCGCAGGTAGAAAAGCTGGTCCGCTTCCGGCTCGCCCGCCGTCGCCCCGTGGCTGCACTTGACGTCATCGGCGTAGATTTCGAGCTCGGGCTTGGTGTCGATCTCGGCCTTGGGCGAGAGCAGCAACGTGCGGTTGAGCTGGTGGCCGTCGGTCTTCTGGGCGTCCTGGCGCACGACGATCTTGCCCTGGAAGACTCCGCGCGCCGTGTCGTCCAGCACGCCCTTGTAGACCTCGCGGCTCTCGCAATGAGGCACCGCGTGGTCGATCACCGTGGTGTTGTCCACGTGCTGGCTGCCGCGCGCCATGTAGCCGCCGCGCAGCTGGCAATCCGCCCCCTCGCCGTCGAAGCGGATGTGGATTTCGTGGCGCGCGAGCCGCGCGCCCAACGCCAGCAGGTGGCTCTCGTAGCGGGCCTCGCCGGCCAGCGCCGCCTTGGTCAGCGCGGTGTGGTAGGCGCTCTCGCCTTCGATCTGAAGCTTGACGTGGCTGAGCCTGGCTCCCGCGCCGACTTCGATATCGACCAGCGGGTTGGACCACGTCGGAGCACCCGCCGGCCCTTCATGGCACTCGATCAGGGTCAGGCTGCTACCCACGCCCAGGCGCACGATCACGCGCGGGTGGTAGGCAAGCGGCTCGCTGCCGGGCGCGGCCACGAAGCGCAGCCGGATCGGCTGATCCATGACGGCGCCGGGCGCGGCCTCGACGATGCAGCCGTCGGCCGCGAAGGCCGCATTGAAGGCGGCCAGCGGATCGCCATTCGGGGTCGCATTGCCGATCAGCGCCTCGATCCCGGCCGGATCGTTGGCCAGTCCTCGAGCGAGGCCGCGCACGCGCAGGTCGCCGGGCAGGTCGCCAAGCCGCGAATGGCGCGATGACAGCCGCCCGTTGACGAAGACCAGGGACGGCCCCTCCAGCGCATCGAAGGCGCCGGTCTCAGGTTCGGCCGGGATAGCCTCCGCTTCGGCCGCAGCCGGGTGCGGGAAATCGAGTTCGGCGAGCGGTGCGAGACTGGTGTACTTCCACGCTTCCGTGCGGGTGCTCGGCAGCCCATTCGCGCTCAGCCGCCGCCCCTCGTCGCGGAGCGCATCGAGCCAGGGCAGGCCCGCGCCCGGCAGCGCCGGCGCCGGGTCCGCGCCCGGTGCCGGATAGTCGAAGGGAATGGTCCGCCGGCTGGGCATGCGCGTGGCCTCCGCTCAGGCCGCCGCGCTTGGCTCGAGCCCGAGGCCGGCATAGCCTCGACTCTCGAGCTCCAGCGCAAGCTCGCTCCCGCCCGAGCGGACGATGCGCCCGCCGGCGAGCACGTGCACCTTGTCCGGCACGACGTGATCCAGCAGCCGCTGATAGTGCGTGATGACCACCATCGCGCGCTCTGGCGCGCGCAGTGCGTTTATGCCGTCGGCAACGATCTTCAGCGCATCGATGTCGAGGCCGGAGTCGGTCTCGTCGAGGATGGCGAGGGAGGGCTCCAGCAGCGCCATCTGGAGCATCTCGTTGCGCTTCTTCTCGCCGCCCGAGAAGCCGACGTTGAGGGCGCGCCGCATCATGCCGTCGTCGATGCCGAGCGCCGCGCGCTTGGCCTTGACCAGCTTGAGGAACTCCATCGCGTCATATTCCTGCTCGCCGCGATGCTTGCGGGCCGCGTTGACCGCCGTCTTGAGGAAGGTCGCGCTGCCCACGCCCGGGATCTCCACCGGGTACTGAAAGGCGAGGAAGACACCGTTCAGGGCCCGCTCCTCGACGCTCATGGCAAGCACGTCGCGACCCTGGTAAGTGATCGAGCCCGCCGTCACCTCGTAGCCTTCGCGCCCGGCGATCACGTAGGCGAGCGTGCTCTTGCCCGAGCCGTTCGGCCCCATCACCGCATGCACCTCGCCCGTGTTCACCTGGAGGTCGAGGCCGTTCAGGATCGGCTTGCCGTCAGCGGTCGCGTGCAGATTTTCGATCGTCAACATGGTCTTCGACATACTCTTTGAATTGGGGTTTGAACCGGGATATCGCCTTAGCCGACGCTGCCTTCGAGGCTGATGGCCACCAGCTTCTGGGCCTCGACCGCGAATTCCATGGGCAGCTCCTGCAGCACCTCGCGACAGAAGCCGTTCACGATCAGCGCCACCGCATCCTCCTCGTCGATGCCGCGCTGGCGGCAGTAGAAGAGCTGGTCTTCGCTGATCTTCGACGTGGTCGCCTCGTGCTCGACCCGCGCCGAGGGGTTTCGCGATTCGATGTAGGGCACGGTGTGGGCGCCGCACTCCGCGCCGATCAGGAGCGAATCGCACTGGGTGTGGTTGCGCGCGCCCTCGGCCTTGGGCTGGATGCGGACGAGGCCGCGATAGGTGCTGTCCGACCGCCCGGCGGCGATGCCCTTGGAGACGATCCGGCTCTTCGTGTTGCGGCCCATGTGGATCATCTTGGTGCCGGTATCGGCCTGCTGGCGGTTGTTGGTGATGGCGATGGAGTAGAACTCGCCCACCGAGTTGTCGCCCTGCAGGATGCAGCTCGGGTACTTCCAGGTGATCGCGGATCCAGTCTCCACCTGGGTCCAGGAGATCTTGGCGTTGGCGCCGCGGCAGGCGCCGCGCTTGGTGACGAAGTTGTAGATCCCGCCCTTGCCCTCGGCGTCGCCCGGATACCAGTTCTGCACCGTGGAGTACTTGATCTCCGCGTCGTCGAGCGCGATCAGCTCGACCACAGCCGCATGAAGCTGGTTCTCGTCCCGCATGGGCGCCGTACAGCCTTCGAGATAGCTAACGTAGGAGCCCTCGTCCGCGATGATCAGCGTGCGCTCGAACTGGCCGGTATTGGCCGCATTGATCCGGAAGTAGGTGGAAAGCTCCATCGGGCAGCGCACGCCCTTGGGCACGTAGACGAAGGAGCCATCGGTGAAGACCGCCGAATTGAGGGTGGCGAAGAAGTTGTCCGAATAGGGCACCACGGAGCCGAGGTAGCGCTGCACCAGCGCGGGGTGCTCCTTCACCGCCTCCGAAATCGAGCAGAAGATGATGCCCAACTCGGCGAGCTTGCCCTTGAAGGTGGTCGCGACAGAGACGCTGTCGAACACCGCGTCCACCGCGACGCCGGCCAGCATCTCCTGCTCCTGGAGCGGGATGCCGAGCTTCTCGTAGGTCTTCAGCAGCTCGGGGTCGACCTCGTCCAGGCTCTTGGGCCTGTCCGAATCCGACTTGGGCGCGGAGTAGTAGCAGGCGTCCTGATAATCGATGGGCGGATAGTGCAGCTTGGCCCAGGCCGGCTCCTCATCTTCCATCTCAAGCCAGCGCTCGAACGCCTTGATACGCCACGCCAACAGCCATTCCGGCTCGCCCTTCTTGGCGGAGATGAAGCGGATCGTGTCGTGGTCCAGACCGGGGGGCGCGGAGTCGGCCTCGACGTCGGTGACGAAGCCGTACTTGTAGCGCTCGCCGGCGTAGGATTCTACTGCCTGCGCGGCGTCCTGCTGGGCGCTCACGATGCGTGCTCCCGTCCCGCGGTCTGTGCCCGCTCGGGCAAGCCGCCCGTGCCCGCCGCTGCCTGCGCCATGTCGGCCAATGTCACCTCCTCCAGCGCGACGCGGATCGCATCGCTGATTTTCTGCCAGGGCCCGCGCACCGAGCAAAAACTCTCCAGCTCGCAGATTCCGGAGGGGCCATCGAGGCAATCGGCGAGCGAAATCGGCCCGTCCACTGCGGCCACCAGGTCCGCCACCGAGACCTGCTCCGGCGCATGCGCCAGCACGTAGCCGCCCTTGGCACCGCGGTGCGAGGTCAGGATGCCGGCCTTCGCCAGTAATTTCAGAAGCTTGCTCGCGCTCGGCTGGGGCACGCCGGTCTGTGCGGCGATGCTCGCGGCGGTGTGCCGCGCGCGAGGTTCGCGCGCGATGTGGGTCATGGCCACGACTCCATAGTCGGCCATGCGGCTGACGCGGATCATGCTTGTACCCCCTTGCAATCGCCCCGCCCGCGCTTTCGCCGGGCGTGCGTGACGGGCATATAGGACGAATCCAGTCCGCTTTCAAGAGGGATTATCGCCGAATTGTCAATCGACACTGCCGGGCTGGGTCTCCCGTTCGGCGCGGGAGCCTGCTATGACGGCGCGGCAAGAGCGGAGGAGCCATGACCGAGCCTCTCTGGACGCCGTCGGCGGAACGCCTGAATAGCGCCCGTCTGGGCCGCTTCATGGCCGAGGTGCGCGCCGCGTGGGGCGTCGATGCCACCGACTATGGCGCGCTGCACGCCTGGTCGATCGCCGAGCCGGCGCAATTCTGGCGCTCGATGTGGGACTTTGCGGGCATCATCGGCGACGGGCCGGGCGAGAGCATCGTGGTCGACGGCGAGAGGATGCCGGGCGCTCGCTGGTTTCCCGACGCGAGGCTGAACTACGCCGAGAACCTGCTGCGCCGGCGCGACGAGGCCGATGCGCTGGTCTTCTGGGGCGAGGACCGGGTCAGGCGGCGCCTCAGCTTTGCCGCCCTGCACGACCAGGTTTCGCGCATGGCCCAGGCGCTGGCGGCCCGCGGGATCCGCCAAGGCGACCGGGTCGCGGGATACCTGCCGAACATGCCGGAGACCATCGTCTCGGCGCTGGCGGCGGCGAGTCTCGGCGCCGTCTGGTCCTCGTGTTCTTCGGATTTCGGCACCCGCGGCGTGCTCGACCGCTTCGGCCAGATCGCGCCCAAGGTGCTGATCGCCGCCGACGGATACTTCTATGGCGGCAAGACCTTCGACCGCAGGCCGCAGGTGCGCGAAATCCTGGCGGAGCTTCCCACCGTCGAGCACGTGATCGTGGTGCCCTACGCGGAGGAAAGTCCGGCGCTCGACGCTATCGCGAACGCCGCCCTCTACGGCGCAGCGCTCGACGAGCAGCCCGGCGGGCCTATCGACTTCGCTCGCGTGCCCTTCGATCACCCGCTGGTCATCATGTTCTCGTCAGGCACCACCGGCGCGCCCAAGTGCATCGTCCACGGCACCGGCGGCACGCTGCTGCAGCACATGAAGGAGCACGCGCTGCAAAGCGACATCGGGCGCGGCGACCGGGTGTTCTACGCCACCACCTGCGGCTGGATGATGTGGAACTGGCTGGTGAGCGCGCTGGCCTCGGAGGCGACGCTGCTGCTCTACGACGGCTCGCCCTTCCATCCCGACGGGAATGTGCTCTTCGACTATGCCGATGCCGAGGGCATGACCCTCTTCGGCACCTCCGCCAAGTATCTTGACGCCGCCGCCAAGGCCGGGCTGGAGCCGAAGCGCACCCACGACCTCGGCTCGCTGCGCACCATGACCTCGACCGGCTCGCCGCTCGCGCCCGAGGGGTTCGAGTACGTCTACCGCGCCGTCAAGGACGACCTGCATCTCGCCTCGATCTCCGGCGGCACGGACATCATCTCCTGCTTCGCGCTCGGCAACCCCATGGGCGCGGTCCGGCGCGGCGAATTGCAGGCCTTCGGCCTCGGCATGGCGGTGGACGTGTTCGACGACGCCGGCAACCCCGTGCGCGGCGAGCCGGGCGAGCTCGTGTGTACGCGGCCCTTCCCCTCCATGCCGGTCTCGTTCTGGAACGACCCGGACGGCGCCAAGTACCACAGCGCCTATTTCGACCGCTTCGCCGGCGTCTGGTGCCACGGAGACTGGGTGACGCGCACCGGGCACGACGGGCTGGTCATCCACGGCCGCTCGGACGCGGTGCTGAACCCCGGCGGCGTGCGCATCGGCACGGCGGAGATCTACCGCCAGGTGGAGCAGTGCGACGAGGTGCTGGAGGCCATCTGCATCGGCCAGGACTGGGAGGGCGATCAGCGCATCGTGCTCTTCGTCCGCCTGCGCCAGGGCATCGCGCTGGACGACGCGCTCACCGACCGGATCAAGGTGCGCATCCGCCGCGAGTGCACGCCGCGCCACGTGCCGGCGAAGGTGATCCAGATCGCCGATATCCCGCGCACCCGCTCCGGCAAGATCACGGAGCTTGCGGTCCGCGACGTGATTCACGGCCGCGCGGTGAAGAATCGGGAGGCACTGGCGAACCCGGAAGCGTTGGCGCTTTTCGAGGACATTCCGGCCCTTCAGGTGTAATTCCCGACGCGGACCGGCCGCGGCGCCCGTGCCCGACCTGCACGGCCATTGACAGCCGGAAAACAAACGTTCAGTTTGCATCGCGCCGGCGGAGGGAGACCGCGCGGGAACTACCCGCGCGGGCCGCGACCTTTACCCCGCCCTGCCCATTCGACGCTATCGTCCGACATTCGCAAGGAGGAACACAGCATGTTCTCTATGCCCAAGAAGGCGCTGTACAAGCCGATCAGTCGCCGCAAGTTTCTCGAGCTCGGAGGCGGCGTCGCAACCGCACTCGGCGCAGGCTCGATCGCGGTCGGCATGAACTCGGTGATCACGCGCCGGCCCGTTTATGCCTATTCGTCCGATGAAGCCAAGTGGCGCCAGTACGAGGGCTCGAAGCTCGTCTTCATGTCCGAGAACACGCCGCCGTCCTTCGCGATTCGCGACAACATCCAGGCGTTCTACGATCTCACCGGCATCGAGGTGGAGATCCTGACCGACGGCCTGCCGACCGTGCAGCAGAAGGTCGGCATCGACCTGCGGAGCGGCCAGGCCGACTATCACCTCAATTACGTGCAGGACAAGCCGATCGGCTCGCCCTTCGCCGACTTCTACGCCGACCTCAACGAGTTCTCGGTCGACGACACGCTTCCGCTCGATCCGCAGGGCTACGGCAGCGACGTCTGGTTCGAGAATTACCTGGACGCCTGCGGCGTCTACTACGAGCGCGGCCCGATCCGCGCCTTCCCCTATGACTGCGCGGTCTCCTGCACCTTCTACCGGCAGGACCTGTTCGAGCAGCTGACCAAGGACTTCGAGGCCGATTACGGCTACCGCCTCGAGTTCACCGACGAGACGACCTACAAGGACATGGTCGATATCACCGAGTTCTTCGGCAAGATGCACGAGCGCGATTCGTCCATCCCCTACGGCTACGCGCAGCATCACGGCTCGTTCGGCTGGACCACGCAGCTCGACATCCAGCGGCACATGTACGCGCAGAACCAGTGGCTCGACTTCGCGGTCGACGACACGCTCGGCTCGAAGAACCCCGGCCCGACCAACTGGGGCGATGCGCAGTCGGTCAAGGCTATGGAGGGCTACAAGGCTCTCGCCGACGTCAGCCACCCCGACAACCTGACCAACGGGACGCTGGAGCTGAACACGGTCTACGCCGCCGGCGGCGTCGCCATGCAAATCCAGTACCACGAGTTCGCGGCCTCGGTTGAGGATGCCGAGCAGTCGGTCGCGGCGGGCGGCAAGACGGCCTACGCCATGGGGCCGAAGGGCGCCGTGGAGTGGAACACCGACGGCGGCGACAACGTCGTCAACGCCACCAACTGCGGCATCGGCGGCATCGGCATCAACGCCGGCGCGTCGATGGACCTGCAGCGCGCGGCGTTCATCTTCGCCAGCTGGGCCTGCAGCCACGACACGCAGCTCATGGTGCTGCGCGGCGTCGGCGGCACGCCCACCCGCAAGTCCGTCCTCGACGTGCCGGAGGTCCAGGAGGCGCGCAACCGGCCGACCACCATGCCGAACGCGCTCACCTTCGAGGCGGTCTACGACAAGGGCATCCGCACACCCAACATGGTGCTCGGGCCGAAGCTGCCGAAGTCGAACGAGTATCATGAAATCGTTCGCGTCGGCACGCAGCAGTGCATCTCCGGCGAGCTGTCGGCTCAGGAGGCGTGCGAGTCCATCAGGGAAGAGCTGGACTCAATCCACGACGTCTAATCGGTACCCCGCTGCCCGGGGGCGCCGGCGCTTCGGCGCACCCCCGGGCGGTCGGCCGCTTTTGACCGGCGCCGACGGCGGAAGGCCGCGGGCGCAGACACGGCGCGGAGACCCAGCGCATGGCCAACATCGCGAACATCGATGTCGCGGGCGGCGTCGTGCGCGGTGTGCGGACGGTCGACTACGTGCCGGAAGACTTCAACCGCCGGCCGCCGCGCTATTACCTGCTATGGCTGATGCTGCCGGCGATCCTGCTGCTGGCGGCGATCTCGCTCTATCCCCTGGTCTGGCTGATCTACATGTCCCTGCACGAGGTGCAGCTCGCGCCGGGCAAGTCGGACGTCTGGGCCGGCATCGACAACTTCTCGCGGCTCGCCACTGACAAGAAATTCCTTCGAGGCTGGCTTACGCTCTTCAAATACAGCGCGCTCTGTCTCTCGGTCGAGATCGGCCTCGGCGTCCTGGTGGCGGTCATCCTCAACAACAACCGTTTCGAGAAGATCCTCGTCACCATATTCCTGATGCCGATGATGATGGCGCCGGTCATCGCAGGCTTCCTCTACATGTTTCTCTATAACGGCACCTTCGGCTGGTATTTCTGGATCTTGCAGAGCATCGGCCTGTTGGAAGGCGGCTCGATCCTCGGCAACAAGTTCTGGGCGATGTTCGCGATCGTCGCGACCGACGTGTGGCAATGGACTCCGCTCATCGCCCTGATAACGCTCGCCGGCCTCAAGCGCGTGCCGCAGGATCAGCTCGAGGCCCATATGGTCGATGGCGCGGGGCCCTTCCGCAACTTCTTCAGCGTCGCGCTGCCCAATCTCTACCCCTTCCTGCTGATCGCGATCCTGCTGCGCTTCATGGACAATTTCAGGTTCATCGACCACATCCTGATCATGACCGGCGGCGGCCCCGCTAACGCCACCAAGATCCTGCCGACCTATCTTTTCGACGTCTCGTTCAAGTTCTTCGAGCTGGGCCGGGGCGCGGCGATCGCGTTCACGCTGCTCCTGCTGACGATCCTGCTGGGCCTCGTGCTGACCATCGTGTTCGAGGACCCGACCCGCAAGCTCAGGACACAGCGGGAGGACTAGACGATGGCGTCGCGCGAGATCGTCCGCTATCGCTCGCCGCTGCGCAGCGCGCTTCAGGGGCTCTCGATCCTGTTCCTGATCTTCTTCTTCGTCTGGACCGTGCTGCCGCTCTTCATCATGGTGGTCTCGTCCTTCAAGGACCTTCTGGACGCGTTCCAGTTGCCGGAAGTCGGCGATTGGGGCGACATCGGCGTGATGTTCGACTTCAAGCCGACCGGCGCGCACTACGTCGAGCTCTTCACCGAAAAGCATTTCGGCACGTACCTGCGCAACAGCCTGATCGCGTCGCTGGGCTCTGCGGCGGTCTCGGTCTCGCTCGGCTCGATGGCAGCCTACGCGCTCTCCAGGGCGGAGTTCCGCGGCAAGCGGGACCTCCTGTTCTGGATCATCTCGACCCGCATGGCGCCGGTGGTGGCGGTCATGGTGCCGCTCTACGTGATCTTCCGCTCGTCGGGGCTGGTCGGCACCCTGCCCGGCCTGATCCTCGCCTACACGACCTTCAACCTCCCCTTCGCCATCTGGATCCTCAAGGGCTTCTTCGACAACGTGCCCTACGCGATCGAGGAGGCGGCGCAGTGCGACGGCTGCACCCGCTGGCAGGCGTTTCGGCTGATCATTCCGCTGGTGGCGCCGGGAATCGGCGCGTTCATCGTGCTCTGCGTCCTGTTCGGCTGGAACGATTTTCTGTTCGCATCGATCATCGGCTCGGGCGGCGCCAAGACCCTGCCCGTGGCCACGGCCGAGCTGGTGCAGCCGGTCAAGATTCAGTGGGGCATGATCATGGCCGCAGGCGTCGTGACCACGGTGCCGATGATGTTCCTGGGTCTTCTGATCCGGCGCTATCTCGTCGCCGGGCTGACCATGGGCGCGGTCAGGGAATAGGGCCGGAAAGCGGGCGAATGCCTGTCTGGAGGTACTGATGGCTACCGTGACGATCTCGGATGTCTGGAAGTATTACGGCAAGACCATGGCCGTGAAGGAGCTCAATCTCGAGATCAAGAACAACGAGTTCATGTGCATCCTCGGGCCCTCCGGCTGCGGCAAGTCGTCGACGCTGCGCATGCTCGCCGGCCTTGAGTTCATCTCCTCCGGTGACATCTATTTCGACGACGTCCGCGTAAACGACCTGCCGCCGCGGGACCGCGACATCGCCATGGTGTTCGAGAACTACGCGCTCTATCCCCACAAGACCGTCTACGAGAACATGGCGAACCCGCTCAAGCTGAGGCGGACGCCGAAGGACGAGATCGAGCGCCGCGTGCGCCGCGCCGCCGAGATTCTGGAGATCGACCCCCTGCTTGGCCGCAAGCCGGTGGAGCTCAGCGGCGGGCAGAAGCAGCGCACGGCCATCGGCCGCGCCATCGTGCGCGAGCCCAAGGTCTTTCTCTTCGACGAGCCCATCGCCCATCTCGACGCCAAGCTGCGCTCCCACATGCGGGGCGAGCTCAAGCACCTGCAGCGCGACCTCGAGACCACGACCGTCTACGTCACCCACGACCAGCTTGAAGGCATGTCGATGGCGGACCGCATCGCGGTGATGCACGAAGGCGTGCTTCAGCAGCTCGGCACGCCCGAGGAAATCTACAACCAGCCCTCCAACGAGTTCGTGGCGGGCTTCGTCGGCGAGCCGCCGATGAACTTCCTCGACTGCACCCTGGAGCAGACCAACGTCGGCCTCACGGTCGTGCACTCGGGCTTCCGGCTTGCGCTCACGGAGCAGCAGGCCAGCCTGCTCACGGCCGGCGGAGCCGACGCGAACGTGCGCATCGGCATCCGCCCCGACAACCTGGCCATCGAGCAGGGTGCCGAGGGCTCACTGGACGTGCCGGGCGAGATCTTCGTGATCGAGCCGCTCGGCGGAGACATGATCGTCGAAGTCACCATCGGCAGCGACCGGGTGATGGTGAAAACCAAGATCGGCCCCATGGGCGGGCCCGGCGATCCCTGCCGCATCGGCTTCGATGTGGACAAGTTGCACGTCTTCGACATTAACACTGGCGTCGCCTATTTTTAGGCCCGAACGCCATCACGCAGGCAAAGGGGAGCAACTCGTATGCAGCTCAGCAAGGACGAATTGTTGACGGCCTATAGGACCATGCGCACGATTCGCGAGTTCGAGGAACGCCTTCACATCGAGTTCGCGACCGGCGAGATTCCGGGTTTCGTGCATCTCTATGCCGGCGAGGAGGCGAGCGGCGTCGGCGTGTGCATGCACCTCGACGATCGCGACCGCATCGCCAGCACCCATCGCGGCCACGGCCACTGCATCGCCAAGGGCTGCGACGTGGACGGCATGATGGCGGAGATTTACGGCCGCAAGGACGGCCTTTGCGCCGGCAAGGGCGGCTCCATGCACATCGCCGACCTCGACAAGGGCATGATGGGCGCGAACGGCATCGTCGGCGGCGGCCCGCCGCTCATCTGCGGCGCGGGCCTCGCGGCGAAGCAGCTCGGCACCGGCGGCGTCGCCATCGCATTCGTGGGCGATGGCGGCTCGAACCAGGGCACCACATTCGAGAGTCTCAATCTGGCCTCGGTCTGGAACCTGCCCTGCATCTTCGTGATCGAGAACAACGGCTACGCGGAATCGACCTCGTCGAAATGGTCGATCGCCTGCGACGACGCCGCCGACCGCGCCAGCGGCTTCAACATGCCGGGCGTCGTGGTCGACGGCCACGACTTCTTCGCGGTCTACGAGGCCGCGGGCGAGGCCATCAAGCGCGCTCGCGAAGGCGGCGGCCCGAGCCTGCTGGAATGCAAGCTCAACCGCTACTACGGGCACTTCGAGGGCGACGCCCAGACCTATCGCGGGCCTGACGAGGTCAAGAAGCTGCGCGAATCGCGGGACTGCCTCGCCATGTTCCGCGAAAAGGTGACCGGCGCCGGCCTGCTCGATCTGGCCCAGCTCGATGCGATCAAGAGCGAGGCCGAGGCCCTGGTCGACGGCGCGGTTGCCAAGGCCAAGGTGGCTCCGACGCCGACCGCCGCCGATCTTCTGACCGACGTCTACGTTTCCTACTGAGCGAGGGAGGCTCTCATGGCACGCACAGTCACTTATCAACAGGCGATCAACGAAGCCCTCGCGCAGGAGATGGAGCGCGACGAAACCGTCGTCGTCATGGGCGAGGACGTGGCCGGCGGGCTCGGCACCGATGGCGAGCGCGACGCCTGGGGCGGGCCGCTCGGCATCACCAAGGGGCTCTATGGCAAGTACGGCGATCGGGTCATGGACACCCCGATCAGCGAGTCCGCGTTCATCGGTGCCGCAGTCGGTGCCGCGACCGCGGGGCTCCGCCCGGTCGCGGAGCTGATGTTCATCGACTTCATGGGCGTCTGCTTCGACCAGATCTTCAACCAGGCGGCGAAGTTCCGTTACATGTTCGGCGGCAAGGCCGAGACCCCGGTGGTGATCCGCACCATGTACGGTGCCGGGCTCCGCGCCGCCGCTCAGCACTCGCAGTGCCTCTATCCGGTGTTCACCCACATCCCCGGGCTCAAGGTCGTGACCCCGGCAACGCCTTACGATGCCAAGGGATTGCTGATCCAGGCGATCCGCGACAATGACCCGGTGATCTTCTGCGAGCACAAGGCGCTCTACACGCTGGAAGGCGACGTGCCTGAGGAGCCCTATGCGCTCCCCTTCGGCGAGGCCAACATCGTGCGCGAGGGCGATGACGTTTCGATCGTGACGCTGGGCCGCATGGTTCACGTGGCGAACGAGGCGGCAGAGGCGCTTTCCGGCGACGGCATCGAGTGCGAGATCGTCGACCTGCGCACCACCTCGCCGCTCGACGAGGACACCGTGATCGAGACCGTGGAGAACACGGGACGGCTCGTGGTGCTGGACGAGGCGCACCCGCGCTGCAACATGGCCACCGATATCGCGGCGATGGTCTGCGAGAAGGCCTTCGACTCGCTCAAGGGGCCGATCAAGCAGGTGACCGCCCCGCACACGCCGGTGCCCTTCGCGGATACGCTCGAGGATCTCTACATCCCCGACGCGGCGGCGGTGCAGAAGGCCGTGAAGGCGGTGATGGAGTCCAGCAAATGAGCGAAGGCATTCGCACCGTTTGCATGCCCAAATGAGGTTTCTCTACGAGGGTGAATCGAGAATGAGCTAACGCCTTGATATAGAGCAAACGTTCGTGAATTGACGATCCGCTCCCCCACACACTTGAAGCGCCTTCGGCGGAAACGTCGAGGGCGCTTTTCAATGGGCGCCAGGGCACCGCATCAAAGCGCACTTCAGTGATTGGCGTCATACAGCAGCCGCATTCTCCCATTCAAGGCACGATATTGCTTCATCTATACCTAGCATTAAATTCTTGTGATCAGCTGCGAGACGTTGCAACGATTCGCCACGAAGTAAAACACGATACTCATCGGGAATTTTCACGTTGGGATAGAGCGTCAAGCCCCTATGAAGTTCGATAATGTGCAGATATATAGCCAATACCCTCTCAAGCTGTCGCGGTTCTAGCAAACCCAATCTAGGAAGGTATGTGTTATAAACATCTAGCATGGGGCGTCTAGGAACTGCCAACGTCGCGCCAACTCTTTTCGCTTCCTCGATTTTCTCAGCGCCTTCTTTAATGCTCCCTTTTATAACTTTCAATTCCTGTATAAGAGCCGTCTGAACAATAGACTTTTCGCTCTTTAATTCCTCAGCGCGATTCTTTCTTGCAATCCAGGCGTTGAACCATAGTGTTAGAACAACTCCTAGAAATACCAATGCACCAGCGATCAAGGTCTGAAAGCTTTCTAAAATGTGCAGCATGTTCCCGTTGTCCATCGCTCATCGCCCAACACTAGTGGGTGCTAATCCTATGCTTTATCAAGAATTCGTCCTACTTGCACCCTCCTAACGTACCTACACCTTAGAAAATTACCTTGAAGTCAGCATTGCGAGTTCCGACGGGGGCGGCCTGTGATTATCCACTCAAGGGTTAGCCCCGGTTTAGAAATTCAACGGTAGCGTTCTCCCTTTTGCTTCAAGGCTCATGTAGCGATCGGGTGATAAATTTCAAGCGCGCCCAAAATTTCGTCGGTTCACGTTTCGGTCTAGGCGCGGTGCACCGATGCGTGTGGCAGTCTGGCGGCATGCACACGCCACACGCATCGGACACGACGGACCGGGCGTCATGCCACCCGGCGGTTCAGCTTAGTGCCGCCCTGCTTGCCACCTCTTGCCTCTGGGATTGTCCAACTGCGCCCGGCGCGAAGGGATGAGCCGCCGTCGCCTCCACATACGAAAGAGGATGAACAGGCCGACGGCCAGAGACCATGTGCCGACACAGCCGGCTATTACGGCGGCATCGTATAATATTATGTCCATAACTTTATCATGCCGTAGAGCACCGGGCGCAGCAAGATGCCGGATGCCTGTGGGGCAATGTGCTCCGGCGCCTCGCGCAACGTGGGTGTCGCCGCGTCCCCTTCGCCGCCCTGTGCTACGCGTCCGGCGCCCTTCAGCGATAGCGACGCGGTTTACTTTGGCCAATCCATGCGCCTTTCCCACACCGATTGCGGGAAAGCGGCTCAAGCCAATGTCGCGGCGCTTTCCCTCGACCATGATCCGTTGTACCCAAGGGCGGGCGCCGGCAGGCGTCACGTTCAGATGCAGACCATCGGCGATCCGGTGACGGTACGTCCTGGCACGGGGTGGCGTGGCGGTCTCAAGTCAACTTTCGATCTGTGGCATGCCTTGGTTCCTTTTCCCACAGTCGTTTCCCAGGTGTCTGTGGGAATGGTAAGGCGAGAATGAGGGAGTGCAGTATGGGAAACGGCGAACATCAAGGAATACGGGTAGTCACCATGCCCAAATGGGGCCTCTCCATGAAGGAGGGGAAGGTGGCCGGATGGCTTGTG
>JAPPNV010000015.1 GCA_028818565.1 Rhodospirillales bacterium | reverse complement strand
TATCATCGGCCTGCATATAAGTCAACGTGACTGACGTAAAGGCCGGGCCGAATCCTCTCTACTTGCGTGAAGACCAGCTTCACGAGGCGATGGAGCTGCTGTTCTTCGCCTATCGGGATTTTACGACCGAATGCGATGCGATCCTCGCGTCCTACGGCTTCGGGCGCGCGCATCACCGGGTCGTCTATTTCGTCGGCCGCAATCCGGACATCTCCGTCACGGCGTTGCTGGAAATTCTGAGGATCACCAAGCAAAGCCTGTCGCGGGTGCTTGGCCGGCTGGTGCGAGAGGGATTCGTGACGACCCGGCAAGACCCTGCCGACGGGCGCCGCCGGTTGCTCGCCCTCACGGCGAAAGGCCGGAGTTTGGAGAGCCGCCTGTCCGCAACCCAGCGGGCCCGCATCGCCAAGGCGTACCGCAGCGCGGGCGGCGTCGCCGTGGAAGGGTATCGGGAGGTGTTGATGGGAATCATCGACGAGGCTGACCGGCGCCGCTTCCACCGGCCCTGAGGCTGGCGTGTCGGATCGGCCCGTCCGGCGAGGGACGATGCGTCGATGAACGACGAGAGCGCGGCGACCGACGACGCCCACCGGGAGGCGCCGCCGTCCGAGGCGGAGCACATCCTGGTGGTGGACGACGACGACCGCATACGCACGCTGCTCGGCCGCTATCTGCGCGACAATGGCTATCACGTCTCCACCGCAAGCTCGGCAGCCGAGGCGCGGGCCAGGCTCGACGGCATGACCTTCGACCTGATCGTGCTCGACGTGATGATGCCGGGCGAATCGGGTGTCGAGTTCACGCGCGGGCTGCGTCGCTCCGACGCGGTTCCGGTCCTGCTGCTCACGGCCATGACGGAGCCGGAAGACCGCATCGCCGGGCTGGAGAGCGGCGCCGACGACTATCTGACCAAGCCCTTCGAGCCACGTGAGCTGCTGCTGCGCGTCGCCACCATCCTGCGGCGCACGGCGGCTACGCCCCCTGCGACGCCCGAGACCTGCGTCGTGATGGGCGAGGCCCGCTATTTTCCGGCGCGGGATCAGCTCCTGCGGGGCGACGAGCCGGTACGGCTGACCACGGCCGAGGCCGACCTCCTCCGCGTCTTCGCTGCCAATCCGGGAGAAACGATGAGCCGGCACGCGCTGAGCGGGCGCCTCGGCGGCGGCGCGTCGCGCCGCGCGATCGACGTGCAAGTCGCCCGGCTGAGGCGCAAGATCGAGCCGGATCCCCAGAATCCGCGTTACCTGCAGACCGTCTGGGGCCGGGGCTATGTGCTGCGCGCCGATTGAGCCGCGGCGTCCGCCGGGGGAGCGTTTGCCGTGAACCTGCTACGGACATTCATGCCGCGCGGCCTTTTCTGGCGGGCATTTCTGATCATGCTCATCCCGCTGATTCTGGTTCAGGCGACAGTGGTCTACATCTTCTTCGAGCGACACTGGGATACGGTGAGCAACCAGCTGGCGCTGGACGTCAGCGGCGACGTCCTCTCCATCATGCGTATGTCGGAAGGCGTGACCGACCCCGCAGAGCGCGCCCGGATCGACCAGATCGCCCGGCGAGAAATGCAGTTCGGCGTCGTCTTCGAGGATGGCGCGGTGCTGCCCGACGAGGCTCCGCCGCAGAGCAGCGGCATCTCTTACGAAATGCTGCACCGGCAGCTCGACCAGCGCATCGGGGCCCCCTACCATCTCGACAGCACCCTGCCCGACAAGGGGATGACAATTCGGGTCCAGCGGCCGGACGGTGTGCTGACCCTGCTGACGACAACCAGGCGGATGCGGGAATCGACCACCGTCCTGCCCTTCCTGTGGATGGCAGGGATGGCGATCCTGGTCACGACGATCGCCGTCATGTTCCTGCGTAACCAGGTTCGTCCGATCAGGCGGCTGGCCGCTGCTGCCGACGCGCTGGGCAAGGGCCGGCCGGTGACCGACCTCAAGCCCGCGGGCGCGTCCGAGGTTCGTCTCGCGGGCGCCGCGTTCCTGGAGATGCAAGGGCGGATTCAGCGTCAGATCACGCAGCGCACGGAGATGCTGGCCGGAGTCTCGCACGATCTTCGGACTCCGCTGACCCGGGTGAGGCTGCAGCTCGCCATGCTGGCCGACGCGCATCCGAATTCGCGAACTGAGATCGGAGAATCCGAGCAGGACCTGCTGCTCATGGAGCACATGATCGACGAGTACATGGCCTTCGCCCGCGGCCAGGGCGGGGAAGCGCCGGTCAGCACCGATCTCGCCGAGATCATCGACGATGTCACCGCCGATGCCCGCAGCAAGGGCAGCCCGATCACTCTGGAGGTCGAGCGGCCCTTGGTCATGGCGCTCCGGCCGAACGCGATCCGCCGCTGCCTCACCAACCTGGTCGAGAACGCCGTGCATCACGGCAAGCAGGTCGCGATCAGCGCCGTCCGCCGGGATGACATCGTCTCGGTCGCGGTCGAGGACGACGGGCCGGGGATTCCCGAGGATCAGCGGGAAGAGGTGTTCAAGCCGTTCTTCCGGCTCGATGACGCACGCAACCCGCGCACCGGCGGTGCCGGCCTCGGGCTTGCGATTGCGCGCGATGTCGCACGCGGGCATGGCGGCGACATTCGCATGAGCGGAGCCTCGCTCGGCGGCCTGCGCGCGGAGCTCCGACTACCGGTCTAGTTCAGGAAACTATCCGGCTTCTGCGGGCTGGGTATCCCGCCACTCGCGGTTCGGTGCGAGACGGCAGAGCGAACGCGTCAGTCTGTCGAGGCGCCTGAGCCGCCTGTCGAGCACGGCCATGGTGCGCGCCATGTCCTCGCTGTCGTCATGCAGCCAGACCCGGAGCATGGTGAGATAGAGCGCGCACAGCGCGCTCACTCGAAACTCGCCTCGCAGACCGGCACTGCTCAAATCGGCGGCTTCGAGCATCCAGCGCATCGATCGCCGCAGCGTGAGCGACCCGCACAGGACGCCTTCCGCGTTCGACGGGGAGCTCCGCAAGATCGCGACAACCCCTTCCCTCTGAGCATTCAGCAGATCGAAGCGCTTCATGAGGACGTCGAACAGGCGCTCGGTGGCCGGGCGCCCCGCCATCTCCGGGTCCCGCGCGTCCAGCACGGCGCGGTCGATGTCCGCGATATAGGCCGCGACGATGGCGTTCCTGGAGGAAAACTCCGCGCGCAACTCCGCGAGGGAGACTTCCGCTGCCTCGGCGATGTCGCCCAACCCGACCCGTAACCAGCCGCGGCTCGCGGCCAGTGTCAGTGCGCTCTCGATAATGGCCTGGCGCGCGTCCTTGCGCTTGCCGGCCCTCGGTGCAGCTTTCCTTGCCATGGTTCTGCCCCTTGCCGCCGCCAGTAGCCGAAGTGTAGGCCGCAGCGAAACGGAGCGTCAACGCGGCTACGACGGGGCGAGGGCGCGGCCACGCTCCGTGGCGGCGCGCACCGCGCGGGTCATGAGGGGGCTGAGCCCGTCCGCTGCCATCAGGACCGAGAGCGCGGCCTCGGTGGTGCCGCCGGGGCTGGTGACGTTGCGGCGAAGCTGGGCGGCGTCGTCTTCCGCCTGCGCCAGCAGGGCACCGGCGCCGCTTACCGTGCGCTCTGCCATTGTCCGCGCAAGGTCCGCCGGCAGCCCGGCTTCGACCGCAGCTTCGGCCAGGCATTCCGCGAGCAGGAAGACATAGGCCGGCCCGCTGCCGGAGACCGCCGTCACCGCGTCCATGTGGTACTCGTCGTCGATCCAGGCGACGGCGCCCACCGCCCGCAGCAATCCCTCGCAGAGCGCCTGCTGATCGCGACTCACGGCATGGTTGGCCCAGGCGACGGTCATGCCCTCGCCGATGGCGGCGGGCGTGTTGGGCATGGCGCGGACGATGGAGACATCGCCGAGATCCCGCTCCAGCAAGGCGACGGGCCAGCCGGCCGCGATGGAGAGATGCACGCACTCGGCACCCCCGAAGCCCGCGTACTGCGGCACGACCTCCGCCATCACCTGCGGCTTGACCGCGAAGACGATCGCTGCGGGTTTGAGCGTGGTGGGCAAGGCTGCGGGCTCGGTCACGCGTTCCACCCCGAGCGGGGCGAGGCGCGCGGCCACGTGATCGTCCGGTTCGACGACGGTGAGATGCACGGCCTCCAGCGGCCCGCGCAGCCAGCCGGCCGCAAGCGCGCCGCCCATTCTGCCGCCGCCAACCAGGATGATCGGGCCGGAGGACACCGCCATCAGGCGCTCCCGCGCGGCTCCATGAGCGCCGCCTCAAAGGCTTCTTCGGGCGCGAGGTCCGCCCGGATCACCTGCTGAAAGGCCGGGTAGAAGCGCTCGCACTCGCTGACGCCCACGGTCACGACCTCGACGATCTGGGAGTCCTCCACGCCCTGGGTGCCGCGCAGCAGGAGCGCGTGGCGCCACGTCGGCCTGCCCTCCTCGGCCCAGAGATCGAAGTGGCCGACCCACAGGCTCTCGTTGATCAGGTTGATCAGGGCGCCGACCGCCGGGCGGCAGTCATCGGGGATGCCCATGTCGAAGCCGCTGGCAAAGAGCAGGACGTCGAGATCGGCGCGGTAAGCGAACCAGAGTTGATAGTCGCACCAGCCACCGGAGAGCGAGCCGGTGATGTCCTCGTCGCCCATGCGCTCGAACGAGAGCCGGCTCGCCATCATCACCCGCTCGACCGCATCGAGCGCGTCGCTCGAAAGGCGCTCCGGTTCCACAAGCGACACCGCCATCTCATCGCCCCGTCGTAGTGGCGACACGTGCAGCAGGCGCCGCTGCCTACCACATGTGATGCCAACCACAATAAGGTGTGATGCCGCTATGTAAAATCCCAAAATGTTGGGTCTTGGACGTTTCCGATGGCGCAGGCCCTAACCGTGGCGAGAAATGCGGGCTAGATCGGAAGCTGAGGCGCGGCGCCATCGGGGAGGGGAACGCGATGCTCGTTGAGCGTCATCGCGATCATGGCGTAGTAGCCGTTGAGCGCCGTGAGCTCGACCACCCCGGCCGCGCCCAACAGCGCGAGCGCCCTGTCGTAGGTCTCGTCGCTCACGGCACGGTTGGACTGCAGCTCACAGGTGAAGTCGTAGACCGTCACCTCGTCCTCTGCCGAGAGCGGCGGCGGGCGGCGATGCTTGATCGCCTCGATCACAGCCTCCGGCAGGCCGGCGCGCGCCGCCTCGGGCGCGTGCCAGTGCCATTCGTACTGACACGACCAGTGGCGGGCGACCGCGAGGATCGCGAGCTCGCTGAGCCTGGGCTCCAGGCTGGTGTCGTAGCGCAGCAGGGCGCCCAGCGCCTGCACACGGTCCGCGAGCTCGGCATTGTGCATGAACGCCATGAAGAGCGCGGGCACAGAGCCGCGCGGCCCGCTCGCGATGGCGTCGTAGACACGGCGCTGGTCCGCTGACAGCTCCTCGACGCTGGGCAGCGGCAGGCGGGTTGCGCTCACGCCGCTCCCCGCTCCTCGCCGGCCGCCTCACGTTCGGCGATCGGCGGCACGAACTGCAGGTCGGTGTCCCAGGGGAAGAAGATCCAGGTGTCCTGGCTCACCTCGGTCACGAAGGTGTGCGCCTCGCCGCGGCCTGCCGGCTTGGTGTAGACGCAGGCAAAGTGGGCCCTCGGCAGCATCTCGCGCACGATGCGGGCGGTGGCCCCGGTGTCGGCGAGATCGTCGACGATCAGAACGCCCTCGCCGTCGCCCGACACCGGTTTCAGGACTTGCGCCGAGCGCTGGTCCTGGTGGTCGTAAGAGGAAATGCAGACGGTGTCGATCATGCGAATGTCCAGTTCGCGTGCGACAACCGTCGCCGGCACCAGGCCGCCGCGGGTGACCGCGACGATGCTCCTCCAGGGGCCGAGCTCCGCCAGCCGCCAGGCGAGCGCGCGGGCGTCTCGATGAAGTTGATCCCAAGAAACCGGGAAGCCTTTGGCATATCTCTCCGTCATCTCCTGCCCCGTCCTGAGCCGTTTTCCTACGGCGCACATGCAAGCGGACATCGCGCGGCCGGGCAAGGGGTCGCGCCGAGAGGCGCGCGGCCCTATAGGTGTCGTGCCTTTCGATCGCCGCCTGATACGGGTAAGTAACGCCGCATGGCCGACCAGCCACGCGCGCTGCCGGGCAGCGAAGCCGAGACGCGGGCGCTCCTCGAGGAAGGGCGCTATGTCGCGGACGACGCGCTGGTCAAGACCCTCTACCTGAGCTTCGCCCTCGGCCGCCCGCTGCTGCTGGAAGGCGAGGCCGGCTGCGGCAAGACCCAGCTCGCCGCGACCCTTGCCGAGACACTGGGCCGCCGCTTGCTGCGCCTGCAATGCCACGAGGGCCTCGACTCGGCCGCCGCCGTCTACGAGTGGAACTACGCCGCCCAGATGCTCGCGATCCGCCTGGCCGAGCGCGGCGGGGCCGAGCGCGACGCCCTGGCCGAGGACATTTTCGGCGAGCGCTTCCTGGTCAAGCGCCCGCTGCTCACGGCGCTCGAGCCCGATCCCCTTGGCCCCCCGGTCCTGCTGATCGACGAGATCGACCGGGCCGATGCGCCCTTCGAGGCCTACCTGCTGGAGGTGCTCTCCGAGTTTCAGGTGAGCGTGCCCGAGGTGGGCACGGTGACCGCAGCCGAGCGGCCCTTGGTCGTCATCACCTCGAACCGCACGCGCGAGGTGCACGACGCGCTCAAGCGGCGCTGCCTCTACCACTGGGTCGACTATCCCGACGCCGCGCAGGAGAAGGCGATCCTGCGCGCGCGCCTGCCGGGAATCGAGCAACGGCTGAGCAACAATATCGCCGCCTTCATCGAGCGTATGCAGAAGGCCGATCTCTCCACGGTGCCGGCGCTCGGCGAGGTGATCGCGTGGTCGAGCGCCGTGGTCCAGCTCGACCAGATCGAGCTCGACCCCGAGACGATCCGGGCCAATCTCGAACGCCTGCTGGCCTATCAGCGGGGGCTCGCGGAGGCCAGCGGCCGCGCCCCGACGGCGCCAACCCAGCCGGGGCAGCGCCCGTGACGGTCTGGCAACAGACGGTCGAGTCCGAGGCGGGCGGCACGCTTGCCTACAACGTCATGCACTTCGTGCGCGGCCTGCGCGGCGCCGGCCTGCCGGCGGGGCCCGGCAAGACCATCGAGGCGGTGCGCGCCGTCGAGGCGGTCGATCCCACCCGCCGCAGCGATCTCTACTGGGCGCTCCACGCGGTCCTCGTCGAGCGGCGCGATCAGCACGACCTCTTCGACCAGGCGTTCCGGCTGTTCTGGCGCGAAATCCGCATGGAGAGCGCGGTCCAGGGGCCGGTCATGGGAACCGACAGGCTGCCCCAGCCGGAGGCGCCGCCGGCGAGCCGCCGGGCCAGCGAGGCCATCGCCCCGCGCCCGCCGGAGGAGGAGAGCCAGGAGAACGTCGAGATCGAGCTCGACGCGGTGCTCACCTTCTCGCCCCAGGAGGTGCTGCAGGAGATGGACTTCGAGGACATGTCGGCGGACGAGCTGGCCGAGGCCAAGCGGGCCATCGCGGCGCTGCGGCTGCCGATCAAGCCGGTGCCGACACGGCGCTTCCGGCCCGATCCGCTGGGCCGTCACATCGACATGCGTGCCACGCTGCGCGCGAGCCTGCGCTCCAGCGGCGACATGATGCCGCTCAAGCGCCGCTCCCGCGCCGAGAGGCTGCCGGCGCTGGTGGTGCTGTGCGACGTGTCGGGCTCCATGAGCCGCTATTCGCGCATGTTCCTGCACTTCGTCCACGCCGTGACCAACGACCGCGACCGGGTGCACAGCTTCCTCTTCGGCACCCGGCTCACCAACATCACGCGCCATCTCCGGCACCGCGACGTGGACGTCGCCGTCGGCCGCTCGAGCCGGGCCGTGCGCGACTGGTCCGGCGGCACGCGGATCGGCCCCTGCCTCAAGGACTTCAACCATTTCTGGTCCAGGCGCGTACTGGCCCAGGGCGCGCTGGTGCTGCTGATCACCGACGGGCTCGACCGCGATGATCTCGGCGTCCTGCAGGCCGAGGTGGAGCGGCTGCACAAATCCTGCCGCCGCCTGATCTGGCTCAACCCGCTGCTCCGCTACGAGGGCTTCAAGCCCGAGGCCGGCGGCGTGCGCACGATCCTGCCGCATATCGACGAGTTCCGGCCGGTCCACAACATCGCGAGCCTGATGGACATCGCGGCCGTGCTGAGCGAACCGACGTCCGCCGAGCCGAGCACCGCCTGGAGCTGAGACTGGACAAGTCATCCGGTCGATGGACCGGACATATCCCGTATCAACGAAGGCTACCCGGCCGGCAGCTTGAACGGTGAATCCGGTGGAGCTAAGCTGACTTGGGGTTCTCGAGTGACAAGTAAGTAAACAAGAATTCACAAAGAGAAAGGGAGGAACGATGAATTCAATAACAAGGACGACCCTTCGGTCGGCTGGAATACTCGCAGTTGCGGGTGCTCTCGCGCTCGGCACGCTGTCAGCCGCGAAGGCGGAGGATAACGTCGGCGATCCCATCGGCATCGGCTTCAATGCGCCGCTGTCCGGTCCGGTCGCGGGCTGGGGTCTGCCCGGGCTCACCGGCCTGAAGATTCTGGCCGATTGGATCAACTCGGAAGGCGGACTCCCGGTCGGTGACACGCGCCACATGATCGAGATTCACCAGTTCGATAACGAGTATGTGCCGAGCAAGGCCCTACAGGGCGCGAAGCAGCTCGTCTTCGAGAACGAGGTCAAGATGGTGCTGGGCGTCGGCGGCACGACCGGCGACTCCCAAATCCCGTTCCTGATGGACAACGGCGTGTTCTATGCGCCGCTTGCGTCCACCGACATCAACCCCAACCGCCCCTACGTGATCGCCGGCGAGGACTCGTTCCCGCGCGGCGAGATGATGCGCCCGCTCTACATCAAGAACGTCTATCCCGAGCTCAAGACCTACGGGGTCATCGCGCAGGAGGACGCGGTGACATTCGTCGGACAGGCCTGGGAAGTCGGCGCGGCCAAGGCGGCGGGTTGGGAGATCGTCTACGACGAGCATTTCTCGCCCGAGACGACCGACTTCGCGCCGGTCGTCACCGCGCTGCTCGCGGCCAAGCCGGATGCCGTGGCGCTCAACATCACCTGGCCCGATTTCATTCCGCTGGTGATGGAGCAGCTCTATCTGCAGGGCTTCGAAGGACCCATCAACGCGAACTACATCGAATGGGAATCGGTGCTGCAGAAGGTGCCGCCGGAGTGGGCCGCGAAGGTCGGCGGTTATGACAGCTATCCCACCATGGACGACCCCTGGTGGGGCAACCCCTCGATGCAGAGCCAGTTCGTCGACGATTGGCAGGTCCGCTTCGGCGACGGTGCGCCGGAGGACGTGAACGCGCCGATGACCGGCATCGATTGGCTCTACATGCCGATCGTTCAGGTCTATCTGCATGGCCTGGAGAAGGCTGGCAGCTTTGATCCCGACGCGGTGCTGGAGGCCATCCGCGCCGAGAAGGCGATCATGACGATCGAGGGGCCGGCGTTGATCTCGGGCGAGGACATGTGGGGCATCAAGAACATGATGTCGCACCCGATCCCGACCAACGTCTTCGACGCCGATTGCAACTGCAAGCGCATCGTTTCCATGATGCGCTTCGAGCCCTGGTTCGACGCCCACAAGGGGGCGATCATCGCCCACGTGCGGGATCGCGGTCAGATGTGGGATCAGCGCCAGTAGGCATGTGAAAGGGGTGGGCGAATCAACGACATGAGCGCCCGCCCCGCTTTTCCGTATCGGACACGATAGTGTACGGTCCAGCGGTCTCCGGATAGTCCGGAGACCGCTGCTCAGAGTCCGGTCGCATGGACACCGTTACCCTGATCCAGACGCTGCTGAACTCCGTTGTGGCGTCGTCGATCTATGCGCTCGTGGCGGTGGGGCTGGCGCTCGCCTTCGGCGTCATGAAGATGGCGAACTTCGCCCACGGCGAGTTCTTCATGGTCGGCGCCTATTGCGTGTACGTGCTCTACGCGCTCGTCGGCCTGCCGTTTCCGCTCGCAGTCATCCTTGCGATTCCGATCGTGGCCCTGTTCGGGTTGGTGGCGGAGCGCCTGATCTTCCGACCCACGCGAAAGAACATCCTGGCCGGCTTCATGGCCACCGCGGGGCTTGCGTTCATCCTGCAAGTGCTGGCGGGGCAGATTTGGGGCGTCGGTATCGCCAAGAGCATCCCCACGCCCTACATGGGCGCCGCCGACGTGGGCGACGCCACGATCGGCTGGCAGCGCCTGATCGTCATCCCGTGCGCGTTTGCAATGCTGCTCGCGCTGCGCTTCTTCCTCTATCGCGTCAAGCTGGGCAAGGCGCTGCGCGCCTGTGCGCAGGACCCCGAAATCGCCGCGCTGCAGGGTATCCGCACCAACCGCATGACGGCGCTGGCGATGGCGCTCGCCGGCGCCTCGGCGGGGCTCGCCGGCGCGTTGATGGCGCCCATCCATTCCGTCACGCCCTACATGGGCCACGGCGTCATCCTGATCGCCTTCGTGGTCGTGATCGTGGGCGGCATGGCCAGCATCGAGGGCGCGATCCTGGCGGCCGTCATCCTTGGCTTCATCCACACCTTCGTCACGACCGTGACCGACAACCTGATCGCGACAATGGTTGGCGTCGGCTTCATGGCGCTGACCCTGATCGTCCGGCCACAGGGGCTCCTCGGCCGTGAGCGCGCCTGAAGAGGTGGCGAACACGGGCCTGGCATCCGCGACCGCATTGCGGCGGTTCGCGCCGCTGCTCCTCCTCGCCGCGGTGCTCGCGGTCCTGTGTGTCCTCGGCTTTGAGCTGAGGCCCTACCACCGCGAGCTTGCGATCGTTTTCTTCATCAACGTCATCATGGTGACGAGCTATCGGCTCATCACCACGACCGGGGACTGGAGCTTCGCCCATGTCGTGCTGATGGGCGCCGGCTCCTATGGCGCGGCGCTGATTGCCAAACATGCCGGCCTGCCCTTCGGGGTCGTCGTGCCGATGGCCGGGATCACCGCCGCGATCGTGGGCGCGGCCTTCATCATCCCGCTGCTGCGAACGGCAGGCTTCGGCTTCTTCATCGCCTCATTCGCCATGGGCGAGCTGGTGCGGCTCATCTGGGTGAAGGTGCAGTTTCCGTTCGGCGGCACGCGCGGCATCATCAACATTCCGTCGCCGGAGATCGTGGGGCTCAGGCTCTCGCCGCCGGTGCCGTTCTACTTCACCTGCTTCATTGTCATGCTCGCCGCCGTCTTCATCATGTGGAGGCTCGACAGGTCGCGGATCGGCAACGCCTGGAAGTCGATCCACAGCGACGATCTCCTCGCCGAGTGCGTCGGCATCGACGTTGCGCGCTACCGCAGCCTCGCCTTCATCACGGGCGCGTTCTTCGCCGGTATCGCAGGCGCTCTGCTGGCCTACAGAATGGGGTCGATCGATCCGCGAAACTTCGACCTGACCACGATGATCTATCTGATCATCTGGGTTGTGGTCGGCGGTACGACGACCTTCTGGGGGCCGATCGTGGGATTGGTGGTGGTGACCATCGCCTTCGAATGGAGCCGGCCGCTGCTGGAGTGGCGCCCGCTGATGTTCGGCGGAGTCCTGATCTTCTTCCTCATCTTCCTGCCGGGCGGGCTGGAGAGCCTGTTTCCCAAGGTCGGCAATGCACTCCGCACGCCGCCGGGCCAGCAGTTCCAGCGACTGCGAACCTGGTTCACGACCTTCGCATCGCGAACGTAGGGGCCGGGATCGTGTCTCTCCTCGAGGTCAGGAAACTGAGCAAGCGCTTCGGCGGCCTGCTCGCCATTTCCGATCTCGACATGACGGTGGAAGAAGGCGAAATCCGCGGGATCATCGGCCCCAACGGGGCGGGCAAGACCACGCTCTTCAATGTCATCTCGGGCACGCACAAGCCGACCTCGGGCGACGTCTTTCTCAACGGCGACAAGCTCACCGGCCTGCGTCCGAGCCGCATCGCCGGCAAGGGCGGGGTGCGCACCTTTCAGCGCTCCGCCATGTTCAGCGACTTCACCGTGCTGGAAAACGTGTCGATCGCACGGCACCTGCATGCCCGCGAGAGCCTGTTCGGCGCGATCGTCGGCACGGCGCGCGGCATGGAGAAGGCCAATGAAGGGCGGGCCCTGGAAATTCTCGAATTCATCGGCTTGACCGCATTCAAGGACGAACTCGCGCCCAACCTCTCCCACGGCCATCAGCGGGCGCTCGGCGTCGCGATGGCACTCGCCACCGAGCCGCACATCCTCATGCTGGATGAGCCGGTCGCCGGCATGAATCCTGCCGAGACGGAGCGCATGACGGACATCATTCGCAAGCTGCGGGACGAGTGGAACATCACGATCCTGCTGGTCGAGCACGACATGAAGACCGTGATGGGGCTTTGCGAGTCCATCACGGTCCTGAATTTCGGAAAGAAGCTTGCGGAGGGTGTGCCGGCGGAGATCGTTTCGAACCCGGAGGTGATCGAGGCCTATCTCGGCTCGGAAGACATCTTGGGAGACGACGACTTTGCTGCTTGAGCTCGAGGACGTATCGGTCCGCTATCGCAAGATCGAGGCCGTGAAGGGGATTTCCATCGGCGTCGGGGAGGGCGAGATCGTCACCCTGATCGGTGCCAACGGTGCGGGCAAGTCCACCACCTTGCGGGCGATCTCGGGCCTTGAGCGGCTGAGCGGCGGCGAGATCCGCCTCGAAGGCAAGCGCATCGACGGTTCGTCGCCGGAGAGGATCGCCGGCCTTGGCATCGCCCACGTGCCCGAGGGACGGCGCGTCTTCCCCATGATGACGGTGCGCGAGAACCTGGAGATGGGCGCCTACCTCCGCAAGGACGGAGACGCGTTGCGCGCCGACTTCGAGGACGTCTTCAGGCGGTTTCCACGACTGCAGGAGCGCGCCAATCAGCTCGCCGGTACGCTGAGCGGCGGCGAGCAGCAAATGCTCGCCATGGGACGCGCGCTGATGTCGAGGCCGAACGTGATTCTGATGGACGAGCCGTCACTCGGACTCTCGCCCATCATGTGCCGCGAAATCGCCCGCATCATCCGCGCGCTGCATACCGAGAAGCGGACGATCGTGCTGGTCGAGCAGAACGCCCGCCTCGCCCTCGCGCTCGCCCAGAAGGGATACGTGATGGAGACGGGGCGGATCGTGCTCGAGGGCCCGGCGTCCGACCTGCGCGAGAACGACAAGGTGCAGCACACTTATCTCGGCGTCGCCTGAACAAGCCGGTCGCGATGCCGACAGCCTTGGGGAGAAAGCCATGAGAGTCGGTCTGGAGGGCAAGCGGACACTGGTTACGGGAGCCGCGAGCGGCATCGGGCGCGCGATCGCCGAGGCCTACGCGCAAGAAGGGGCGACGGTCGCGGTCCACGCGCGCAGCGAAGAGCGGGCGGCGGAGACCCTCGACTCTATCGCTAACGCCGGCGGCAAGGCCTTCGCCGCGCCGGGCGATCTGACCGACCCTGCGGCCATCGAGGCCATGTGCAAGGCCGCGATCGAGC
Organism: Rhodospirillales bacterium; assembly: GCA_028818565.1. Classification (GTDB taxonomy): domain Bacteria; phylum Pseudomonadota; class Alphaproteobacteria; order UBA828; family UBA828; genus WTGU01. Next base: position 12,904 of record JAPPNV010000015.1, on the reverse strand, counting down.
GGCTCGGCGGCATCGACGTGGTCGTGAACAACGCCGGCGTCGCCGACGTCAAGAAGGTGGTCGACATGGACGAGGCCATGTGGGACTGGATCATGGCCGTCAACCTGAAGGCGCCGTACCTGGTCTCCAAGCACACGCTGCCGGCGATGATCGAGCAGGGCGCGGGCGGCGTGCAGCTCTTCAACGCGTCCACCAACGCCAAGACTGCGGACGCGGAGTGGACCGCCTACAACACCACCAAGCACGGCCTGGTCGGCTTCGTGCGCTCTCTTGCTGCCGAAGTGGGCGAGCACGACATTCGGGTCAACGCCATCTGTCCCGGCTGGATCGAGACCAAAATGGCGGCGGAGCTGCACGAGGACATGGCGCGCGATCTCGGCGAGCCCTACGAGAAGGTCTATGACGAGAGCATGCGCACCAACATGCTGAGCGCCCTGATTCCGCCGACCGCGATCGCCGAGATGGCGGTCTACCTCGCCGGCGATCCCGGACGCTACGTCACTGGCCAGGCAATCAACGTCTGCGCCGGCCTGAGCATCCACTGACGCGCGGCCGGCGGGCTCAGCCGGGCTGGCGATCCAGGAAGTCGCGCAGCGCCGCGAAGTAGGCTTCGGGCTCCTCGAAGAACGGCGTGTGCGAGCTGTTGGGAAAGACCACGCTCGTCGCGTTCGGCAGCACGTCCTGCATGAGCATTGCGCCCTCGGGCGTGAGCTCGTCGTGGAGGCCGCTCACGATCAGGCAGGGCACGGCGATGCGCCCCATCTCGGAGAGCCGGTCCCAGTCCTTGAGCGTGCCGACGCAGCAGAACTCGTTGGGGCCCCACATCGTGCCGTAGACATCCATGTTGATGCCGTCGAGCGAGCGTTGCAGCGGCGCGGGCCACTCGTCCAGCCGGCACAGGTGCCGGTGGTACAGGATCGTGATGGCGGCCTCGTAGGTGGGGTGGTCGGTGGTTCCCTGCGCCTCGTGCCGCTGCATCATGGCCACCGTCTCGGGCCCCAGAGCGGCGCGGAGGCGCTTCATCTCCGCGACCGTGTGCGGCACGCAGCCCGAGCCGTTGGCGATCACGTATGACGCCACGTTCTCCTGATACTTCAGGCAGTAGTCGGTCGCGAGCCAGGTTCCCCACGATTGCCCGAGCAGGTGGACGCGGCCGAGCCCGAGCGCGCGCCGCACCGCTTCGACCTCGTCCACGTAGCGGGGCACGTTGAAGAGCGAGGTATCGTCCGGCTTGTCCGACTGGCCGCAGCCGAGCTGGTCGTAGGCCACCACGCGATAGCCGTGGTCCGCCATCACCGAATGGCTGTCCCTTACATAGTCGCAGGGCAGGCCGGGGCCTCCATGAAGAACGAGCAGGACCCGCTCGGCCTCACCGAAGCTGTAGACCGCCACCTCCCCGCCGTCGACGGCGACGCGGCAAGTCTCGTCGGGCTGTCTCTCTTCGCTCATCGCTGGTTCCCTCCGCTAGAGCGTATCCGCTCTACACGGAAACGCTCTCGCTCTTTGTCGCTCACGGCAGCCGGCCGTCCTGCGATTCCGCGCGCCTGCCGGCGCGACCGGCCGGCGCCTGCGCGGGCGCGCCGCATTCGCGGCGGGCCGCAGTCGCGGCGGGCCGCAGCCGCGGCCTATCGCGCTTCCGTCAAAGACGGACGCGCTCTAGCCCGAGGCGCCGTAGGTATCGCGGTACTCGGCGTACATGCGCTCGTAGCGGTCCGCATTCATGGTGGAGTAGATGCGAAAGTCGAAATCGATGGGCTTGTCCATCACCTCGGAGACCATGCTCCAGGTGGTCTCGCGGATGGCGGCGACGACCGTCGCGGCCGCGAAGCGGTGGCGCAGCTCGTCGGTGGCCGGCGCCTCGAAGTAGGTCTCGAGACAGGGGTCGATCTCATCCGGCCTGATCTCGATGTTCATGGCCAGCACCCCGAGGTCGAACAGGTCCACCGTGAACCCGCCGAACTCCCAGTCGACGAACCAGACCCGCTCGCCGTCGTCCATGATGTTCTGCGGGTTGAGGTCGTTGTGGCCGAAGACGATGGTCGCAGGCCCCATCGCGCGCTCCAGCGCCTCGTTCGCCTCGGCGAGACCCGGCAGCATGTCGCGCCATCGCTCGTAGAGCCGGTCCGAGCGTTCCTGCAGCAGCCGGATATAGGCACGGTGATGCTGGAACGGCCAGAACATGAAGCCGGTCGAGTCCAGGTGCTTGTGGGCCTCGCGGTGAAGCTGGCGAAAGAGGCGGGCCACCTTGGCGAGCCGCGCAGGCTCGTGCACGTCGGCCGGCAGCAGCGAGCGGCCTTCGATGAAGCGGATCACCATCAGGCCGGGCTCGGCATAAACCACCTCCGGCGCGACGCCCGCCGCATGGGCGGCACGAAACGCCCGAAGCTCGTGGTCGCGGGAGACGCCGAAGAAGGGCTCGTCCTCGCCCACACGGATCACGTAGCGATGGCCGGCGTCGTCTGCGGTGAGGTTGATGTTGCTCAAGCCCCCGCTCAGCAGGACGGGCTCGACCGGGCCGCTCCAGATCGGCAGCGCGCGGGCGCGTTCGATCGCAGCACCGCTGCGCGCCTCCATGCCGCGCGCGCCGCCGATCAGATCGTAGACGTCGTCGTCGGAGGTGGGGGTCTTCGTCATGCCTTGACCCGGTCATTGCCGGGGTCGTAGAGCGGCCGCAGGTGGAGCTCGGCCGGCACTTCCCGCGTCGCAACCTCGAGCGAGTACGTGCCGCTGGCAAGGTAATCGTCGCTGACGCCCGCCGGGTTACGCACATAGCCCATGCCGATGCTCCGGCCGACGGTATGGCCGAAGCCGCCGGAGGCAAGCCAGCCCGCCCGCTCGCCGTTTCGAAGGATCGTCTCGCGGCCCCAGAGTTGCACCTCGGGATCGTCCGCGATGGTGAAGGTCGCGAGCCGGCGGGTCAGCGGCTGCTCCCGCTGCTTGCGCACCGCGTCCTGGCCGATGAACGCCGTGGCCTTGTCGAACGCGACCGCAAAGCCGAGGCCTGCCTCCAAGGGATTGAAGTCGGGGCCGATGTCTGCCGCCCAGACGCGGTAGCCCTTCTCCAAGCGAAGACTGTCGATGGCCCGGTAGCCGGCATCGCGCAGGCCGTGTCGGGCGCCTGCCGCTTTCAGGGCATCGTAGACCGTGACCATGTATTCGGTGGCGACGTGGAGTTCCCAGCCGAGCTCACCCACGAAGGTGATGCGCAGCGCGCGGACGGGTGCGCCGGCCACGTATATTTCGCGCACCGCACCAAAGGGGAAGGCGTCCGCCCCCGGATCGCCTTCCGCCACGGACGCGAGAATCTCGCGGGCGCGCGGCCCCATCAGCGCGAGCACCCCGTAAGCCGAGGTCACGTCGATCAGCGAGGCGTGGGCGTCGGGATCGATGTTGCGGCCGATGTGGTCGAAGTCGTGGGTCGCGAAGCCCGTGCCGGTGACGATGTAGAAGGAGTCCTCGGCGATCCGCGCGACGGTCAGGTCGCATTCGATCCCGCCGTGGCGATTGAGCATCTGCGTGTAGGTGACCCGCCCCGGCGGCTTGCTGACATCGGCGGCACAAATGCGTTGCAGGCAGGCTTCGGCATCGCGCCCGACCAGGGCGAACTTGGCGAACGACGACTGGTCGAAGAGAGCCGCCGCATCCCGGCAGGCCGCGTGCTCGGCGGCCACATGCGCGTGCCAGTGAGGGCGCGTGAAGCTGTCGATCTCCGCCGGCTCCACCCCCTCGGGCGCGAACCAGTTGGGCCGCTCCCAGCCGAACTTGGCGCCGAAGCAGGCGCGATTGTCCTTGAGGCGGTCATAGATCGCGCTGCGCCTGAGCGGCCGGCCGGCCTTCATCTCCTCGCGGGGCCAGACGACGGTGTAGTGGTGGCCCTGACCTTCCAGCGAGCGGACCAGAACCTGGCTGTCGGCGCGGTGGTAGCCGCCAAAGCGACGGATATCGAAGCTCCAGATGTCGTAGGGCGGCTCGCCATTCAGGATCCACTCGCCGAGCGCCATGCCGGCGCCGCCGCAGCCGGTAAGCCCGTAAGCATTGAAGCCCGCGCTCACGAAGATGTTGCGCACCTCCGGCGTCTCGCCCATCACCGGATTCTGATCCTCGGTGAAGGATTCCAGGCCGTTGAACCAGCTCTTGATGCCGGCGGTCTTGAGCACGGGAATCCAGTCCAGCAGTCCCTCGAGCCGCGGCATGAAGTGGTCGAGGTTCTCGGGCATGAGCTTGAACTCATGGTCCTTGGGGATCGGATCGGTGAACGGGATCGGATCGGGGTCGTACTGGCCGACGATCAGCCCGCCGACCTCCTCGCGGATGTAATGCCAGAGGTCGGGGTCCCGCGTCGTCGGCAGGTCGCGGGTCACGCCCTCGATCGGCTCGGTGATGAAGTAGCAGTGATGCGAGGGCTGGATGGGGACGTTCACGCCGGCGAGCCGCCCAATCTCGCGCGACCAGATGCCGCAGCAGATCACCGCGATTTCGCAGCGGATCGTGCCGCGCTCCGTCACGACGGCGGCGACGCGGCCGCGCTCGATCTCGAAGCCGGTGACCGCCGTGTCCTCGAAGAGCCGGGCGCCGTACTGGCGCGCCCCCTTGGCGAGCGCCATGCACGTATCCGACGGGCTCAAGGCGCCGTCGGTGGGGATGTAGAGCGCGCAATCCACGTGATCGATCGTCATGAAGGGGAACAGCGCCTGCGCTTCCCTGGCGGATATCAACTCCATTTCGACGCCGAAGGAGCGCGCCGTCGTGATCGCGCGCTCGTACTCGCGGCGGCGGTCGGGATTGGAGGCCACCCGCATGCCGCCCGTGCGGTGCCAGCCGGTGGCCTGTCCAGTCTCCTCCTCCAGCGACGCATAGAGGTCCGCGCCGTAGGCCATGAGCCGGCCTGCATTGGGATCGGTGCGGAACTGGGCGAAGGCGCCGGCGGCGTGCCAGGTCGAGCCCGACGTGAGCTTGGCCTTCTCGACCAGGACGACGTCCTCGCGGCCGTGTTTGGCCAGATGGTACGCGGCGGCACAGCCGATCGCCCCGCCGCCGATGATCACGACGCGCGCCTGGTCGGGAAACCCCTGGGTCATCGGCTGCCGAATCTCCGCCTCTGGGCCTGGCGGGCGGGAGTGTACCAGCGAGGCGCCGGGATAACGAAGTTGGGCGGGCGAGTCAGGCGTTGGCGCGCAGGATGTGGTGCGCCGCGTTGTGGCCGGGTGCGCCGGTGACCTCGCCGGCCGGGTGCGTGCCGCCGCCGCAGAGGTAGAAGTTGCGGATTTCGGTATCGTAGCTGAGCCGCCCGTTCAGGAACTGGCTCGGCACGACGTCGAGATGGCGGATTGCCCCGTCGGTGATCCCCGTGCGCTGCTCGATGTCCCAGGGGCTCATGAACATCCATTCGCGGATGGCGGAGCGGAAGTTGGGGACGAACCGCGTCACGTAATCCATGACTCCTTCGCCCACCTCCTCGCGGCGCTCCTCCCAGGTGCCTGTGGCGAGACGGGGCGGCGCATAGAGGCCCCAGATCGAGCAAATGTGGCCGTCCCGGTCGGTCAGGGTCTGGTCGTAGAGCGTCGGCACCTGAAGGTGGCAGATCGGCTCGCTGCAGGGCTCGCCTGCGCGCATTTCCGCTGCGGCCAGGGCGTAGTGATCCAGGCTCGGCGCGATCAGAATGTAGGAGATGGGCGGGCCGTCGTACCCGTTGAGGTAGCCCGAAACGTCCGGCGGCTCGTCCATCACGCAGTGAAACTTGAAGTAACCGGTTTCGGTCTTGAGCCGCTCCACGCGGTTCAGGAGATCGCCCGGCAGGTCCTCGGGCGCGAAAAGGGTGCGGTAGGTGCGCTTGGGATCGGCATTCGAGAGCACGATCTCGGCGCGGATCTCTTCGCCCGAGGCGAGGCGCACGCCGGTGGCCGCGCCGTCCTCCACCAGCACGCGCTCGACCGGGGCGTCGCAGCGGATCTCGCCGCCCTGCTCTTCGACCGCCTCGGCCATGAAGCGGGTGATGGAGCCCATGCCGCCTTCGACGACGTAGAAGCCGTGTCCGCCGGCGGCGCCGAACTGGAAGAAAACCTCGCCCCAGGCGCTGCCATTGGCATAAGGGTCGGCCATGTCCTGCACGTAGAGCATCATCGCGCGCACCCGCTCGTCCTCGAAATAATCGGCCGCGAGATCGACCAGCGAGGTGGTCAGGAAGCGCTCCAGCACGGCTTCGTCGCCGCTTGCCCTGGCGCGCTCCCAAACGTCGGAGAGTGTGGGCGGGTCGGTCAGCATGTAGGGCTGCACCAGCCCCGTTGCCCGGGTCCACAGGTCGACCCACTCGGGAAAGCGCTCGGCATCGCGCGCGTTCAGCCGCGCGATCGATTCGACCGTGGCTTCCATGTCGTAGTGCAGGAGCGCGTGCGAGCCGTCTTCGTAGGGCAGGAACACGGGCGGGTCGATCAGGTGCATGGTGAGCCCGCGCGCGTCGAGCCCCATGTCGTCTCGCACTTTCTGTTCGAGCTTCCACATGACGTAGGAGCAGGACGACACGCGGTAGCCCTCGAAGAGCTCTTCGGTCGCGCACGCGCCGCCGACGAACGGCCTTCGCTCGCAAAGCAGCACCTTGCGTCCGGCGCGTGCGAGATAGAAGGCGGCGACCAGGCCGTTATGGCCGGCGCCGACGATGATGGCGTCGTATTCTGCGTTCGCCATGGCGCCGTCTTCCTCCCTGCGCGCGTTGGGCGCTCAGCTTGCAACCGGTGGCCGCGCGAGGGCAAGTGCGCCGCCTCGCGTGGCGGACCGGATCAGTCCCCCGCCGGGAGCGGCAACAGTCAGACCGTAATTCTGTCTGCACACCCGGTTGAACCGCACGACGATGCCGAACCGAGTGGCCAACAAATGCGTTGTCAAAGATGAATCTTTCATTGTAGCCTCTGCCGTGCATGCAAATAATCAATAAAGAAAAAGCGTATTTCAAACGCAATTATGCAAGGAGGGGGGAACAAGAAAATGGCGCGAAATCCAGAACACGACGTTTTGTTTGAGTCGGTCAAAGTCGGCCCAAAAGCAACGAAGAATCGGTTCTGGCAGACGCCCCATTGCAACAGCGCGGGTTCGGATCGTCCCGGCACCCAGGCCGCGTTCCGCGGCATGAAGGCCGAAGGCGGTTGGGGTACCGTCTTCATCGAGTACACCGCGATCCACCCGGAATCGGACGATTCGCCGCATTGGTCCGCGCGTCTCTGGGATGAAGGCGACGTCATCAGCCTGCGGCACGTGACCGACAGCATTCACGCGCACGGGGCGCTTGCCGGCGTCGAGCTCTATTACGCCGGCTTGCATTCCCAGAGCGGTGAGTCCCGCGCGATCAGCCGAGTTCCGAGCCAGGCGCCGTCGGAGGCGATCCCCCTGGCGAGTACCTGCGAGATGGATGAAGACGACATCCGTGCCGTCATCCGAATGCACGTCGACGCGGCGATACGGGCGCGCGACGCGGGCTTCGACATCATCGAGAACCTCGTTTCGGACTCGATGATCATGAATCAGTTCCTTCAACCTTATTACAACAAGAGAGCGGACAAGTACGGAGGCTCGTTCGAGAACCGCGCCCGATTTGCGCTCGAGGTCGCCGAGGCGACCAAGAAAGCCGTCGGCGACGAGTGCGCGGTCGGATATCGCTATTCGGTCGACACCATGGACGGGCCGGACGGCCTGGAGGTCTGGGACGAGGGCATCAAGTTCATCGAACTCCACGAGAGGGAAGGCCTGTGCGACGTCTGGGACATGAAGGTCGGCCGCTACTCTGAGCTCGCGCTGGAAATCGCTTCCTCGCGCTCCACGTCCTCGAACTACATGGCGCCGTGGATCAGGGAAGCCAAGAAGGCCTGCAACGTGCCCGTGGTCAGCGCCGGCCGCGTCACCAGCCCCGACGAGATGGTGCAGATCATCAAGTCCGGGCAGGCCGACCTGATCGGCGCTGCGCGCCCCTCCATCGCCGATCCCTTCCTCCCCAACAAGATCGACGAAGGCCGGACCGACGACATCCGCGAGTGCATCGGCTGCAACATCTGCCTCTCCAAGTGGTGGCAGACGACGCCCCTGATCTGCACGCAGAACGCGACGTCGATGGAGGAATACCGGCGCGGCTGGCACCCCGAGAAGTTCGAGCGCGCGGAGGATCCGTGCTCGGTTCTCGTCGTCGGCGCCGGCCCTGCGGGGATGGAGTGCGCGCGTGTCCTGGGCGAGCGGGGTTACGACGTCCACCTTCGCGAGGCGTCGGACGAGATCGGCGGCTGCATGAAGGACATCATGCGCTACCCCCATCTCGCCGAATGGGGCCGCGTCATCAGCTACAGGCAGGGCCAGCTGGACAAGCTCAAGAACGTCGAGGTGCACACCGGGGTCGGCGAGATGAGCGCCGACAACGCTCTGGAATACGGCGCCGACAAGGTGGTCTTCGCCACCGGCGCGCACTGGTCGACGAACGGCCTCGGCGGTGTGACCCAGGCCCCGCTCGACGGCGCCGATGCGTCGCTACCGGAAATCTGTACGCCCGAGCAGATCATGGCCGGCAAGGAGACCGGCGAGCGCGTCGTGGTGCTCGACTACGAGGGTTATTACACCGGGGTCAGCATGGCGGAGCTGCTTGCCGATCAAGGCAGAGACGTCAGCATCGTCACCAACTTCGATAACGTTGCGTCTCACTGCATCTATACCGAGGAGATTCACGATATTCGCCGCATGATGCACGAGAAAAACATCGAGCAACATACGCTGCATTGGGCGGAAAATCTGGAGATCGGCAACGCGGTTAAGTTGACGATGTTCTACCTCTATCGGGACGGTTATGTTCGGACGTTGACGCCAAAGAAGGGCGAGTATTCGCGTCGTGCCGGCACTGAGGTCACGGAGCTGGAGTGCGATAGCGTTGTCCTGTGCACGTCACGGCTGAGCAACGACAGGGTGTTCCGCGAGGTCAAGGCGCGCAGCGCAGAATGGGCCGGCCAGGGCATCCAGGCGGTCTATCGGGTCGGCGATTGCCACGCCCCGCGCATTGTCGCCAACGCCATCTTCGACGGCCACAGGCTCGCGCGCGAGTTCGAATCGAAGGATCCGCAGCAGCCGCTGCCGTGGATTCGCGAGCGCCAGGTCTGGGGGCACGAGACGTTTCCGAAGCGGGTCGCCTGATCGGCGTAGAATGTCCTACTATCGCGCCGACAGGCTTCCGCGATACCGACGATGGCTCAACTCACGAGCCGACAAGGGAGAGGAGGGAGAGGATGCTTGACTATGTGACGCTGAAGGACGAGGGCGGCCTCGAGCCGTGGCCGGCGCTGGAGGAGCTGCCGTTCGTGAACGTGCTCGACGGCAACCCGGTGCACGAGGGGCGTTTCGATCTGGGCGGCTTCGGCATGCGCACGATGGCAGGCGTCTGGCAGTGCACGCCGGGCAGTTTCGAGTACACCTATCCGGGCGACGAGATCTGCACCCTGCTCAAGGGCAAGATCCACGTGACCGAACAGGACGGCACCACCCACACCTACACCGCCGGCGACATCTTCTACACGAACAAGGGCGAGAAGGTGACCTGGGTCATCGAGGAGACCGTCCGCAAGGTCTTCTTCATCCACGATCCCGAGTCCGAGCAGCTCGCCGCCTAGGCGAGGGTCTCACGTTCCGGCGGCGCCGCGCCGTGCGCTCATGCGCGTGGCGCGCTCGCTGCCGGTTGGTCGTTCGGTACATGCATGAGGGCGCGCCGCCAGGGCGCTGCCCGCATTCGGTGCAGGGAGGCAATCATGAACCGCGATCCCCGCTACGACATCCTCTTCACGCCGATCAAGATCGGCCCGAAGATCGCCAAGAATCGCTTCTATCAAGTGCCTCACTGCAATGCGATGGGTTATGGCGAACACCACGGCGATGTCGCGCATCGGCGAATGAAGGCCGAAGGCGGCTGGGCCGTCATTTGCACGGAGCAATGCAGCATCCATCCAAGCTCCTGCGCCGCACCCTATGGCGAACGCCGCCTGTGGAACGACGAGTACGCGGAGCAGCTGCGCGGCTGGGTGGAGACCATGCACGAATACGGTGCGCTTGCCGCCGTGGAGCTGGTCCATAACGGGCTCGGCTTCTCCAACCGCAAGACGAAGGAGTTCCCGCTGGGGCCCTCGCCCAACATGGTGCACTACAACTGGGATCCCATCATGGGCCGCGAGATGGACAAGGCCGACATCCGCGAGTTCCGGCGCTGGCAGGTGGACGCGGCGAAGCGCGCGGTCAACGTGGGCTACGACATCGTCTACGTCTATGCCGCCCACGACATCGCTCTGCCGCAGCATTTCCTCTCGCCCCACACCAATCACCGCACCGACGAATATGGCGGCAGCGTCGAGAACCGCGCCCGCCTGATCGGGGAGCTCCTGGAGGACACCAAGGAGGCCGTCGGCGACCGGGCGGCAGTCGCGTTGAGGCTCGCCGTCGACGAGAACCGGGGCGAGCACGGCATCACCTGGCAGGAGGAAGGCCAGGCGGTGGTCGAGATGTTCTCCGACCTGCCCGATCTCTGGGACGTGAACATCAGCGACTGGGCCTACGATTCCGCCACGTCGCGGTTTGCCGACGAAGCCTTCCAGGAGCCCTACGTGGCCTTCGTCAAGCAGAAGACCGACAGGCCGGTCGTGACGGTCGGGCGCTACACCTCGCCGGATACGATGATTGCCCAGATCGGTCGCGGGATAACGGACTTCATCGGCGCGGCCCGGCCCTCGATCGCCGATCCTTTCCTGCCGAAGAAGATCGAAGAGGGGCGCAACGACGACATCCGCGAGTGTATCGGCTGCAACATGTGCGTCGCCTCGGAGAACACGACGAGCCTGTTCCGCTGCACGCAGAACCCGACCGCGGGCGAGGAGTGGCGGCGCGGCTGGCACCCGGAGACGATCGAGGCGAAGGGGTCCGACAACGGCGTGCTCATCGTCGGTGCCGGCCCGGCTGGACTGGAGTGTGCCCGCGCGCTCGGAGAGCGGGGCTACACGGTTCACCTCGCCGAGGCGGGAGCGGACGTCGGCGGCCGCGTGATTCGCGAAAGTGCGCTGCCGGGCCTCGCCGCATGGGGGCGCGTGCGCGATTACCGCGTCGGCCAGATCGCGAAGATGAAGAATGTCGAGGTGCACACGGGCTCGCACCTGTCGGCGCAGGATGTGCTCGACTACGGCGCCGAGACCGTGGTCATTGCGACGGGCTCGCACTGGCGCGGCGACGGCGCCGCCTACACCAACACCCATCCCATCCCCGGGAGCGACGGCAAGAAGGTCTTCACCCCGGACGACGTGATGGACGGGAAGGCGCTCGAGGGCCCGATCGTCGTGTTCGACGACGATCACTACTACATGGGCGGCGTCATTGCCGAGAAGCTCCGCGCTGCGGGCCACGAGGTGACCATCGTCACTCCGCTCATGGAGCTCTCGCGCTGGTCCGAATACACCCTGGAGATGGAGAAGATCATGAGTCAGGTCCTCTCCATGGGGATCGAGCTGATCACCGATCACAACATCGCCCACATCGGCGACAACAGCATCGAGATCTACAACGTCTATCACGAGGAGACGCGGCAGCATCTCGGCTATCAGTCTCTCGTGCTCGCCACCTCTCGGCTGCCGAACGATGCGCTCTATCGGGAGCTGGCGGCGGAACCGGACAAGCTGGAGAAGGCGGGGATCGCCACGCTCGCCCGCGTCGGCGATTGTGTCGCGGCCGGCACCATCCAGCACGCGGTCTACGAGGGTCACAAGTTCGCTCGCGAGCTTGACGCCGGAGCCGTCGCCGACGTGCCCTACAAGGTGGAGTACGTTCGCCTCGAGAGCGCGGTCGCCTGATCGACAGGGGCACCTGCCGGCGCTATCAGTCAAATGCCGATCCGGCAGGCCGTGACCGCTGTGGGGTTCGGGGTTAGCATCGCCCGGGCAAACATGGCGAGGCGACAATGAACGAAGTGCGTTCCATCGGCCGGCACGCGTCCGCCGACGAGGCGATGGCGATTCTCGAAGAGGACGGCGCGGTCATCTACCGCCAGGTCGTCGACGACGAGGCGATCGACAGGGTCAACGCGGAGCTCGAGCCCTTCCTGTCACGCGCCTACTACGGCGAAGGCGAGTTTTGGGGGAACAAGACGAAGCGGGTCAGCTCGCTGGTTGCGAAGTCGAAGACCTACGGCGAGGAGCTCGCCGCGTGCCCTCAGATCCTCGGGGTGATGGACCGCCTGCTGCTGCCGCGCTGCGAACGCTATCAGCTTCACGTCACGCAGGCCGTGCGGATCGGCCCCGGTCAGGGGCTGCAGATCATCCACCGCGATGACGCCCTGATGCCCTTCCGACACCCCGGTCCGCAGTGCCTCTGCAACACGATGTGGGCGCTCACCGACTTCACGATCGAGAACGGCGCCACCAACGTGGTCCTGGGAAGTCATGTCTGGGACGACGACACCTATCCCGACGATGATACGCCAAGGGCCCATGCCGTCATGCCGCGCGGCTCGTGCCTGATCTATCTGGGCTCGGTCTATCACGGCGGGGGCCGGAACAATACCGAGGACGAGTGGCGCACCGGCGCGATCACCGGCTACAGCCTGGGATGGCTACGCCAGGAGGAGAACCAGTATCTTGCGGTCCCGCCGGCCGTGGCGCGCGACCTGCGCGAAGACGTGCGGCACCTGATCGGCTACCACCTGCACGACATCTTCCTGGGGTGGGTCGAGGGGCACGATCCTCACATCGTGCTCGAGGATCGCTACCGCGATGTCATGCCGGCGGTGTCAGAGGGCGGCGAATATGTCGACGACTCCACGATCTTCAAGACGGCGGTACTCGGCGAGTCGAGCCGGCACTAGGCTCTGTACCCATAAAATAATTGTCGTGGAGAGCGAATCATGATTCAAGCT
>JAPPNV010000422.1 GCA_028818565.1 Rhodospirillales bacterium | reverse complement strand
CGTTCCGGCGCGTCGTGTCGGTCATGTAGAGGAAGAGCGCGACCTGGGCGATGCGCTCCTCCCGCGAGATCGGGTGCTGCCAGCCCCACCAGTCCTGGTGCCAGAAGAGCGCGGGCCCGCCCGGCGGCTTGCTGATGACGTAGCCGGACGAGTAGCGGGTGCCTGGCAAGCCGAGGCGCTCGAACATCTCCTGGAAGCCGGTGTGCGCGATCAGGGCTGCGAAGGAGGGGTGGTCGGCGACGGGGACGAGGCTCCCCTGCGAGCGCCACTGCGCGCGGTGGTCGGTGCCGATGGTGCCGAGCGCCGCCTCCGCCGTTTCTCTGGTGGCCCGCAGCGCGGCGGGGTCCAGCACCTGCGGCACGTGGCAGAAGCCGTCGGCTTCGAGTTGGCGCCGCGCCACCGCGCCATCCCACGCCGGCGGGCGCGAGCGGGCGCTCTCGTTCATGTCAGCCGGCCGCAAGCTCGCGCTCGACCAGCGTTGCCCAGTAGCTCGCGCCGATGGGCAGGATCTCGTCGTTGAAGTCGTAGCCGGGGTTGTGGAGGAAGCAGCCGCCGGGGCCGAGCCCGTTGCCGATCCAGATGTAGCTGCCGGGGCGGGCATGGAGCATGTAGGCGAAGTCCTCCGAGCCCATGCAGGGCGCGAGGTCGCGGTGCACGCGCTCGTTGCCGACCACGGCGCGGGCCGCGGCCTCGGCGCGGTCGGTCTCGTCGGCGGTGTTGACCGTGGCGGGGAAGCGCCCCTCCACGTTCACCGTGGCCTTGGCGCCGAGCGCCACCGCCGTGCTCTCCGCAATCCTTTCGATGTTGGCGGCGATCAGGTCCCGCACCTCGGGCTTGAAGGTGCGGACGGTGCCGGCGAGCTCCACGGCCTGCGGGATGACGTTGAAGGCGTCGCCGCCGTGGATCATGGTCACGCTGACGACGCCCGCCTCCAGCGGGTCCACGTTGCGGGCCACGATGGACTGCAGGCCGGTGACGATCTGCGCCGCCGCCACCACGGCATCGTGGCCGAGGTGGGGCATGGCGCCGTGGGCGCCGGTGCCCTCCACCGTGATGGTGAACTCGTCGCAGGCCGCCATCATCGGCCCGGTGCGGACGGCGATCTCGCCCGGTGGCAGGCCCGGCCAGTTATGCATGCCGTAGACGGCGCTGGCAGGGAAGCGCTCGAACAGCCCCTCCTTCACCATCGCCTCGCCGCCGCCGAGCCCCTCCTCGGCGGGCTGGAACACGAAGTAGACCGTGCCGGCGAAGTTGCGGGTCTCGGCCAGGTACCGGGCGGCGCCCAGCAGCATGGTGGTGTGCCCGTCGTGGCCGCAGGCGTGCATGGCACCGTCGTTGGTGGAGCGGTGTGCGACGTCGTTCCCCTCCAGGATCGGCAGCGCGTCCATGTCGGCGCGGAGCGCGATGGCGCCGTCGCCCGGCGCGCCCTCGAGGATGCCCACGACCCCGGTCTTCGCGAGCCCGCGATGCACCTGGATGCCGAAGGATTCCAGCTTCTCGGCCACGGTGGCGGACGTGCGCTCCTCCTGGAAACCCAGTTCAGGGTGGGCGTGGATGTCGCGCCGCCACGCCGTCATGTCGTCGTGGATGGCGGCGATGCGGTTGATGACGGGCATGGCGTCTCGCTCCCCGTTTCAGGTGGTCCGGCTCAGAATAGAGGGCGGCCCGCCGGCACGCGCCGACGAGCCGCCCGACTGTGCTCCGGCAGCGGCCTGCGGTCGCTACTCGGCGGCCTCGGCGACCGGGCGGTTCATGCCGATCTCGGCGATCCGCTCCTGCGTGTAGACCTGGTGCCACATCTCGTAGGAGAACTCGGAGCGGAGCCGCTGCGCCTTCGGGTTGATGGCGAGGTTCACGGTCTCGCCGCCGAGGACGATCTCGCGGATGCGGCTGCGGTCCTGAAGCTGGGTGATGTCGGCGAGCGGATCGCCGTCGAAGACCAGGATGTCGGCGAGCCGGCCCTGCTCCAGCGCGCCCACCTGGCCTTCCTCGCGCACGAAGGTGGCGTTGTTGACCGTGGCGCAGCGCAGCGCCTCGGCCGGCGAGATGCCGAGGTAGGTCACCATGTGCTCGAGTTCGCGGGCGTGCCATTCGCCGTAGGGCGTGACCGCGAAGCCGGAGTCGGTGCCGGAGAGAAAGGTGACGCCCGCATCGCGCGCCTTGACCAGCGAGCGCTGGGCGGCCTCGATCTCGCGCTTGTGCGCGTCGGGGAAGCCCGGGTAGCAGCCGTCGCCGGGCCGGGTGAAGTCGATGTCGTTCACCACCAGGCTGAAGGTCGGGCAGATCATGCAGCCGTTCTCGACCACCGCCTCCAGGCCCTTGTCGTCCATCCAGGCGGCATGCAGGATCACGTCGACGCCGGCGCGGGCGGAATAGAGCACGGCCTCGGCGCCGCGCGCGTGCACGACCACCTTCTTGCCGAGCCGGTGGGCCTCGGCGACCATTGCCGTGGTCTCTTCCTGGTTGTAGCCGGCGACCAGGACGCTGGTCATGGGGTTCATCGAATCGCCGTCCATGGCGATCTTGATGAAGTCCACGCCGTCCTTGGCCATGGTGCGGATTTCCGCGATCCCCTCATTGGCATCGCGGGCGAGCACGCCGATGGAGGTCTCGGGCACGCCGATCCAGGTGGGGTACCAGTCGGAGAGACCTTGGCGGTTGGTGATCTGGCGCCCGGAGCAGGAGATGCGGGGGCCCACGAAGAGGCCGGCGTCGATGGCGTCTCGGATCGAGGGCGTCACCCGGCCGCTGGTGGTGGGGTCGGCCATCGAGGTGAAGCCCGCGGCGAGCACCCGCTGGGCCGCCTCCATCCCGCGCAGCGCACGGAACTCGACCGGCGCGTAGAGGTCGATGTCCTCCTCGGTCTTGGCGTTGCCGTAGGAGAGGTGGACGTGGACGTCGATCAGGCCCGGCAGCACGAAGTGGCCGGAGTGGTCCACCACGTCGTCTTCCGGCGCCACCACGGGCGCGCCCGCGCTCGGCCCGACATAGGCGATGCGCTCGCCCTCGGTCACCACCGTCTGGTCGCGCTCGGCGCCGTCGCCCAAGCCGGTGAACAGCTGTCCGCATCGAATGTGTCTACGCATCGCTCGCTCCATCGTCTTGCTGGCGCGTCCCGCCTCAAATCAGCCGAACAGCATCTGCGCCATGGCCAGCAGTTTATCAGGATGTTCCAGGGCCGGCGAATGACCGCACTCCGCGATCACGAAGGTGTCGGCCTTGTGGAGGTGGCGGGCGAGGACCCGGGTGTTCTCCTCGCAGGGGAAGGGCCGGTCGTCGCGGCCGTGGAGCATCATCACCCGGCAGGCGAGCGACGACAGCCGGTCGGGCGGGAGCACCGCGTCGTCGATGTAGCGCTGCTTGTCGCCCGCGAACATGCTGCGGAAGTAGGGGCCGTACTCGCCGTCGTGGAGGATCGCCATGCGGGCGTCGAGGAAGGCGTCGGTGATCACCGAGGGGTCGTGGACCAGGATCTCAGCGGCCTCCCGCAGCTCCTCTCGGGTCTCGGGAAAGCGCCAGCAGATTTCGGTCTCGCGGTTGGCGCGCGCGGGCGCGCCCATCGAGCCGGTGGTCATCACCTTGGTGACGTGCGGATTGTCCATGGCGAGCCCGAGCGCGAGGCTGCCGGAGAGCGAATGGCCGATCACGCCGGCCTTGCCGGCGGGCAACAGGTCGAGCACCGCCTGCGCCTGGCGCCGCCAGAGCGGCAGATCGTAATAAGGCTCCCGTTTCTTGCGCCCGGAGGCGCCGAAGCCGATCAGGTCGGTGGCGACGATGCGGTAGCGCGCGGCGAGCGGCTCCAGCACCAGCCGCCAGTTGCCGATGGTGCCCGCGCCGGGGCCGGAGCCGTGCAGCATCAGGATGGGGAAGCCCTCTCCGCCCTCCCAGAGGTGTACCCGGTGCCCTTCGACGTCGATGTCGCGCTCGGCCAGTACCATGTCGGCTCCCTGTTGCTGTGTGTTGTGTTCGTTGCGCGCGGACTACGCGCGAAGCCGCTCGTTGGAGGGGTCCAGCGGCGAGTTGGGGACGATCCGCGCAGGACGCCGCTCCCCCAGAATCTCGACGGCGAGCCGGCGGCCGCGCACCGCGTGGTCGCGGGCGACGTAGCCGAGCGCCAGGCTCTTCCCCACCGTGTGGCCGTAGGCGCCGGAGGTGGCGCGGCCGATCATGGTCTCCCCATCGTAGATCGGCTCGTTGCCCCAGGGATCGGCGTCGTCGGCCTCCACCTCCAGGGTCACGAAGTCCTGCGGCACACCCGCCTCGCGCTGTGCCACCAGCGCCTCGCGGCCGACGAAATCGCCCTTGTCCAGCGCGACGAAGCGGTCCAGGCCGGCTTCGAAGGCGGAATACTCGATGGTCAGATCCTGCCCCCACATGCGGTAGGACTTCTCGATCCTGAGCGAGTCCATCGCCCGCATCCCGCACATGCCGAGGCCGTGCGCTTCGCCAGCCTCGACCAGCGCGTCGAAGATGCGGTTCTGATACTCGATCGGGTGGTGCAGCTCCCAGCCGAGCTCGCCCACGAAGTTGACCCGCATGGCGGTGGCCGGCGCGAGGCCGATGGAGACGGGCTGCGCCGTGAGCCAGGGGAAGGCCCCGTTGGAGAGGTCGGCGTCGGTCACGGCCTGGAGGATGTCGCGGGAGCGCGGACCCGCCAGCACGAGCACGCCGTGGGCGGTGGTGATGTTCTCGATGCTCACACCGTCGCCCGCGACGTGGCGCAGCAGGAAGTCGTGGTCGTAGCGCTCGGCCGCGCCCGAGCTCACCAGGTAGAAGGAGTCGGGCCCCTCGCGCAGTACCGTGAACTCGGTGCGCACGCCGCCGGTCGCCGTGAGCGCGTGGGCGAGCTTGATCCGCCCCCTGCCCTTGGGCAGCCGGTTTGCCAGCACGCGGTCGAGCGCGGCCTCTGCTCCGGGCCCCGAGATTCTGAATTTCGAAAAACTGGTGATGTCGATCAGCCCGGCGCGCTCGCGCACGGCTTGGCACTCGGCGGCCACGGGCTCGAAATAGTTGGTGCGGCGGAAGCTCCAGTCGTCCTTGGACTCGGCGCCTTCGGGTGCGAACCAGTTGGGCCGCTCCCAGCCGTAGCGCTGGCCCCAGACGGCGCCGTGAGCGGCGAGCCGGTCGTGGCAGGGGCTGGTCTTGGCGGGCCGCGCCGCCGGGCGCTCCTCATCCGGGTAGTGGACGATGAAGACGTGGGCGTAGGCCTCCTCGTTCTTCACCTTGGTGTAGCTCTTGTTGGCGTAGGCGCCGAAGCGTCGGGGATCCACCGCCAGCATGTCGATGGAAGGCTCGCCCTCGGCAATCCAGCCCGCAAGCTGCCAGCCGGCGCCGCCGGCTGCGGTGATGCCGAAGCTGAAGCCCTCCGCCAGCCAGAAGTTGGGGAGGCCATAGGCCGGGCCGATGAGCGGGTTGCCGTCCGGCGTGTAGGGGATCGGGCCGTTGACGCAGTCCTTGATCCCGGCGCGGCCGAACATGGGCACCCGGTTGATCGCGGCCTCGATGTGGGGCTCCAGGCGGTCCACGTCCGGCGGCAGCAGCTCCTGTCCGAAGCCCTCCGGCACGCCGTCCACCGCCCAGGCCGGCGCGTCCTTCTCGTAAGGGCCGAGGATCAGGCCCTGGCGTTCCTCGCGCATGTAGTAGGAGGCATCGCTCTCCCGCAGCACCGGCATTTCGGGGAGGCCCTGCGCCCGGCGTTCCTCCAGCTCCGGGATTGTGTCGGTCACGATGTACTGGTGCTCCACCGGGATCGTCGGCAGGTCGAGCCCCACCATGGCGCCCACCTGCCGGGCCCACGAACCCGTGGCCGTCACCACCGTCTCGCACCTGATGTCGCCCCGCGTGGTCTTGACCAGCCACTCGCCCGCGCTGGTCCGCTCGATGCCTGTGACTTCGGTGTTGCGGTTGATTTCCGCACCCCGGTCGCGCGCGCCCTTGGCCAGCGCCTGGGTCACGTCCACCGGCGCCACGTGGCCGTCGTGGGGGTGGAAGAGCGCGCCCACCAGCCCGTCCAGATTGCAGAGCGGCCAGAGGTCGCCGATCTCGTTGGGGCCGATCAGCTCGAAGGGCACGCCGATAGTGTTCGCAGTGCCGCAATAGTTGCGGTACTCGTCCATACGCTCCTGATTGGTGGCGAGCCTGAGGTTGCCCGTGCGGTGGAAGCTCACCGCCTGGCCGGTCTCCTCCTCCAGCTGCTGGTAGAGGTCGATCGAGTACTTGTGCAGCTGGCCGACGCTGTAGCTCATGTTGAAGAGCGGCAGCAGGCCAGCCGCATGCCAGGTGGAGCCGGCGGTGAGCTCGGTCTTCTCGACCAGCACCACATCGGACCAGCCGAGCTTCGCCAGATGGTAGAGCACGCTGCAGCCGACGATGCCGCCGCCGATCACCACCACCCGCGCCTGATCCCTCATGTCTCGGCCCCTTTTCGCGCCGCATGCCCGCCTCCTGGGCGCGCGAACCCTATCACGCAGGCACGGCTTTCGGCAGGGCGGCGCGTGCCTTCTCGCGTTGCGTGCAAAGCCAGCCTGCCGCGCCTATCCTTCCGCCCCGAGCGGGGTCCGGGTGTTGCGGCGCCCACGCCCGCGACGGGAACGGAGAGGCGCGCCATGGCGATGACATCCGACAGCGGACGGGGGATGACCGTCGAGGAGCGCGATGCGTTCCTCACCTCGGGCGCGATCTTCGCGAAGATCGCCACAACCATGGCCGACGGCTGGCCGGTGGTGAGTCCGGTCTGGTTCGACTGGCTGGCGCAGGACAACGCATTCCTCGTGATCAGCAAGGCGCGTACCAGCATGGTGCGGAACCTGCACCGGGACCCGCGCTGCGGTGTCCTCGTCGACAACCCCGGCCTGCCGTACAAGCGCGTGAGCGTGCTCGGCGAGGCGGAGTTTCTGCCGGAGGACTTCGACTGGATCACGCCTGCCCGCGGGATGGCGGAGCGGTATCTCGGTGCGCCGGGCGTGGCCTATGCCGAGACAACGTTCGAATTCCCCAGGGAGCCCTTTCTCGTCCACGCGCGGAAGATGACCACCTGGAACGGTGGCGGCTTCGACCGCACCTTCTTCTGGCCCACCACCTGGCACGACATGTCCGCCCCTCAATCGCCGAGGAGCCCCGGCCCTTGAGTGCCAGAAACGACCGCGATCTCGTCGGCTTTGGATGCGCCGGTTGCCTGACCTGATCGCCATTGGGGAACCCCTCGCGGAGATGGCTGCCACATCGGTTGGCCCGCTGGGCGAGGTCGATAATTTCCGCCGGGGCTGGGGCGGGGACACGGCCAACTTCGTGCTCGCGGCTGCGCGCCTGGGGGGCGAGTGCGGCTATGTCACGCGGGTGGGGCGGGATGCGTTCGGCGCGGCCTTCATCACGATGCTGGAGACGCACGGCGTCGACGCCAGCCACGTCGAAGCCGACGCGGAACGCCACACCGGCCTCTATTTCGTTACCTATTCGGAAGAGCGGAAACACCGCTTCGACTATGTGCGCCGCGGTTCGGCAGCGAGCCACCTCACGGGCGCGGATATCGACCCCGACTACGTGGCTGGCGCCCGTGTCCTGCACGCGAGCGGCATCTCGCAGGCAATCTCCCGCTCGTGCGCGGACGCAGTCCGCGTGGCGATGGGAACGGCGCAGGAGGCCGACACCACCGTCAGCTACGACGCCAATGTGCGTCCGGCGCTGGGGGACCGCGACACGCTGCGCCACAACTTCGAGGCCGCCGTGACGCTCGCCGACATCGTTTTCGTGAGCGAGGAAGATTCCGCCTATCTGTATGGCGGCACCTCGCTCGAGGCGGTTCTCGATCGCATCGTGGGGGAGCGACCCCGGCTCGCGGTGGCGAAGCTCGGAGCAGACGGCTGTCTCATCAAGAGCGAGGCCGGGGAGTATTGTCGCATTCCGGCCTGGAGGGTCGATGCGGTCGACGCCACGGGAGCGGGCGATGCGTTCAGTGCCGGCTTCGTCCTGTCCCTGGTCCGCGGTGCAGAGCTCACCGAGGCAGGCCGGTACGCCAACGCGGTGGGCGCCCTGACCGCTTCCGGCGTCGGCGCCATCGCGCCTCAGCCGAGCCATGCCGAGGTGATGACCCTGATGAGAAATGCGGGCTAGAGTGACGGCCATCGGCCCATGACCTGGCACGACATGTCCGCCCCTCAATCGCCGAGGAACCCCGGCCCATGAGCACCGAGAACGACCGCGACTTCGTCGGCTATGGCCGCAGCCGCCCGCGCCCGCCCTGGAGTGAACGGAGCCCGCTCGCGCTCAGCCTCGTCCTCAACTACGAGGAGGGCGCCGAACGGACGATCCTGAACGACGACGCAACGTCGGAGGTCTATATCAACGAGATCAGCGGCCTGGAACCGCGCGTGGGCGAGCGGGACCTGAATACCGAGAGCCTTTACGGCTACGGCGCCCGCGCCGGCGTCTGGCGCATTCTGCGGCTGTTCGAGGAGCTCGGCGTCACGGCGACGGTGTTCGGTGTCGGAAAGGCGCTCGCGCTCAACCCGGAGGTCGGCCGCCATTGCGCGCAGCAGGGGCTCGAGATCGCGAGCCACAATTGGCGCTGGTTCGACTATGCCGACGTCCCCGAGGACGTCGAGCGCCAGCACATCCTGAAGTCGAAGGAGGTCATCCGCGAGCAGACGGGCGAGGTGCCGGTCGGGTTCTATTGCGGCCGGGTGAGCGCGAACTCGCGCCGGCTCGCCATCGAATGCGGGGGGCTGCTCTACGACTCGGACGCCTACGACGACGACATTCCTTACTGGCTCGAGCTGGAAGGCGGCGGCCGCCACCTGGTGATTCCCTACGCGCTCGACAGCAACGACATGAAGTTCGCCACGGCGAACGCCTTCGCTTCCCCCGGTGCGTTCGCCGACTATCTCTGCTCGGCTTTCGATGAGCTCTACCGGGAGGGAGTGAACGGCCATCCCGCGATGCTCTCGGTGGGCCTCCACTGCCGAGTCATCGGGCGACCGGCTCGCCTCGCGGCGCTCCGCCGCTTCCTGGAGCATGTTCTCAGCCACGACGACGTGTGGATCTGCCGCAGAGCGGATATCGCACGCGCTTATCACGGCATCGAAGGGTAGGGTGGCGGCATGACGGGACGTCTCGACGGCAAGGTCGCGCTGATCACGGGCGCAGGCTCGGTGGGCCCCGGCTGGGGCAACGGCCGCGCCACCGCCGTGTTGTTCGCCCGCGAGGGTGCAAGGGTTGTCGCAGTCGACCGCAACACGGCGGCCGCCGAGGCGACGCGGCAGATGATCGAGAGCGAGGGCAACGCCTGTGCCGTGGAGACCGCGGACGTGACCAACAGCGCTCAGATCGAGCGGGTGATATCGGAGGTCTGCGAGCATTGGGGCGAGTTGCACGTGCTGGTCAACAACGTGGGCGGCTCGGTGCCCGGCGGGCCAGTCGAGCTCAGCGAGGAGGACTGGGCCGGGCAGTTGGAGTTCAACCTGACCAGCGCCTTCCTCACCACAAAGAGTGCGCTGCCGGTCATGGAGGCGCAGGGCGCGGGCGCCATCGTCAACGTCTCCTCGGTCGCGGGGCTTCGCTTCGTCGGCAATCACCATGCGGCCTACGCGGCGGCGAAGGCGGGCCTTGTGCAGTTCACCAAGGCGGTGGCCGTGCAGTACGCCGCCCGCGGCGTGCGCTGCAACTCGATCTCCGTCGGCCTGATGCACACCCCGCTGGTGGAGGCCCGCCTCGCCGCGCAATACGGCGGCGGCGACCTTGAGGCCCTGGTCGAGAAGCGCCACGCCCAGGTGCCCATGGGCCGCATGGGCTCCGGCTGGGACGTGGCCCACGCGGCGCTCTTCCTGGCCTCCGACGAGGCGGCTTACGTGACGGCGGCCGATCTGGTCGTGGACGGCGGCCTCACCGCGAAATGCGACTGAAGGCGTTGCCGCACCGGCCGGGCCGGTGGCTGCGCCAATGATCGAAAGCATCGCACGACGCGACCGGCTGGTGGTCCTGGCCGGCCTCGCCGTGGCCGCCGCGCTCGCCTGGCTCTACCTCATCGACATGGCCCTCGACATGGGCGGCGACATGGCGCACGCGGACGGTGCCATGATGCAGATGCAGGCCTGGAGCGTGACCGACGGCCTGCTGATGTGGGCCATGTGGGCGGTGATGATGGTGGCCATGATGGTGCCGAGCGCGGCGCCGATGATCCTGATCTTCGCCAGGGTGGACCGCTCGGAGAGGGGAGGCCGCCCCTTCGCTGCGACCACGCTCTTCGCGCTCGGCTACGTGCTGGTCTGGGCGGCGTTCAGCGTGGCGGCGACGGCGATGCAGTGGGGGCTTCAGAACGCGGCGCTGCTCTCGCCGATGATGATCGCCACCAGCACGATCCTCGGCGGCGTACTCTTCATCGCCGCCGGCGTCTATCAGTGGACGCCGCTCAAGTACGCCTGCCTCAAGCATTGCCGCTCGCCCATGGCCTTTATCATGGGGCACTGGCGGCCGGGCAGGTGGGGCGCCTTTCGCATGGGGCTCGGCCACGGCGCCTTCTGCCTCGGCTGCTGCGGCTTCGTGATGGGGCTGCTCTTCGTCGGCGGGGTGATGAACCTCGCCTGGGTGGCGGCGATCACGGTCTTCGTCGTCGCCGAGAAGCTCATGCCCAGGGGCGAGTGGGTCGCGCGCGCGGGCGGCGTCGCGATGATCGCTGCCGGTATCTACCTCCTGGCAGCCCCCTGAGAGTGCCTATCGCGCCGTCGTGCCGCCGTCGACGGGGAGCAGGGTGCCGGTGACGAAGCCGGCGGCGTCCGAGGCCAGATACATCACCGCGTTGGCGATATCGAGTGGCTCGCCCACCTTGCCGAGCGGGATGTGATCCTTGAGCCTCTCGCGGATCTCCTCGGAAGAGAGGTCGAGGTGCGCCCAGCCCAGGTCGGTCATGGGCGTGTCGATATCGCCGGGGCAGACCGCGTTGACGCGAATGCCGTCGCGCGCGTGATCCATCGCCATGCACTTGGTCAACATGACGATGGCGCCCTTGGTCGCGCTGTAGGCGGGCAGCCGCTCGTATGCGATCAGCCCGCACTCCGACGACATGTTGATGATTGCGCCGCCATCGCCCTGCGCCTTCATCTGGCGCACGGCGGCCCGTGCCATGTAGAAGCTGCCGCTGACGTTGATGCCGATCAGGTGGTCCCAATCGTCGTCCGAGGTCTCGTCCACCGGCCCGTGCAGGCAGATGCCGGCATTGTTGAAGAGCACATCAAGCCGGCCGAAGCGGTCCACCGTCTCGTCTACCAGCCGATCGCAGTAGGCGGAGCCCGCCACGTCACCGAGGCTCAAGGCGGCACTGCCGCCGCCGCTCACGATGGCGTCCAGCACCGCGCCGCCACGCGCCGCGTCGCGCCCGTTGAGCATGACGTTGGCGCCGTGGGCGGCGAAGGCCTTGGCGGTGCCTTCGCCGATGCCGGAGCTGGCACCGGTGACCAGCACCGTCTTACCGGCGAAAGCGTCGTTGGCGAAGACTGAGGTCATGGGAGCCTCCCTGTGGATCGGTCGCGCGTTGCAACCGCGGTTCAACCTGCGAGGACTGGCGGCCGGCGGTCCCTCCAGGGCTTCGCCGCCTCCAGCTGGCCGGCGAGGCGGAAGAGCGTGCTCTCGTCGCACTCGCGGCCGACGAGCTGCACGCCGACCGGCAACCCGTCCGCCGTCATGTGCAGCGGCAACGACATGCCGGGCAGGCCGCAAGCGTTGAAGGGCGCCGTGAACACGGCATCCGGCCCCATCAGCTCGGTGTTGTAACGGTCGATGTCGCCCATGGTCATGGGGTAGTGGCCGTGGGGGCGGGCGGGATGGCCGATGACCGGCATGAGGTGGACGTCGCAGTCCGCGAGGCTCTGGATCAGATCGCGGCCGATCTGGCGCAGCTCGCTCACGTCGCGGTAGTGCTGCGGGCCGTCGATGGCCTTGCCCTTCTGGATGATTCCCCAGATCAGCGGCGCCACGTCGTCTTCGGTCACCGGGCGGCCGATCAGCGCCTCGGAATCCTCGAAGCCGGACGCGGTCTGGGCGGCGGTCATCTGCGTATACGCGGACCAGAAGCGTTCCCAGTCGATGGCGAGTTCCCGTTCCTCCACCCGATGGCCGAGGCTCTCGCAGAGCGCGGCGGCATCGCGCACCGCCTGCACCACCTCGTCATGGATGGGATTGCCGTCCGGCGACGCCGTGGTCACGCCGATGCGAAGCGTGCCGGGATCGCGCCCCACCTCGTCCAGGTAGGGGGTCTCCGGCATGTCCGTGTAGTAGACGTCGCCCGTCACCCGCCCGCCGACCGCGTCCAGATAGGCGGCGCTCTCGCGCACCGTGTGGGTCACGGTGAGGAAGGTGGCACCGCCGTACCAGTAATCGGGGTAGGGCTCCAGTGTGATCCGGCCGCGCGAGGGCTTGAGCCCCACCAGCCCGCAGTGGGAGGCCGGCACCCGCGTCGAGCCGGCGCCGTCGCTGGCATCGACGAAGGGCACCATGCGGGACGCCAACGCCGCCGCCGCGCCGCCGCTGGAGCCTCCCGGCGTGCGTTCCAGGTTCCAGGGGTTGCTGGTGCGGCCGAAGAGCGTGGGCTCGGTCGCGAGGCACCAGCCGAACTCGGGCGCGTTGCTGCGGCCGAGCAGCACGAAGCCCGCCTGCTTGATCCGCCGCGTGTAGGTCATGTCGGCGGGGCAGACGAAATCCTTGAAGTAACGGCAGCTGTTGACCAGGGGGATGCCCTCCCAGAGCGTGCCGAGGTCCTTGAGCAGGAAGGGCACCCCCTTGAACGGGCCGTCGGGCAGCGCCGGGTCGGCGGCGACCTTGCGGCCATAGTCGAAGAGCGGGATGGAGACCGCGTTCAGCGTCGGGTTCAACGCCTCGATGCGGCGGATCGCCTCTTCGGCGAGCTCGCCCGGCGTCACCTCGCCCGCCTTCACCAGCCGGGCGATTTCCAGCGCATCCCGCTCGTCGAACAGGGCTCCGATATCGGCGCTCATGGGGTCTCCCCTGGTTCACGCCACCGGATGCTGCGTACCCGTCCGGTGCGCGTTGCACATATCCCGTGGCTCCGGCCGCTGCAAACGAAAAGGGGCGGGCCCTGAGGCCCGCCCCGATCGTAAGCCTGGAAGGCTGGGCTACATGCCCATGCCGCCCATGTCCGGCATGCCGGCGCCGGCGCCGTCGTCCTTCTTCTCGGGCTTCTCGGCGACCATCGCCTCGGTGGTGACCAGCAGGCCTGCGACCGACGCCGCATCCTGCAGTGCAGTCCGCACCACCTTCGCGGGGTCGATGATGCCCGCCTTCACCATGTCGACGTACTCGCCGTTCTGCGCGTCGAAACCCTGGGTCGCGCTCTTCTGCTCCAGGAGCTTGCCGATCACCAGCGAGCCGTCCTCGCCGGCGTTCTCGACGATCAGCCGGGCCGGCGACTTGAGCGACTGGCGCACGATGTTGACGCCCACGTTCTGGTCGTCGTTCGCACCCTTGACCTTGTCGAGCGCACGGCCGGCATAGAGCAGCGCCACGCCGCCGCCGGGGACGATGCCCTCCTCGACCGCGGCACGGGTGGAGTTGAGAGCGTCTTCGACCATGTCCTTGCTCTCTTTCACCTCGACCTCGGTGGCCCCGCCGACCCTGATCACCGCAACGCCGCCGGCGAGCTTCGCCAGCCGCTCCTGCAGCTTCTCGCGGTCATAGTCGGAGGTGGTCTCCTCGATCTGGGCCCGGATCTGGTTGCAGCGCCCGGTGATGTCCCCCTTCTTGCCGGCGCCGCCGACGACGGTGGACTCCTCCTTGGTGATCGAGACCCGCTTCGCGGTGCCGAGCATGTCGACGGTGACGTTCTCGAGCTTGATGCCGAGGTCCTCGCTCACCACCTGGCCGCCGGTGAGGATGGCGATGTCCTCGAGCATGGCCTTGCGGCGATCGCCGAAGCCCGGCGCCTTCACCGCCGCGACCTTGAGGCCGCCGCGCAGCTTGTTGACGACCAGCGTCGCCAGCGCCTCGCCCTCGACCTCCTCGGCGATGATGAGCAGCGGCCTGGACGACTGCACCACCGACTCGAGGATCGGGATCATGGCCTGCATGTTGGAGAGCTTCTTCTCATGGAGAAGAATGAACGGATCCTCCAGCTCGCAGGTCATCTTGTCGGCGTTGGTGATGAAGTAGGGCGACTGGTAGCCGCGATCGAACTGCATCCCCTCGACGACGTCGAGCTCGGTGTCGAGGCCCTTGGCCTCCTCCACCGTGATCACGCCTTCCTTGCCGACCTTCTGCATCGCCTCGGCGATCATGTCGCCGACGTGGCGCTCGTTGTTGGCGGAAATGGAGCCGACCTGGGCGATCTCCTCGTCGGTCTGCACCCGCTTGGAGCGCTTGCCGATCTCGGTCACCACGGCGCCGACCGCGAGGTCGATGCCGCGCTTGAGGTCCATCGGGTTCATGCCGGCGGCGACCGCCTTGGAGCCCTCGCGCACGATGGACTGGGCCAGCACCGTCGCCGTGGTGGTGCCGTCGCCGGCCTCGTCGTTGGTCTTGCTCGCGACCTCGCGCACCATCTGCGCGCCCATGTTCTCGAACTTGTCGGAGAGCTCGATCTCCTTGGCGACCGTCACGCCGTCCTTGGTGATACGCGGCGCGCCGAACGACTTGTCGAGCACCACGTTGCGGCCCTTGGGGCCGAGGGTCACGCCGACGGCGCTCGCCAGCGTGTCCACGCCCTTGAGCAGGCGCGTCCGCGCATCGGCGGAAAACTTTACTTCCTTCGCTGCCATGATCTGTTTCCTTCCTCGCTCCTAACCCTGAAGCGGCCCGCCTACGCGGCCTTCTTCGACTTCTTCCCGGTCTCGACGATGGCCATGATGTCGGACTCCTTCATGAACAGGAGCTCGTCACCGTCGAGGGTCACTTCGTTGCCGGACCACTTGCCGAACAGCACGCGGTCGCCCGGCTTCACATCCAGCGGATGCAGCGTCCCGTCATCGCCCCGGGTTCCGGGGCCGACGGCCACGACCTCGCCCTCCTGCGGCTTCTCCTGAGCGGTATCGGGGATGATGATGCCGCCGGCAGTCTTGGCCTCCTCGCCAATCCGGCGCACCACGACCCTGTCATGCAGCGGTCGAAAGCTCATTGGTTCCTCCACGTTCGTCTGAAAGATCGTCTGATAGCAGGTGTTAGCACTCGCTAAGGCTGAGTGCTAACACCTCTCGCACAGCGAATCAAGCGCCCATTAGCGGTGGGGCTCGCCTGCATGCCGCGCCGCGCAGTCCATGACCGTGGCGAGAATTGCGGGTTAGAGGCACCGTGCCGCCTGCCCGAGACCGGTGAAGCATCCCGGCAAGTTTCGGTAGAAGGTTTTTAAGCGGCCTATTCCGGCCTACTCCGGCCCAAGGTGGCCCAAAGTGGCCCAAGGTGGCCCAAAGTGGTCCAAGGCGAGCGGCCCAAGGTGGCTCATGACGGACCGGAGCGGCGCTTTCAAGGCGGGTGGCAATCGAGCCGAGTCCGGCCACCGCCAGGATCTCCGCCGGCAAGAGCTCGGAGGACGAGCGACCGGCCATCACGCGGCTTCCCAGAGCTGCGTATGCCCGGAATTTTCGACGGGGTCATGGACTGGGCGACGCATCCGCCGAGTCTGCCCTCCCCCGCCCGCCGCGTGCACCGCACCATGGTCCGGTGCACCCGGCTTGCGCCGGCGGCCCGCCGGGCGTCAGGATGGCGCCGCAGCAGAGGATATGGAGCCATGGATCTTGGAATAGAAGGGCGCCGGGCGATCGTCTGCGCCGCAAGCCGCGGGCTCGGCCGTGCCTGTGCGCAATCGCTCGCACGAAACGGCGTCGGTCTCGTCATCAACGGGCGCGACAGTGCGGCGCTCGAGGGCACGGCGCGCGATATCCGTGAGGAGACAGGCGTCGCCGTGGCGACCGTGGCCGGCGATATCAGCGATCCGGCGGTTCAGGCCGCACTGATCGAGGCCTGCCCCGGGCCCGACATCCTGGTGAACAACAATGGCGGCCCGCCCCGCCGCGATTTCCGCGAGATCGACCGCGAGGCCTTCCTGGAAGGCGTGGTCATGAACATGGCGACGCCCGTGGAGATGATCCGGCGCGTGGTGGACGGCATGGCCGAGCGCGGTTTCGGGCGCATCGTCAACATCACCTCGATCTCGGTGAAGATGCCGGTCCCCGGTCTCGACCTCTCCAGCGGCGCGCGCGCGGGACTCACCGCCTTCGTCGCCGGCATCGCGTCCGGCGTCGCCCCACGCAACGTGACCATCAACAACGTCCTGCCCGGCTATTTCGACACCGAGCGTCTGCGCAGCAACATCGCGTCCGGTGCCGAGGCGACGGGCGCCGAGCTCACCGCGTTCACCGAGCAGCACATGGCGTCGGTTCCGGCCAAGCGCTTCGGCGACCCCGCCGAGTTCGGCGAGGCCTGCGCCTTCCTTTGCAGCGCCCAGGCCGGCTACATCACCGGCCAGAACCTGGTGATCGACGGCGGCCGCTGCGGCAGCGTCTGGTAGGCCCCTTCCTCCAACTCCGAGGCACAGACGCCGCACGGTTCGCGCGCAATTCTCAAGCCTCTGTGGTGGGGTTTCCGCCACCAGTTAAAGCGCCGGCAAACACCGATGCCGAAACGCACTTTCGGTGCGTGGGACCTTATTGATCTTCTTTGTAGCCAAATCCATAATGACCGCCTTTTCGCGGACAGGGGTACTTGGTCATGATCGATTGGCTTGGTATCGGCCACTTTTTCGAGCTTTCCCAGACGGAAATGATTGCGGGGATTTTCACCCCGCTGGCGATCTTCATCGTCTTTTTCCTGCTGCAGGTCATCCTTCCGGGAAAGTGGGTTCCCGGCTACGTCAGGGATCCGAACACCGGCGAGCCTCGCAAGTACCGGCTGAACGGCATCCTGGTGTTCGTCATCGCGGTGCTCGTGTGGGCCTTCGAGGCCACCGGGATGCCGCGCGACTGGTTCTACCGGACCACGTTGTATGCACTGGCCGGGGGAACGCTGTTCTCCCTGATCTTCACCTTGATCGCGGTGTACAGCCAGCCGCGAAAGGAGAAGAGAAATTTCATCGCGGAGCTGTGGGTCGGACGGGCCCAGGAGCTGGCGTTCTTCAACTACCGCTTCGACGTCAAGATGTATCTCTATGTCGTCGGCGGAACCATGCTGGTTCTCAACGCCCTGTCCGGAGCCGCGTACCACTACGACCGCTTCGGAGAGGACGCCAACCCGGGCGTCTTCCTGTATGCGGCTTTCTTCACGTTCTACGTGTTCGACTACTTCGTCTTCGAGCGCGTCCAGCTCTACACCTACGATCTGATCCACGAGAAGCTCGGCTTCAAGCTGTTCTGGGGCGGGCTCATGGTTTACGGGTGGCTGTACATCCTGCCGTTGTGGGGCATGGCCGCCTACCCGGACCCCGGGTTCTCGCCGGCATGGACGTATGTCTGGCTCATCGGAACGGGTGCGCTGTTCCTGTACGGATGGGGCATAACGCGCGGCGCCAACCTGCAGAAGTACACGTTCAAGCGATGGCCCGACCGCAAGTTCCTCGGACTCATCAAGCCCGAGTACATCGAGGCCGGCGACCGCAAGATTCTGTGCAGCGGTCTATGGGGCGTCGCCCGCCACTTCAACTACCTGGGCGAGGGGTTCCTTGCCCTGTCGGTCGCCCTGTCATTCGGCCACTTCGACAATCCCTGGGCCTGGACGTACTTCGTCTGCATCGTGACGCTGTTCACCGTTCGCCAGGTGGAGGACGAAGCGTATTGCGCCGAGAAATACGGCGCCGAGAAGTGGGCGGAGTATCGGGCGCGGGTGAAGTACCGGATCTTTCCCGGCATCTGGTGAGAGGGCTTGCAGCGGGGTCCATACAGGGCGTCCGCGATGAGTTGACTGCGCGGCGAGCCTCCGACACACAGTCCGACGTCGGAAGCCGCTATTGCCGCGCCTTGCGGCAGACGATCTCGATGGGAACCGCGCGGTGCTCCCTGAGCGCCTGCGCCGAGTTCGCCATCGCCTCCTCGGCGAGCGCGCCGTGGATCAACGAGACGGCGCGGTGCAGCGGCCTGCCGCCGGCTTCGACCGTAGCGCGCGAGCGGGCGGCGTAGGCGAGCGCGGTCTCCGTCGTCTCGCGCAGCGTCTCGATGGCGAACCCCGAGGCCTCGAGGTTCGCGCGGGTCTCCGCCGGGCTCGCGAGAAAGCTCGTCGCGGCGGTCCGCGCCCACGGCGTCGGGTAGTCCGGCGCGCCGCCCGGCCCCTGCACGGCCTCCGACAGGCTCAGCCAGCCGCCGGGCTTGAGCACACGGTGGATCTCGCCATAGAGCGCGCGCTTGTCGGCGATGTTCATGGAGACGTTCATCGAGTAGGCGCCGTCGAACGCGGCGTCGCCGAACGGCATCGCCAGCGCGTCGCCCTGCACGAAGGAGACACGGTCCGCGAGCCCAAGCAACGCGGTCAGGTGCCGTGCGATGGCGCAGAATTCGTCCGTCAGATCGATTCCGTCCACCCGGCAGCCGAAGCGCTCCGCGATGTAGCGCGCCGGCCCGCCGAGGCCGCTGCCGACATCCAGAATGCGGTCCGTTTCGGCGACCTGGAGCAGGTTCGCCATGTCCTCGGTCGCCTCCAGGCCGCGGCCGTGGAAATGGTCGTAGGGAGCCAGTGCCTCGGCGGTCGGCCGCGCCGGATCGTGCCCGTCTTCCCGCAACCGCGCCTCCAGCCGCGCGAGCAGGTCGCCGCTCGTGTAATGGGCGGCGATATCGGAGGTCCCGGTCACGGGGAGACCTCCGTGCGGCGCTGCGGCTTGAACACCGCCGCCACGTCTTTGAGGCCGAGGGAGTTCGCCGTGAGCGCGAGGCTCGACCGGACCCGGCGGGGTAGCGGGATGCCCTCCGCGCGCCGCCGGGCGCGCATCTCCTCCTCGGGCTCGCCGGGGAGGCGCACCCGCTCGTGCCCCGGCGCCGCCCGCGCGCTGCGCACGAAGGCGACGTAGCGGTCGAGCTCCGGCCAGAGCAGCTCCTCTGTCCCGAAGCGCTCGGGCTCGAGCAGGATGGAGAGCATGTTGTTCTCCAGCGTCTTGTGGCCCGTCCGGCCGCAGCCCCCGCCGGTGAGCGCGCCGGCGAGCAGCTCGCACATGATGCTGATGCCGGAGCCCTTGTGCTCGCCCATGGCGCGCACGGCGGCCGAGCCCGTGCGCTGGTCGTGGGGCTGAGTGCCGTCCAGCGTGCCGTAAATGGCGTTGGGATCGGTGGTGAGCGTACCGTCCCGGTCGATCAGGGAGCCTTCGGGGAGCGGCTTGCCGCCGTTGAGCGCGACCAGCACCTTGCCCTCGGCCACGATGGAGGTCGCGCAGTCGAGCACGAGGGGCGGCCCCTCCGGCGTCGGCACACCGAAGCAGATGGGATTGGTGGACATGCGCCGCTCGGTGCCGCCGAAGGGCGCGACGAGCATGCCGAGCCCGCTGGTGTTGACGAAGTGGATCGAGAACAGCCCGTGCGCGGCAGCAAGCTCGGCCCAGTCGCCGACCCGCCCCAGATGGCCCGAGTTGCGCAGGCCCACGACGGAAACGCCGTATTCGCGCGCTTTCTCGACGCCCAGCGTGATCGCCTCCTCGCCGATGGTCTGGCCGAAGCCGTGGTCGCCGTCCAGCACCGTGACGGCGCCGCCGTCCATCACCGTCTTCACGTGCCGGCCGGCGTGAACGGCGCCGGTATCGAGCCAATGGACATAGCGCGGCACGCGGATGACGCCGTGGCTGTCGTGCCCGGTGAGGTTGGATTCGACCAGATAGCGTGCGATGCGCGCGCCTTCCTCCTCGTCGCAGCCGGCGGCCGTGAAGATCGCGGCGACGGCCTCCCTCAGCCGCCCGGCGTCGATGGCGAGGGCGTCCTGTTCGGCAACGTTCATGATTAGTCTCCGGACGGCGGGCGTTGGTCGGGCGGTGGGCGCGGCTCGGTCTCGCCCCAGGCGACGCGGCCGTCGGTCGACAGCATGATCGCGATGGGCCGCGTGCGCGGGAAGTGGGCGAAGATGATCATGGCGATCACGGTGATGGGCACGCAGAGGAACATCCCCGGTATACCCCAGATCGAGCCCCACACCGCAAGCGAGACGAGCGTCGCGAAGGGGCTGATGTTGAGCGAGGACCCCATCAGCATCGGCTCCAGGAAGTTGCCGATGAAGACCTGGATGACGGCGAGGCTCGGCGTGACGATGAGGAAGGGCACGAAGGTGTCGAACTGCACCAGCGCCAGCAGCGCCGGGAAGAGAATGCCGAGCAGCGAGCCGATGGTCGGGATGTAGTTCAGCAGGAAGATGATGACCACCCAGAAGCCGGCGAAGTCGAGGCCGACGGAGGCCAGCACGGCGTAGCTCAAGCCCGCCGTCAGCGCGCTGGTGAAGGTCTTGATCCAGAGATAGTTCTGAATCTCCTCGCTCATGTGGGTGAGGATCTTGTGGACCCGCTCCTCCCGCTCCGGGTCGGGGAAGAGCGCCTTCATCTTGCGGTCGAAGCTGCCCTGCTCGACGAAGAGGAAGAGCATGTAGACCAGGATCAGCCCGGCCTCGCCCGCGATGCTGGTCAGCGTTGTGGCAAGGCGGCCGACCACCGCGCTGAAGTCGATGCGGTCGACGATATCGGCGACATTCGGCGATTCCTGCATCCCGAACAGCGCGGCCACCTCGCCGATCAGGCGCTGGAGATTGGCCTGATAGGTGGGGATCGCATTGACGACGTTGCTGAAGTTGCCGCTTACCATCTCGGCCAGCGACATCACCGCCGCGATGACGACCAGCACCGTGAGCGCAAGCGCGGCCCAGCGCGGCGGGCGAACGCCGCGTATGCTGAGCTTCATGATCCCGCGCGCGATCGCGTTGATCAGGTACCAGGCCATGACCGCGATGGCGATCGGGATCAGGATGTTCCGCCCGGAGATGAGAAGGTAGATGGTGAGGGCGGCGATGCCGGCCGAGGCGGCGAAGAGGATGAGTCTTGACTGCATGAAGGGTGCCCGTCCGGAGCGTTCGCGGCATTGTTGGTCCGGGGTGGGCAACGGTCAACCGGTGCCGACCGGGATGAGCGGATGACCGAGGGGCCGGCTGCGGGTCGGAGGCCGGGGCCGCTTCGCAGGCTCTACGACTGGACGCTGGCGCTCGCCGGCAAGCGGCACGCCGTCTGGGCGCTCGCCGCCGTGGCCTTCGCCGAAAGCTCGTTCTTCCCAATTCCGCCGGACCTGCTGCTGATCCCCATGGTGCTCGCGCAACGGGCCAGGGCGTGGCTGCTGGCGGGAGTCTGCACGCTCTTCTCCGTGGGCGGCGGC
The DNA here is from genome assembly GCA_028818565.1 of Rhodospirillales bacterium. Taxonomy (GTDB): domain Bacteria; phylum Pseudomonadota; class Alphaproteobacteria; order UBA828; family UBA828; genus WTGU01. The sequence goes on along the minus strand of JAPPNV010000422.1, from coordinate 5,095 downwards.
CTCTTCGGCTACGCGATCGGGTACTTCCTCTTCGACGCCTTCGGCGGCCCGCTGCTCGAGCTCTGGGGCAACGAGGACAAGCTCGCGACCTTCGAGCGCTACCGCGACGAGTGGGGCGCCTGGATCGTCGTCGCCGGCGGCTTCACCCCGCTCCCCTACAAGCTGATCACCATCGCGAGCGGCGCCGGCCAGCTCGACATCGGCGTGTTCATACTTGCCTCGCTGCTCGCGCGGGGCCTGCGATTCTATATCGTGGCGGCAATTCTCTGGCAGTTCGGGCCGCCGGCCCGCGCCTTCATCGAGCGGCACCTGGGCTGGGTAGCGCTCGCGGCCGTCGCCATCCTGATCGCCGTCGTTCTGGCGATCCGCTTCGTAGCCTAGAATTTCCGCTCTGCGATGAGCGCATCCGGCATCTTCGCCTGGCGCAGGAACTGCGCGAGCATGTGCACGATCGATTGGTGTGTGTCCTCGATCACGCCGTAGTTCTCGCCGGCCACGTGGAGGTTGACCGTGGCGAGCGGCGCCGAACGCCCGCCGTCGAAGCCGGTGAGCGCAATGCTCTCCAGCCCGTTCGCCGCAGCCCAATCAAGCGCACGGACGACATTCTCCGAATCGCCCGAGGACGAGACGGTCATCAGCAGGTCGCCGGCCCGCGCTGCGGTCCTCAGCTGGTAGAGGAAGCAGTCCTCGAAGGCGATGTCGTTGGCGATCGCGGTCACGATTTCCGTGTTCGAACTCAGGCTCACAACCCGCGGCAGCACGCCGGTGTCGGTCTGCACGCCCTTGGCGACGTCGCAGAGCAGGTGGTTGGCGATCGCCGCCGAGCCGCCGTTGCCGCAGACGAAGAGCCACGCGCTGCGGGCGAACGCCGCGTCGAGCATCTCTGCAGCGCGGCCGAGAGCGGCGCGGTCGATGGAGGCGCCGGCTCGCGCCAGCCGGGCAAGGTAATCGCCGCAATAGTCCGCGATCGAGGGGTAGCCCTTGTCGGGGAAGGTCATGGGTCCCCTGCAAAAAACGAACTGATCTGTCGCGGCGGCGCGCAGGGCCTACGCGCCGCCGCTCTGGTCAGGCTAAGGGGTGATGCCTTCGCTCTTCAGGCCGAGGACGCCCTGTTCCTCGATCAACTCAAGAATCGCCTCGTCGTTGCGCATCCAGCGCCGCGCCTTCTTGTCCTTCGCCTCCAGGCCGCGCTCCTTGGCCCACTGGCGGACAAAGGCGTTGGCGCCGCGCCACTTGCCGCCCTCGGGCCGCACGAACTGCACCGCGAAGGTGGTGATGCCGTAGTTGGTCGTGAACAGGCCGTCGACCGTTATCCGCTGGTTGCAGAAGGGGATGAGATCGACGGTGGGCCCGGTGAAGGGGCCCGCGTTCTTGAGCGGCAGCACCAGTGTGCCGTCGTCCTGCATCAGGCCGAGCAGGCGATTGCCGGCGCCGCAGTCCTCGGGGCAATCGCCGCTGAGGACGCAGAGCACGTCGGTGACCTTGGCGTCGAACCGTGCCTCGACCTCGTCCGGCAGCCCCCAGCTGTTGGCGGCGGAGGCGACGCCGGCGACCGCCATGGAGCCTGCGAACAGGAGGGCGGCGGCGAAGCGTGTCATCGTGCGATGGGCTGGCATGTCTAGAGCCCTCCCGGCTGAACGTCGAAGTCCTCGTGGGAGTAGTTCACGATCCCGTGGTCCTCGACGATCTCGTTGACGGCGAGATAGTTGACGCTGTCGCGCACGTAGAGATCGCCGGTGACGACGACCTCGTTGGTCTGCATGCGGAAGATCGCCTTGTTGCCGATCACGTCGGGATTGTTCTCCATCATGAGCACGACGTAGACCTCCTCGTCGTCCTCGCTCAGGATGCCGACCGGCACCCCGCCCCGCGCGCACCAGACCGCGCAGCGGTGATGGGCCGAGCCCGTCGCCCACATGATCTCGCTCAGATAGCACCAGGAATCGATGACCTCGCCGGTCACCGTGATCCGCTGGGGCTCCGCCGCCGAGGCCGGCGCTGCGGCAACGGCCGCGAGCCCCATGCCTCCGGCGACCAAGCCTGCGGCCGCCAACCCTATCAAGCGCATGTTCTTAACCCCCGCGTTGCGGTTTTCGTCGCGTAACGTTCCGCGCGCGATGGCGTCGCGCGCCTTGTTGCCATTGATATTGGCCCGGGCGGCGCTCTTCGCAAGCACGCCGATCGGGCCCAGCAGGCGCGGGCGACACTAACAAGCTTCGCCTGCCCCTGCCATGCGAGCGGCGCCTTCGGCCGTGCAACAGTTCGTGAAGGGCCGCGGGCGTTTCGCGAGCGCGGCAAACCGTCTACAACCCCGACAGCGCGGCAATCGCGGCGGCGCGAGTGCGGGAGGGCGAGTCGATGCGTGATTTTCAGCGTTCGGGGCGGTCCATGGTCCACGGCACGCGCGGCATGGCGGCGACCTCGCACCCTTTGGCGACCGCGACGGCGATCGAGATTCTGCGCGCGGGAGGCAACGCGGTGGATGCCGCGATTGCGGCCTGCGCCGTCCAGGGCGTGGTCGAGCCGCAATCCACCGGCATCGGCGGCGACTGCTTCGCGCTCTATGCCCCGGGCGGCCGGGTGCCGCCCTACGCGATCAACGGCTCAGGCCGGGCGCCGGCTGCGGCGAGCGTGGACCGGTTCCGGGAGCAGGGCATCGACGCCATCGACTTCGAGAGCGCGCACGCCGTCACCGTGCCGGGCGCCCTCGGCACCTGGGAGCGGCTGCTCGCGGACCACGGCACCAAGGGCCTCGACGAGGTGCTGCAGCCCGCCATCCGCTACGCCGAGGAAGGCTTCGTCGTCCACAGCCGCGTCGCTCACGACTGGGCGAATGCGGCCGACGACAAGCTCCACGCCTGCGAGAATGCCCGCGCCATCTACCTGCCCGGCGGGCGCGCGCCTGCCGCCGGCACGCTTCACCGCCTGCCGGCGCTGGCGGAGACGCTGCGGCTGATCGCCAAGGAGGGCGCGGCGGCGTTCTACAAGGGCGCCATCGCGGACGACATCGTGGCCCATCTCGCCGCCCACGGCAGCCTGATGACGGCGGACGACCTCGCCGGCTTCGAGCCGCAGGCGGTGGAGCCGATCAGCGCCAACTACCGGGGCTACGACATCTACGAGTGCCCGCCCAACGGCCAGGGCATCATCGCGCTGCTCATCCTCAACATGCTGGAGGGCTTCGAGCTTGCCGGGCTCGACCCGCTGGGGCCTGAGCGCCTGCACCTGGAGGCCGAAGCCACGCGCCTCGGCTATCGCGACCGCGCGGCGCTGATCGCGGACCCCGACGCGGTGACGGTGCCCGTGGACGCGCTGCTCTCCACCCAGTACGCCGACGCCATGCGCCGCCACATCGACCCGGCGCGGGCTATGCCGGCGGAGCTGCCGCCGGGCTACCCCGCCCACGGCGATACCGTCTACCTCACCGTGGTGGATGGCGAGGGCAACGCGATCTCCTTCATCAACTCGCTGTTCGCGTCCTTCGGCTCGGGCCTTTGCACGTCTTCGGGCGTGATGCTGCAGAACCGTGGCGCGAGCTTCGTCATCGACGCCGACCACCCCAACCGCATTGCGGGCGGCAAGCGGCCCATGCACACGATCATCCCCGGCATGGTGGGGCAGGGCGAGCATGCCGTGATGCCCTTCGGCGTCATGGGCGGGCACTTCCAGGCCTGCGGCCACGCCCACTTCCTCACCAACGTGATCGACTACGGCATGGACCCGCAGGCGGCGCTGGACTGCCCGCGCGCCTTCCACTTCGGCGGCGTGATGACGCTGGAGACCACCATCGCCGAGACGACCGCCCGGCGCCTGGCCGCCCTCGGCCACGACGTGGCGTGGGCGGCGGTGCCCCACGGCGGCGGTCAGGCCATCGCGATCGACCGTGAGACCGGCGTGCTCACCGGCGGCTCCGACCCCCGCAAGGACGGCTGCGCGCTCGGGATTTGAGCGCGCAGACGCCCTTGTGTGCGGCCTGATACACCGCATTTAGTTACTCGGTTCAATTGATCTTAATTGACGCGTACTTTCCCTAGTTTACTCTTGTAGCCTCCCATAAACCGCTGCGCTCATCTCTAACATACTAATACATAAGATAGATCTGGTTTGATCGGTTTCTGTATTGCATTTTGTGCGAAACGTGAGAAAGTCGAAACTACACGCAACGGGAGACCGCAATGTATCACAATGAAACTGCTATTATCCGCGTCGTCTGCGAAGAGCGAGGCGACGGTGGCGTGCGTGTTTCAAGCCCCGACGTTCCTGGCCTTCATCTGTCCGGTGCCGACAGAGAAACCGTGTTCGCCGACGTAGGGCCGGCGATCCAAATGCTGTTCAAGGCGAACCACGATATCGATATCGAATGGCACCCCGTGGTGCCGTCGGTGGAAGCGCTCCTCAAGCCGTCTCCAGACCCCACACCAGTTATTGCGGCAATGGAAACCGGACAATTCGCTATCACGAGAGCAGCCGGCTAACGGCATGATCTCAGTCCGGTTGTGCTCACGCGAAGAAGTTGAAACTAGACTCGGCCAACTGGGATGCAAGCCAACGGGCGCCGTACTGAAAACAGCGGAACTGTGGGAGACCCGGAAGGGTCACTATTTCTTTGTTCCCTGCGAGGGACCGGATAAGCGTTGCGACGAGTTTACCTTGAATGCAATTGAGGACGAAATAAAAGAGTTAGGTCACGACCAATAATAGCCGCACTCAAGCTTGACAATACGTAGAATCCTGTGTGTTTATTTTAGCATTCTCGCGGCTATAATATTGCTGAAGGCGGACCAACAGACAGAAGCTCATCCCGGCATGCACCCCGCCTCGATCGCGCGCTGCTTTACCAGCGCGTAGACCATGTCGATGCCGGGCGTCGGCACGCCGACCAGGCGGCGAGCCCGCTGATCACGCCAACTAGTGTCCTGTTTCTGAAGTTCGCATGATCTTGGGTCGGCCGTGCAGTCTCCCCGACTCTCCAATCATTCTCGTCATGCCCGGACTTGATCCGGGCATCTCTCTCTGCCAGTTCCGTTGAGTCCTGAGCCGACACGTGGATGGCCGGGTCAAGCCCATTGCTGTCCGGTTTAGGAAGGGTGGACAG
>JAPPNV010000228.1 GCA_028818565.1 Rhodospirillales bacterium | reverse complement strand
GTCCGGTGAACGCCACGCCGGCGAAGCCGCGGCTCAGCGCCTCGTGGGCCAGCACGGCGCTGCCCCTGCAGTCGACGACCGCATCGTGGTCGGCCTCAGGCACCGCCTCCCTGGCCTTCTCGAAGACTGCAGCGAGAAAGCCGAGCCCCGCATAGGACACCGCGCCGGGCGCAGACCAGAGCGTGACCGGGACCCCGGCCGTCACGGCTGCACGGAGCGCGCCGACGGCCTGGTCGAGATCGTGCACGACGATCGCGGGCCGTCGGCCGCTCATGGCTCGCTCACGGGGTGCTCGCGGTCTCGAGCGCCGCCACCCCCGGCAGGGTCCGTCCCTCCAGCCATTCCAGGAAGGCGCCGCCGGCGGTGGAGACGTAGCTGAAGGCGCCAATCACGCCCGCGCCCTGGAGTGCTGCGATCGTGTCCCCGCCGCCGGCGACGGAGAGCAGTCTGCCCTCCTCGGTGAGCCGGGCGGCAGTGCGGGCGCAGCGCGTCGTGGCGCGGTCGAAGGGCGCGATCTCGAAGGCCCCAAGCGGCCCGTTCCAGACCAGCGTGCGCGAGTCCGCCAGAGCCGTCTCAATGCGGGCGCAAGTCTCCGGCCCGAGGTCGAGGATCATTCCGTTCGCCGGAACGTCGGCTGCGCGCGTTACCACACCCTCTGCGCCTTCCCGGAACTCCCGCGTCACCACCACGTCGGTGGGGAGCACGATCTCGCAGCCCGCGCCCGACGCCTCTCCCATGATGCGGCGGGCGTCCTCCGCCAGGTCGGGCTCGTGGAGCGACGCGCCGATGGCGACCCCTTGCGCGTGGAGGAAAGTATTGGCCATGGCGCCGCCGATGACGAGGCGGTCCACCCGCTCGATCAAGTTGGCGAGGAGCGCAAGCTTGGTCGAGACCTTGGCACCGCCGACCACGGCGATGACCGGCCGCTCGGGAGACTGCAACGCCTTTCCGAGCGCCTCCAGCTCCGCCTGCATGAGGCGCCCCGCCGCGCTGGGCAGGCGCTCCGCCACGGCGGTGGTCGACGCGTGGGCCCGGTGCGCGGCGGAGAAAGCGTCGTTGACGTAAAGATCGGCGAGGCGTGCGAGAGCATCGGCAAAGTCGGGATCGTTCGCCTCCTCGCCCGCGTGGAAGCGCAGGTTCTCCAGAAGCGCGATCTCTCCGGGTGAGAGCGCGGCCACCGCTGCCTCTGCCTCCACACCGATGCAATCGGGCACGAAATGCACCGGGAGGCCGCCCAGCGCGCGGGAGAGCGGCGCGGCAAGCGGTCCGAGCGACATGGCCGCCACCGGCTTGCCCTTGGGCCGGCCGAAGTGCGAGGCGACGATGACCAGCGCGCCGCGTTCCACGAGCTCGCTCAGCGTGGGCGCCACCCGGTCGATCCGCGTGGTATCGCCCACCGCGCCTTCACGCATCGGCACGTTGAGGTCCACCCGGACGAGGACGCGCCTGCCCGCGACCTCGATATTGTCGAGCGGGCGGAACCTTGTCATGGGGCGCGCGGCGGCGGCGCCGGCGTCGTTACAGGTTGCCGAGATGGGCCGCGACATCGCCCATCCGGTTCGAGAAACCCCATTCGTTGTCGTACCAGGAGAGCACGCGGCCGAGCGTGCCATCGACCACGGCGGTCTGGCCTGCATCGACGATCGAGCTTTCCGGCCGGTGGTTGAAATCGACCGAGACCAGCGGCTCCTCGCTGTAGGCGAGCACGCCGGCCATGGCGCCGGCGGCGGCGCTCGCCACGGCCTCGTTGATCTCGCCCACGGATGTCGCCCGCTTGGCGACGAAGTTCAGATCGACCATCGAGACGTTGGCGGTCGGCACCCTGACCGCCGTGCCGTCCAGCTTGCCGGCGAGCGCAGGCAGCACGAGGCCCACGGCGCGCGCGGCGCCGGTGGAGGTCGGGATCATCGAGCCCGCCGCACCCCGCGCCCGCCGCAGGTCCTTGTGCAGCGTGTCGAGCACCGGCTGGTCCAGCGTGTAGGCGTGCACCGTGGTCATGAAGCCGCTCTCGATCCCGATGGCCTCGTGCAGCACCGAGGCGACCGGGGCCAGGCAGTTGGTGGTGCACGACGCGTTGGAAACGATGCGGTGCTCGGGCGTGAGCGCGGTGTGATTGACGCCGTAGACCACGGTCAGGTCGGAATCCGTTCCGGGGGCCGAGATCAGCACCGCGCGGGCGCCGGCGTCCAGATGATCCGCGGCCTTGTCGCGTGCGGTGAAGATGCCGGTGCACTCCAGCGCCACGTCGATGCCGAGGTCGGCCCAGGGCAGCAACGCCGGATTACGCTCGCTCAGCACCTGGATCGGCCCCGCGCCGATGTCGATGGCGCCCTCCGCCACCTCGACGGTGCCGGGGAAGCGCCCGTGGACCGAATCGTAGCGCAGCAGGTGGGCGTTGG
>JAPPNV010000354.1 GCA_028818565.1 Rhodospirillales bacterium | reverse complement strand
GCTGCATGAGCGAGCGATCCGAGCGGACCATGGCACGAGACCACCCGGACGAGGCTTCCGCCCCCGCCGTCACGGCGCCGCCGCCGGCAGTGCGCGGCCGCATCTACGACAGCATCGCCGAGACCATCGGCTCGACCCCGCTGGTGCGCTTCAACCGCCTGCCGGCCGAGGCCGGCTGCGGTGCGGAGATCGTGGGCAAGCTCGAGTTCTTCAATCCCCTCGCCTCGGTCAAGGACCGCATCGGCGTCTCCATGATCGAAGCGGCTGAGGCCGAGGGCAGGATCGAGCCCGGCCGCTCGGTGCTGGTCGAGCCCACCTCGGGCAACACCGGCATCGCTCTGGCCTTCGTGGCGGCGGCCAAGGGCTACCGGCTGATCCTCACCATGCCGGAAAGCATGTCCATCGAGCGCCGCCGCATCCTCCTGTTTATGGGCGCCGAGCTGGAGCTGACGCCGGCGGCCAAGGGCATCCCCGGCGCGCTCGCGCGGGCCGAAGAGCTGGTCGAGACGATCGACGGCGCGGTGATGCTCCAGCAGTTCGAGAACCCGGCGAACCCGGCGATCCACCGCGTCACCACCGCCGAGGAGATCTGGCGCGATACCGGCGGCATGCTCGACGCCATCGTCTGCGGCGTCGGCACCGGCGGCACGGTGACCGGCATCGGCCAGGTGCTCAAACCCCGTCTGCCCGCACTCAAGCTGATCGGGGTCGAGCCCGAGGCGAGCGCCGTGCTCTCCGGCGCGCCGGCTGGGCCGCACAAGATTCAGGGCATCGGCGCGGGATTCGTGCCGGGCGTGCTCGACCGCTCGGTGATCGACGAGCTGATCCAGATCGGCGACGAGACCGCCATGGAAACCGCCAGGCGTGTGGCGCGGCTCGAGGGCATCCCGGTGGGCATCTCGTCGGGCGCCGCCATCGCGGCTGCGCTCCAGGTCGGCGCGCGCGAGGAGATGGCGGGCAAGCGCATCCTCGTCATCGTGCCCTCCTTCGCCGAGCGCTACCTGTCCACCGACCTCTTCGCCGGGCTCTAGGACGCCGCCATGTTCAACGAACGCCAACTGGAGCGCTACGCCCGCCACATCCTGCTGCAGGAGGTGGGCGGCCCCGGCCAGCAGAGGCTGCTGGACTCGAAGGTTCTGGTGGTTGGTGCCGGCGGGCTCGGCTCCCCTCTCATGCTCTATCTCGCGGCGGCCGGCGTCGGCACCCTCGGCGTGGTGGACGACGATGCGGTGGCGCTCTCCAACCTGCAGCGGCAGATCGCCCACACCGAGGCAAGGATCGGCCACCCCAAGACCGAGAGCGCGGCCGAGACGGTGGCGCGGATCAATCCGGATGTGACGGTCGAACGCCACCCGGTGCGGCTCGCACCCGACAACGCCATGGACCTGATCGGGCGCTACGACCTGGTCGCGGACGGCAGCGACAACTTCGCGACGCGCTTTCTCATCAACGATGCCTGCTACCTGGCCCAGACGACCCTGGTCTCGGCCTCGATCCTGCGCTTCGACGGCCAGCTCGCGACCTTCAAGGCCCATCTCGGGGGCGGCAATCCCTGCTACCGCTGCATCTTCCCCGAGGCGCCGCCGCCGGGGCTGATCCCGTCATGCGCGGAGGGCGGCATCCTGGGCGCCGTCGCGGGCTCCATGGGCTCGCTGCAGGCGACCGAGGTGCTGAAGGAGCTGCTCGGGATCGGCGAGAGCCTTTCCGGCAGCCTGATCGTCTACGACGGGCTCGCTTCGGTCTTCCGCAAGATCAAGGTCAAGCCCGACCCGGCTTGCGCGCTCTGCGGCGAGCAGCCCAGCATCGTCGACCTTTCCAACGCCGAAAGCACCGACGCGGATTACTGCGCGGCCTGAGCTGAGCGTTCGTTAATCTTGAGCGCTGAACGCGCGGATCAACTCGTCTCGGGCGAAACGCGGCACCGCGCCGCCTGAATCGAGGCTGACGCCGCTCCCCGCTTCGGCGCGGGCAATCGGCGCGCAGGTGAAGCCCTCGGACCCGAGCGTTGCCAGCGCTTCCTCGATGGTATCGGCCGGGAAAGCCGCGAGCAGCGCGCCGGAGGCGAGCAGCCCCCAGGGATCGATCCCGAGCGCCTCCGCCATGACGCGGCCCGGCTCGTACCAGAGCACGGCGTCGGCCTCGACCGTGAGCTCGACTCCCGCCGTCTCCGCCATCTCGTAGAGCCCGGCGGAAAGCCCGCCCTCGGTCGGGTCATGCATGGCAGTAGCCCCGAGCGTCGTGGCGCGGAGCGCGGCCTCCACCACCGAGATGCCGGGGTCGGCCATCGCGCCGGCGGCCTCCGCCAGCGTCGCGGCGGCGACCTTACCTTCAAGCTGCGCGCGCGCTTCGGCCGCGAGCACGGCGGCGCCTTCCACCGGCGCGGGGCCGATCTGCACCACCACGTGCCCCGG
>JAPPNV010000412.1 GCA_028818565.1 Rhodospirillales bacterium | reverse complement strand
TTCCTCGACGGCGTGTTCACCGGCACCACGCGCACCGCCCACATGCGCAACAACATGATATTGGCGTTCGCGGTCTTCACGCCCTGCGCTTGGCTGCTGCGCGAGCCGCTGGGCAATCACGGCCTTTGGCTCGCGATGACGCTGCTCTACGTGGTGCGGGGCGCGGGGCTTGGCGCCATCTATCTGGGCATCCAGAGGCGCGGCGGCTTCTTGTCCGCAGGCGATCGCCGTGATAGCTGAGCCGGCATGACCGTGCCGCCGGTTCCCCTGATCGGCCTCCCCGCCTGTGTGCGGGACATCGGCATCCACCCCTTCCACGTCGTGGGCGACAAGTACATGCGAGCGGTGGTCGCCGCCGCCGGCGGGCTACCCGTGGCGGTGCCCGCGCTCGGCGGGTCGCTGGACCAAGACGCGGTGCTCGACCGCTGCGACGGCCTGCTCTTCACCGGCAGCCCTTCCAACGTCGAGCCGACCCACTACGACGGGCCGCCGAGCGCCGACGGCACCCTCCACGACCCCGAGCGCGACGCGACGACGCTGCCACTAATCCGGAACGCGATCGACGCAGGGATCCCCATTCTCTGCATCTGCCGAGGCTTTCAGGAACTCAACGTCGCCCTCGGCGGCAGCCTCCATCAGGAGGTTCACAACCTGCCGGGGCGGCTCGACCATCGCTCGGACGATGACCAGCCCCGCGATGTGCAGTACGGGCCGGTCCACGAAGTGATGCTGACTGCTGGCGGTCTGCTGGCATCGCTCTGGTCCGCGCCAGAGGTCATGGTCAACTCGCTGCACGCCCAGGGGATCGACAACCCCGCGCCCCGGCTCGCGATCGAGGCGGTCGCGCCCGACGGCCAGATCGAGGCCGTGCGCGTCAGCGACGCTCCCTCATTTGCGCTCGGCGTCCAGTGGCACCCCGAGTGGAAGGTGACCGAGGACTCGTTCTCGATGGCGATCTTCGGCGCGTTCGGCGACGCCGCGCGGGCTCGCGCCGCCTCCCGCTTGGGTGCTTCCCCCGCAGACTCCCGCCCGATTCTCCCGGATCCCGCCTGCGGCGCCTGACCGGCGCTTGACGTGCGCGTCGCGCCGGCGCCTTATGGTTGCCGGGCGCAGTGCTGGTAGGTCTCGGGCCGGCGGTCGCGGAAGAACTGCCACGTGTCGCGGACCTCGCGGATTTGATCGAGGTCGAGCTCGGCGATCACCAGCTCGTCGTCCTGATCGCCGCCCTGTGCCAGGATCTCGCCGCGCGGATTGCAGAAGTAGCTGGAGCCGTAGAAGACGTGGTTGCCGAGGCTGGGCTCGGTGCCGACCCGGTTGTTGGTGCCGATGAAGATGCCGTTGGCGATGGCCGCCCCCACCTGTTCCAGGTTCCAGATGTGGTCGCTGATGCCGCGGAAGGTCGCGGACGGGTTGAACACGAGCTCCGCCCCGTTGAGCGCAAGCGCGCGCCAGCCTTCGGGGAAGTGGCGGTCGTAGCAGATGTAGACCCCGACCTTGCCGACGGCGGTGTCGAACACCGGGTAGCCGAGGTCGCCGCTCGCGAAATAGTGCTTCTCGTCGAAGCCCTCGATCTTTGGGATGTGAATCTTGCGGAACTTGCCGAGGTATTTGCCGTCCGCATCGATCACCGCAGCGCAATTGTAGAGCGTGCCGTCGCGGTCCCGCTCATAGACCGGCGAGACGATGACCATGCCGTGCTTCTTCGCCGCCGCGCACATCGTCTGGGTGGTGGGCCCATCCGGCACTGCCTCGGCGGACTCGAACCACTTGTCGTCGATGGTGGCGGGGAAGTAGGGCGCGTTGAAGACCTCCTGCAGGCCCAAGACCTGCACGCCCTGGCGCGCCGCCTCCTCAATCAGCGGCAGGTGAGCCGCGATCATGTTATTGCGGATCGTCTCGATGGAATCCGCTGCAGGATCGCCCTTCAGGTTCATCTGAATGAGGGCAGCCTTGACCTTGCGCATCACCGGGCCTCCTCTCGCTCGCCCGCTCAGACCTGCCAGGACGCGACCGTGCCGTAGGTATCCGGCCGGCGGTCGCGATAGAAGTTCCACGCGTCGCGCACCTCGCCGATCATGGCGAGATCGAGCTCGGCGGTAACCAGCGCGTCTTCATCGTCTGGCCCCTGGTTCAGAATTTCGCCACGCGGATTGACGAAGTAGCTGGAGCCGTAGAAGTGGCCGTTGTTCCACGGCGCTTCCAAGCCGACGCGGTTGTTCGCACCGATGTAAACGATGTTCGCGACCGCGGCCGCCGGCTGCTCCAATGTCCAGAGATGATCGCTGAGCCCCCGCACGGTCGCCGACGGGTTGAAAATCACCTCGGCGCCGTTCATGGCGAGCTCGCGCCAGCCTTCCGGGAAGTGCCGGTCGTAGCAGATGTAGACGCCGACCTTGCAGAACGCGGTCTCGA
>JAPPNV010000007.1 GCA_028818565.1 Rhodospirillales bacterium | reverse complement strand
TCTATCATCACCCGAAGCATCCCTACACCAGGACGCTCCTCGATGCGGTGCTGGGGCTCAAGAAGGACGACGCGTGGGAGAGGGTCGCAAGCCGAACCGGCGTGCTTGCCGATGACGAAGACCTTGAGAGTGCGATGCGCGCCTCTGCGGCGGCCAGAAGCGGCTGCATCTATTCCGGCACCTGCACCGAGCGGTTCGAACCGTGTGCCACGCAGATGCCCGAACTGCAGGGAATCACGGCGAGCCACGCCGTGGCCTGTCATCTTTACGAGGGTTCAAAGAACGAATGGAACGCGTCGGCGGCAGCCGGGGGCGCACGACGCGAAAGCGAACAACCCCTCCGGCAGGCGCGCGAGGAGAATGCGCGCCAACTCACGACATAAAGGGAGGATAGGATCATGAGAGGGTGGCTAAAGGGAATAGGCCGGGCGAGCCCGACGTGGCTGTGTCGCCACGCCGTGGGCCTCCTGGCCCTGGTGGCGCTTGCCGCCGGTTCGCTGTTCGCAGCGGACAAGCCGGCGCAGGCGCAGGACAAGACCATCGTTCTTGCCGTGGAGGGCGAGCCCAGTCGTCTCGATCCTCATACACACGTGCTGTGGCTTACCTATCGCGAAACGTTCCACATCTACGAAAGCTTTGTGCAGCAGGACCTGACCATCAAGGACGTCGACCGTCCGCCGGTCATACCCGCTCTCGCCACGAGCTGGGATATCTCCGAGGACAAGCTGCAATACACGTTCCATCTGCGCGAGGGTGTGACGTTCCACGACGGAACGCCGTGGAACGCCGATGTCGCGAAGTTCAACTTCGATCGAGTTCTCGACAAGGACTTCGCGCACTTCTATCCGCTGGCCAACGCCTTTAACGGCTGGTGGCACGGCGATATCGAGAGCTACGAAGTCGTCGATGAATACACCTTCCAGGTCAACATGAAGCAGCCGAACTCCGAGTTCATTCGGAGGCTCTCGCAGGGCGGTTTCGGCTCCTCAGGCATGATCAGCCCCAAGGTCGTGGAGACCCACGGCAATGAGGAGGCGCATCTGCATGGCGTCGGCACTGGCCCGTTCAAGCTGACGGAGCGTGTATTCGGCGAGAAGATCGTGATGGAGCGCAACGCCGACTATTGGGACCCCAATCGGATTCCCAGGGTCGACAGGCTCATCATTCGCGGCATCCCCGAAGTCGCGACCCGCGAGCTTGCGCTGCTCACCGGCGAGGTCGACATCATCGCGACGCCGTCTCCGGACTCGACGGACTTTCTCGCCTCGCAGGGCATGGTCGTCGACATGGCGCCGATCACGACGATCTACAACCTGTGGGTCAACACGCGGCTGAAGCCGCTCGACGACCCCCGGGTCCGGCGGGCTCTCTACATGGCGATCGACCGCGAGGGGCTGTGCAAGTTTCTAAGGCGCGGCCAGTGCTCGCCAGCCTACAGCATCCTGAACTATGGCGGGCCGGGCTACGATCCCGGCTACCAGCCCTTCCCCTACGACCCGGCCAAGGCCAAGGAGTTGCTCGCAGAGGCCGGCTATCCGGACGGCTTCGAGGTGCGGGTCGATTGGACGCCGGGCGGTGCCGGCGACGTCAACACCGTGGCCGATGCCGAATGGATCCAACGCGACTGGGCCCGGATTGGCGTCACGCTGAACATCGAGCTCTTCGAGATCAGCACCTACATGGACATCATGTCCCAAGGCATGCGTGAGGGCACCGGATTCATGCAGCTCTCCTGGGGCGAGAGCGCGTTCCATTGGCTCGACGCGGTCATCTCGCCGGCCGCCCTGCCACCGAACGGCTTCAACGCCGGCTACTACGACAACCCGACGGTCGGTGAGTTGCTGTCCAAGGCGCGGGCTGCGCTGACCGAAGAGGAGATGGTCGCCCACCTCAGGGAGATCCAACGGATCGTCATCGAGGAGGACACGGCGTTCATTCCCACCCACAGCCCGTGGGGGGTCTACGCCATGCGGCCCAACCTCAAGGGCTTCGTGCTTGCGCCGCAGCACTGGCACGACATGGCAATCGTCGACAAAGAGTAGAGTAAGGCGCGGCGGTCTCGCCGGCGATCGGCTGCCGGCGGGGCCGCCACTGCCCCTCCGAGCCGACCATGCTCAGATTTGTCGTCTGGCGCTTGATTCACGTCGTGCCGGTTCTGCTTGGCGTTTCCTTTGTCGTATTCAGCGTGCTCTACCTGATTCCAGGCGACATCGCGCACACGCTGCTCTCGATGTTCTATACCGAGGAGCGCGCGGCACTCCTGCGCGAGGAGCTCGGCCTGGACAGGCCGATGTTCGTCCAATACGGCCACTGGCTCTGGGCCGCGCTGCACGGCGATCTCGGCCAATCGCTCATGATGCGAATGCCGGTGATGACCGTGCTGCTGGACAAGACCGGCAACTCGCTCATCCTGACCG
>JAPPNV010000280.1 GCA_028818565.1 Rhodospirillales bacterium | reverse complement strand
CAGGATCGGCCGGCACGGCGACATCACCGTCGGCGAGGCGAGAGAGAAGGCGGCAGCGGCGATCGACCGGATCAAGCGGGGCGAGGACCCCTTCCCGGCGCCCCCGGCACCGGCGCTCACCGTGGCGGTGCTGGCGGAGCGCTACCTGGAGAAGCATGTGGCTCAGCACTGCAAGCCGAAGACGGCGGCACTCTACCGGACGGTTCTGGACCTGCACATCCTTCCGGCGCTGGGCGGCAAGGCGCTGGGCGAGGTCGGGCGGGAGGACGCGGCCGAGCTGCACCACCGGCTGCGCGATACGCCCTACATGGCGAACGCCGCCGCGGCGGTACTCTCGAAAATGTACCGGCTGGCGGAGAGCTGGGAACTGGTGCCGCGCGGGTCCAATCCGTGCCGGTCGCTGCGCTACTACCGTGAGTACACGCGCGAGCGGTTCCTGACGCCGGAGGAATACCGGCGGCTGGGCGCGGCGCTGCGCGCGGCGGCATCGAAGGCTCCGCCGTGGCCGCAGGCGGTGGCGGCGATCCGACTGCTGATCCTGAGCGGCTGCCGCAAGAGCGAGATCCTGACGCTCCGGTGGGACGACGTGGACCGGGTGGCGAACGAGTTGCGGTTGAGGGACGCGAAATCGGGGCCGCGCATGGTGCCCCTGACTCCGCCGCTGGTGAGAGTGCTCGACGGCATCGACCGGCCGGATGGCAATCGCTGGGTTATTCCGGGCCGCAAGCCGGACACCCACCTGGTCACTCTCGACTACTACTGGAAGCGCGTCACGGCGGAGGCCGGTCTGAAGGACGTGCGCCTTCACGACGCCCGTCATTCCTACGCCAGCCGGGCTCTGGCGCTGGGGGAGAGCCTGAGCCTGATCGGACGGCTGCTGGGCCATTCCCGGGTGGCGACGACGGCGCGCTACGCGCATCTGGTGCGCGACGCGGAGAAGGCGGCGGCGGGCCGGGTGGGCGACAGCATCGCCGTTCACGTGACGCCCGAGCGGAGCGCGGCATGAGGGTGGAGCGGCGGCGGACGATCTCCAACCGCATGGTGGCGGCGCTGGAGGTCGAGCGGGACACGGTGGTCTGGGACCGGGAGCTGAAGGGCTTCGGGGTCAGGGTCTATCCCGGCGGCGGCAAGGTGTATGTCGCCCAGGCGCGGGGGCCGAAGGGTCCGAGGCGGGTCACGGTGGGCCGCCACGGGGTGGTCAAGGCCGAGGAGGCGAAGCGCCGGGCGGCGCTGATCATCGCGCGGGTGAAGGCGGGCGAGGATCCGGTGCCCGAGCCGCTGGCGGCGAAGCTCGTGCAGGGGCCGACGGTGGCCGATCTCGCGGCCCGCTATCTGGAGAAGCACGTCGCCGTGCGCTGCAAGCCGAAGACTGCGGCGACGACGCGCAGCGTGGTGGAACGGCACATCGTGCCGGGGCTCGGCGGTCTGGCGCTGGCAGCGGTCGAGCCGCGCCACGTTCTCGATCTGCATCACGGTCTCAGCGACCGGCCCGCGATGGCGAACATGACGGTGCTGTCGCACATGTACAAACTCGCCGAGGGCTGGGGCATGGTGGCGGACGGGATCAACCCGTGCGGGTCGGTGGCGCGGTATCCGGCGAAGCGCCGCGAACGGTTCCTGACCGACGCGGAGTTCGAGAAGCTGGGCCGAGTTCTGGACGAGGCGGCGGTCGAGGGCGGCGCGTCGGCGGGCGCGGTGGCGGCGATCCGGCTGCTGATGCTGACCGGATGCCGCAAGAAC
Organism: Rhodospirillales bacterium; assembly: GCA_028818565.1. Classification (GTDB taxonomy): domain Bacteria; phylum Pseudomonadota; class Alphaproteobacteria; order UBA828; family UBA828; genus WTGU01. The sequence goes on along the minus strand of JAPPNV010000280.1, from coordinate 684 downwards.
GAGATCCTGAGCCTTCGCTGGCAGGACGTCGACCTTGACGCGGGCGAGCTGGCGCTTGCCGACGCGAAAACGGGCCCACGCGCGGTGCCGCTGCCGCCGTCGGCGGCGCGTCTGCTGGCGGCGCTCCCGCGCAAGCCCGGTAACTCCTGGGTCATACCGGGCCACAAGCCGGGCACGCACATGACCGACATCGACGGTGCCTGGCAGACGCTCAGGGAGCGCGCCGGGCTGAAGGGCGTGCGGCTTCACGACATTCGTCACAGCTACGCCTCGCGGGCTCTGGCGCTTGGGGAGAGCCTGCCGATGATCGGCAAGCTGCTCGGCCACCGCCAGGTCGAGACCACGGCGCGCTATGCGCACCTCACGCGCGAATCCGTGCACGAGGCGGCGGCCCGGATCGCCGACAGCATCGCCGCGGACGTGTTGTAGGCCGCCGCGTCCGCAGCAGTGCGAATTTGTCTTCGCGGGCGCCTGGCCGGCGTCTGTATCACCGCTCGCGCTCACCGGCGTCGGCATGTAGTCGACGCGCCTCGCCGCACACCGCCCCGGCGGTGCGACGCTGCGCATGATGTCTTCCCACGCCGATGCGTGTCGGTTAGGATTTTCGCAGGCGGGATGTGCGACCATCTGCGGGGCGCGCATGCGATGCCCGAGGGATCGCCGGGAGAGAGTTTTCGGAGGGGC
>JAPPNV010000197.1 GCA_028818565.1 Rhodospirillales bacterium | reverse complement strand
GGGGCGCGTGGGGAAACCGGTGTCGAGGCTCACAAGCGGAACGCTACAGCCGCGGCTCGGTGGATTCGCGTTCGTCCTCGGCGAACATTTCTTCCAGCTCGCGGGTCCAGTGCCTGGTCTCCTCGATCATCCTGTCGGTGTCGTGGGCAATCCCGTGCTGCGCGATCAGGCGCGCGGTATCGTGATCGCGGAAGGTCTCGACCGTTTGCCGGCTCTGGAGAGCGCCGATGCCGAGCGCCTTCAGGATCCCCTCGGCGAGCTCGAGGCTGGAATGAAACGTGTCGCGCACGATGCGGTCGATGCCGAGATCCATCAGCGCGTAGGCGTGCTGACGGTTTCTCGCGCGGGCGAATATCGTCAGGTGCGGGAAGTGCTTGCGCACCGCCCGGGCGGTGGCGAGCGAACGCTCGACGTCTTCGATGGCGAGCACGAAGAGGACGGCCTTGTCGGCCCTGGCGGCGCGCAGGAGCTCGACCCGGCTCGCGTCGCCGTAGTAGACCTTGTTGCCGAAGCGGCGCACGAAATCGACCTGTTCGGCACTGGTTTCGAGCGCGGTGAAGCCGATGCGGCGGAGCCGCAGGATGCGGCCGACGATCTGGCCGACCCGTCCGAACCCGGCGATGATGACCCGGTTCTCCTCTTCGATGTGGCGCTCGTATTCCGGCTCCGGCTCCCCTTCGAGGCGGGCGTTCAGCCAGTCGCCCGCCTTGAAGGCGAGAGGCGTCGCCGCCATCGACAGCGTCACGGCGACGATCAGCATGTCCGCCGTGCGCCCCTCCATCAGCGAGGAAGACACGCCCAGCGCGAGGATCACGAAGGCGAACTCGCCGCCCTGCGAGAGTGCGACGGCCGTTCCGCGGACGGTCCGCCAGTTCGGCGTATCGACGCGGGCGATGGCGGCCAGACAGAGCGTCTTGACGAGCATGAGGCCGAGGGCGAGACCCAGCACCGTGAGCGGGGTCTCGACCACCAGCCCGATGTCGACCGTCATGCCGACGGCCATGAAGAACAGTCCGAGCAACAGCCCCTTGAAGGGTTCGATGTCGGCTTCCAGCTCGTGCCGGTACTCGGAATCGGCGAGCAGCACGCCGGCCAGGAACGCGCCGAGCGCCATCGAGAGCCCGGCAAGCTCCATCAGCAGCGCCACGCCCACGACCGTGAGCAGGGTCGTCGCCGTGAACACCTCATGCGTGCCGAAGCGCGCGACCAGCCGCAGGACATAGCGCAGCAGGTAACGGCCGCCGATCGTCACCAGCGCGATCATGCCCACCGCGCTGGCGATATCGAGCCAGAGCGTCCCGTCGCCGGCATCCCCGGAACCGGGCGCCAGCAAGGGCAGGAGAGCCAGAAGCGGGATCACCGCAAGGTCCTGAAACAGCAGGATCGAGAACGACAGGCGGCCGTGTCGGGTCGTAAGCTCATTGCGCTCGGCCAGCGCCTGCAGCGCGAAGGCGGTGGACGACAACGACAGGGCGAGGCCCGCAACCACGGCGGTCTCAAGCGGCAACCCGAACATGAGGGCGAGGCCGGCAAGCGCCGCAGCGGTCAGCGCAAACTGTCCGCCGCCCAGCCCGAACACCGCCCGGCGCATGGTCCAGAGCCGTCGCGGCTGCAGCTCGAGGCCGATGACGAACAGCAGGAGGACGACGCCGAACTCCGCGAAATGAAGGACCTTCCACTCGTCGTCGACCAGATCCAGCGCCCAGGGCCCAACGATCAGGCCCGCCAGCATGTAGCCCAGCACCGAGCCGAATCCGGCGCGCTTGGCGAGCGGAACGACTACCACCGCAGCACCGAGAAAGACGGCAACCTGCTCAAGAAACACCATTCGTCATACCCCCTGTCACGGTGTAGGTGGAAGCGATCCGCTCCAGTGCGACCCGAGGCGTGTATGCCAGCCGCTACCGGACGCCGGTTGTCGAAGCCATCGCGCTTTGCTACCGAGAACCCTCCTACGGGTTGGACCCGCCGGTGCTTCCGCCTGGGCTGGGACCGTCACCAGATACCGCACTGATGTGATGCGTCACGAATACACGATCGGGCATCTCGCAGGGCTTCTGCTGATCTGCGCGTGGGCCGGTCCTGCTGCGGCCGACCGCAACTTCTCGCAGTATCCCGGGTTCGCCGAGTATTTCGCGGCCAACCCTCCGGCCGAAGCCGCCGGTCCGGCCGATCGGGCCCTGGCGCGCCGCCATGCGCCCCGCTTCCACCTGCCCGCCGGCCACGAAGGGCCCATCGACTTCTACCGCGACTACATCGCACACGGTTACCTGACGACCGGCGACGGCGTCCGCATCGACGGCCCCACCGCGAGCGACCTGAACCGCTACCGTGACGACGTCCGCGCCGAGTTCACGCACGTGCCGGGCCCGGCCGAGCCCCGGCCCGTGGTCTACGGCACGGTGGAGCGCACCGGTCTGTGGG
>JAPPNV010000416.1 GCA_028818565.1 Rhodospirillales bacterium | reverse complement strand
TGGTGGCCATCCTCATGGGCGGCGGCGCCTGCTCCCGCCGAGCTTGTGGCGGAAGGCCCTGACGAAGATGCGCGCGCGGGAAGGGCCGCAACCGCTGCTCTCCTGTGGACGGCGCCCCGGTTCTGAAAGCCCGCGGCAACCGCCCGGCACAGCCGGGGCAAAGTGCGCTCATTACGCATTGGAGAATGATCCCAGAAAGCGTGTGATTTGTGGGCGATTCAAAAGCCATCTATTGCGAGGATTTCGCGAATATGCGACAATCTGCGTCGTTGAAGGTGCGCAACCGGTCGCCTGCTCTCTCGGGGCGCCTCGCGCGCCGCGTCCGGCAAGGAGGAAGTAGTGCGGGAGAGGCCTGACCAGTTGCGGCAACGGATCGAGACGCTCGAGGAGCGCATCTCGAACCTGTGCTCGGCCGTCCTGCGCGTCAGCGCCAGCCTCGACCTCGATACCGTCCTGCGGGAGATCGTCGACAGCGCCCGCGCGCTGACCGGCGCCCGCTACGGCCTGGTCGCGATCGTCGACGACGCCGGGCAGCCGCAGGACTTCGTCACCGCCGGAATTGCGCCGGAGCAGCACGCGAGAATGGCCGCGTGGCCCGACGGACCGCGGCTCTACGAGCACTTCCGGGACCTGCGGGAGCCCTTGCAGATAGCCGACCTGCCGGCCTATGTCCGGAAGCTCGGCTTCTCGACGGAGCTGATGGTGGTAGATGCGATGCAGTGCACGCCGATGCGCCACCGCGACGTGCACGTCGGCATCTTCTTTCTCGGCGACAAGGAGGGCGGAAAGGAGTTCACGAGCGCCGACGAGGAGGTTCTGGTCCTGTTCGCGTCGCAGGCGGCGACGGCCATCGCCAACGCGCGCACGCACCGGGACGAGCGGCGGGCCAGGGCCGACCTCGAGACGCTGATCGAAACGTCGCCGGTGGGCGTCGTCGTCCTCGACGGCCGGACGGCCGAGCCCGTGTGGTTCAACCGGGAGGCGCGGCGGATCGTGGCCACCCTGGGCATACCCGGGCAGCCCCTTGAGGAGCTACTGGAGATAGTCAGCTGCCGGCGAGCCGACGGGCGCGAGGTGTCCCTGGCGGAGTTCCCGCTGGCCGAGCAGATGCGCAGCGCCGAGACGGTGCGCGCCGAGGAGATCACGCTCTCGGTCCCCGACGGCCGCAGCGTCACCACGCTGGTCAACGCCACGCCGATCCAGTCGGCCGACGGCGCGGTCGAGTCGCTCGTGGTGACCTTGCAGGACCTGGCGCCGCTGGAGGAGATCGAGCGCCTGCGCGCCGAGTTCCTGGGCACGGTGAGCCACGAGCTGCGCACGCCGCTGACCTCCATCAAGGGCTCGGCCGCCACCCTGCTGGAATCCTCACCGGAGCTCGACCCGGCCGAACGGCGCGAGTTCTACCGCATCATCCACGAGCAGGCCGACCACATGCGCGGCCTGGTCGGCGACCTGCTCGACCACGGGCGCATCGTGACCGGCACGCTGTCGATATCGCCCGAGCCGACGGAGGTCGCCGCGCTGGTGGACCAGGCGCGCAACACGTTCCTGAACGGCGCCGGCAGCCGCGCCCTGCGCATCGACCTGCCGGAGGACCTGCCGCGGGTGATGGCCGACCGGGCGCGCGTCGCGCAGGTCCTCGACAACCTGCTCTCCAACGCGGCGAGGCATTCCCGCGAGTCGTCCCCCATCCTGGTCGCCGCGGCGCGCGACGGCGTCCACGTGGCAATCTCGGTGACCGACGAGGGCCGGGGCATACCTGCGGACCGGCTGCCGCAGCTGTTCCGCAAGCACGCCGCGGCGGCCGGCGGCGAGGGGAAGCGCGGGCTCGGCGGCTACGGCCTCGGCCTGGCGATATGCAAGGGACTCGTGGAGGCGCACGGCGGCCGCATCCGGGCCGAGAGCGAGGGAGCGGGGCGCGGCGCCCGGTTCACGTTCACCCTGCCGGTGGCCGAGGACACCGTCGGCGCAGGCGGCTCCGCTCCGGGCCGCCGTCGCCGGACCCGCAAGAGGAAGGACCGGACGAGCATCCTCGTGGTCGACGACGACCCGCAGACCCTGCGGTACGTTCGGGACGCTCTCACCGAGGCGGACTACGCCCCGGTCGTGACCGGCGACCCGGAGGAGCTGCCCGGCCTCATCACGACGCACAAGCCCCAGCTCGTCCTGCTGGACCTAGTGCTCCCGGGGACCGACGGCATCGAGTTGATGGCGGACATGCCCGAGCTCGAGGACCTGCCGGTCATCTTCATCTCGGCCTACGGCCGGGACGAGACCATCGTCAGGGCACTGGATGCGGGAGCCGCCGACTACATCGTCAAGCCCTTCTCTCCGTCGGAGCTGACAGCGCGAGTGCGGGCGGCGCTACGCCGGCGGGCCGAGCCGGAGCCCTTCCTGCTGGGGGAGCTGGCGCTCCACTACGAGGAAC
>JAPPNV010000036.1 GCA_028818565.1 Rhodospirillales bacterium | reverse complement strand
TCTGGCAGGGCGGGATGTCCTTTCACGGCGGTGCCCTGGGGGTGCTGGTCGTCGTGGTGCTCTACTCCCGCATCATGAAAATCAGCCTGCTCTCCGTCGCCGACGCGGTTTGCGCACAGGTGCCGATCGGCCTCTTCCTTGGCCGCATGGCGAACTTCGTCAACGGCGAGCTGTACGGCCGGGTGAGCGATGTCTCATGGGCGATGGTGTTCCCGGGTGGTGGGCCCGAGCCTCGCCACCCGAGCCAGATTTACGAGGCAATCCTGGAAGGCCTGGTCCTGTTCGCGATCCTCGCGGTCGCCGTGCATATGCGGCGCGTGGTGCGGCGACCGGGCACCGTCGCCGGGCTCTTCTTCGCCGGTTACGGCATCGCCCGGATCATTGCCGAGCTGTTCCGCGAGCCGGATGCGTTCCTCGGCTTTATCCTGCCCGGCATCAGCATGGGACAGGTGCTCTCGCTTCCGATGATTGTGATCGGGCTCTTTCTCATCCTCCGCATCCCGCCGGTGCCTCGGATTGACGGACGGGCGGGCGGACAGGCCGGGTGATGAGCGCGCTTGCGGAAGAAATAAGGGAGCGAATCCGGCGCGACGGGCCCATCAGCGTCGCCGCCTACATGGAGCTTTGCCTCCATCACCCCAGGCACGGCTATTACTGCCGGGACCGGCCAATCGGCGCCGCCGGCGACTTCGTGACCGCGCCCGAAATAAGCCAGATGTTCGGCGAGCTGATCGGGCTCTGGTGCGCGGCGGTATGGCAGAACATGGGCCAGCCGCAGCGCGTCCGACTGGTTGAGCTCGGGCCGGGCCGCGGCACTCTCCTCGCCGACGCGCTGCGTGCGACGCGGACCGTGCCTGCCTTTCGCGACGCCATCGACCTGCATCTCGTCGAGTCGAGCGAGAGCCTGCGCGCGGAGCAGGCCGCTCTGCTCGTCGATGACCACCCGACTTGGCACGAGGGGTTCGAGACCGTGCCTCCCGGCCCGGTGCTGGTCATCGCCAACGAGTTCCTCGACGCGTTGCCGATCCGGCAATTCGAGCGGGTCGGCAACACGTGGCAGGAGCGCGTCGTCACGCTCGCGCCCCGATCCCAGGCACTTCGCTTCGCCGCCACCGATTCGGTTCCCGTCGAGGCCGGCCTCGGCTGCGCGCCGCCCGGCGCCATCGTCGAACGCGCACCAGCGCGAGAAGCCGTTGCGTCCGCCCTTGCCGGGCGAATCGCGGCGGAGGGCGGGGCAGCGCTCATCGTCGACTACGGACACGAGCAGCAAGGCTTCGGCGATACCCTGCAAGCGGTGAAGCGGCACAACCGTCACGACGTACTGGACGCCCCCGGCACCGCCGACCTGACAGCGCACGTCGATTTCTCCGCTTTGGCGGCGGCTGCTCGGCGCGAGGGCGCCCAAGTGTTCGGCCCGGTGCCCCAAGGTCGCTTTCTCAAGGCGCTGGGCATCGATACCCGCGCAGCCCGGCTTCGGCAGGACGCGAGCGCGGATCAGGCCACGGAGATCGACGCCGCGCTTCGCCGCCTCACGGGCGCGCACGGCATGGGCGAACTGTTCAAGGCATTGGCGATCGCGCACCCGACGCTGGATGCGCCGCCGGGCTTCGAGACCAAGGCAAGCGCGGTGCCGTGATGGAGCCGATCTCTCACGCGCTGCTGGACGATCCCGAGAATCGCGTCCGCCACGGATTTTTCGGCCGCGCAGGGGGCGTCAGCGAGGGGCTCTACCGCTCCCTCAACTGCGGCTATGGCTCGGGCGACGACCCGGAGGCCGTGCACGAGAACCGCACACGCGCGACCGCTGCCTGCGGACTTTCGCCTTCGACGCTTTGCACCGCGTATCAGGTCCACAGTGCCGAAGCGCTTGTGGTCAGCGCACCCTGGAAGCGGAAGGACGCGCCTCGGGTCGATGCCATGGCGACGGCGACGCCCGGCCTTGCGCTTGCGATTCTCACCGCCGATTGCGCGCCGGTGCTGATGGCGGATCGCGAGGCCGGCGTGATCGGCGCAGCCCACGCCGGCTGGCGCGGCGCCCTCAGCGGAGTCCTCGAAGCTGCGGTCGAGGCCATGCTGGGCCTCGGCGCGCGCGCTGGCGAGATACGGGCGGTGATCGGCCCCGCGATCGGCGCGGCCTCCTATGAGGTCGGGCCTGAGTTTCCGGCGCCGTTCCTGGCACGCAGGCCACAAGACGACGACCTGTTCGCGCCGGCGGGGCGCGACGGTCGCTTCCTCTTCGATCTCGCGGGCTACGTCGCCCGCCGCCTGGACGGCCTCGGTCTTGCGGCGGTCGCAGCAACCGGCGGCGACACCTGCGCCAACTCCGACCGCTACTTCAGCTACCGCCGGAGCGTCCACCGGGGCGAGTCCGACTACGGTCGCAATATCTCGATCGTCGCACTGGGTCCCTGACGTGCCCTACGTAATCATTTTCGGAGTCCTGCTGTTCGTCGGCATGGTTGCGAGCTGCGTCTTGGCGGTGTCGAGCTCATGATGCGTCCCGGAAGCGCGGCCCATCGCGCCCGGCGAAGGACGCTGCCGGTCGCCCTGTGCCTTGTCCTGTGCGCGGCGCTCGCGGCCTGCGGCGACCTGCCCCGCCCTTTCCAGCCGGCAGACAAGAGCACGCAGGCGTGGACCGTTCCTGGAGACATGGCCTGGGGCAGCATTGTGGTGCCGCCCATCGAAGGATTGCCTGCACGCCAATCCGAGGAGTTGGTGCAGGAGATCGTGGAGGCGCTACAGGTGCGGGACGTCCCGGCGAGCCGTAACGCCGGCGGTCGCGGCAGCATCGTTCTGGCCGGGCAGGTCGCGCGCGTCGCAGGCAAGTTGAGATGGACGCTGATCACGTCCGACGGTGAAACCGCGCTCCGTTTCGAAGAGCCAAGTCTCGATGCGTCGTCCATCGGCACCTCAACGGCCGATCTCGCTCAGATCGCGGCACGGGCCGCCGGGCGGGTCGCTGCATTGCTGAAGCCGCCGGCAGCCGCAGATTCGGACCGCGCGCCCCAAGTGCCCGTGGCGATCGAAGCGGTTCGCGGCGCCCCGGGCGACGGCGGGATCGCGCTCACCCGCGCCATGAAGCATTCCCTCGCCCGCATCGGCTTCACTGTCGTCGATGCTCCCGAGGACGGGATGCTGACGCTCCAGGGCTGGGTCCGAGTCGCGCGAGACGACACCGCTGCAGACAGCGCGACCGTCACGATCGCCTGGGATGTACTTCACCCCGACGGCACGAGGCTCGGCACCATCACACAGAGCAACCGAGTCGGCGCCGACCGGCTGACCGGCACGTGGGGCGTGCTGCCGCGGCTTGTCGCCCGCGCCGGTGCGCCGGGCATCGCGCAACTGCTCGATCGGCCAGACGTACGCCGAGTCGCTCAGTCGCCCCGGCGGAATTCGCCCGCAAAACCGCTTCCAGGGACGCCGATCGAAGCGCCGCTTTCGCTGGCGATTCGGGCGTCTGTCGCGTCGCCCACAGCGCCAGGCGACGTAGTACATCCCTGGCCGCCGATCGAAGCGCCACTCGTCGTGCAGATCGAAGCGTCTGCCGCGTCGCCTGCGTTACCCGCACCATCCATCGTGCTGAGCGATGCTCCGCCCCTGCCTGTTTCCAGACCAATTCTCGTGCCGCGCCCCGAGTTGCCGCGCGGAATTGCGGTGCTGGTCGAAGCGCCAATCGCCGTCTCGGTCACGGTTCGGTAACGCCGTTTACAGGGCTGGGTCAGATTGATACAGTCCGCGCGCCTTCGGGGCCCGCAGGGCGGCCCTGCGGGCCTTGCCCCGACCCACGCTCCAGGGAACCGTCATCGATGAAGCTCGTTGCCGGGAACAGCAACCGGCCGCTGGCTGAGGCGATCGCGTCGGCGCTCGGTACCGACTTGACGCGTGCCTCGATCCGCCGCTTTTCCGATTCCGAGATCTTCGTGGAGATCCTCGAGAACGTGCGCGGCGAGGATGTGTTCCTGATTCAATCGACATCGAAACCGGCGAACGACAACCTGATGGAGTTGCTGGTCTGCCTCGACGCCCTGAAGCGCGCCTCGGCGCAGCGGGTGACGGCGGTGATGCCCTACTTCGGCTATGCGCGGCAGGATCGGAAATCGGCACCGCGCACGCCGATCTCCGCCAAGCTCGTCGCCAACCTGATCGAGGCGAGCGGCGCCAACCGGGTCCTCACGCTCGACCTGCACGCCGGCCAAATTCAGGGTTTCTTCGACATCCCGGTGGACAATCTCTACGCGGCACCGGTGATGGTCGAGGACATCAGGCAGAACTACAACAACGAGCCGCTGATGTTCGTTTCACCCGATGTGGGCGGCGTGCTGCGGGCGCGGGCCATGGCCAAGCGCTTCGATGCGGACCTCTCCATCGTCGACAAGAGGCGCGAGCGTGCCGGCCAGTCGGAGGTCATGAACATCATCGGCGATGTCGAGGGTCGGCGCTGCATCATCGTGGACGACATCGCGGATTCGGCAGGGACCCTCTGCAACGCGGCGGCGGCGCTCAAGGACGCAGGTGCGAAGGCCGTCCACGGCTATGTCTCGCACGCGGTGCTCTCGGGCGAGGCAGTCGCCCGGGTCTCGTCTTCGGCGCTCGAGTCTTTGGTGGTAACGGACAGCATCCAGACAACAGACGCCGTAATGGACGCGGAGAATATCCGCGTGCTCCCGATCGCGCCGTTGATGGCCGAATCGATCCTCCGCATCAGCTCGGAGACGTCGGTTTCGAGCCTCTTCGATTGATGCGCACCAGAATACCGGAGACATCTGAACCATGAGTGACGAAGCAATGATCGACGCACTGCCGCGCGAGCCGCGCGGCAAGGGAGGCGCGCGGGCGCTCAGGCGCGAAGGCCGCATGCCAGCCATCGTCTACGGCGGCGGCGCGGACCCGCTCTCCGTATCGCTCGACTACAACGTGCTGGAGCGCGAGATCGGCCGGCGGGGCTTCTTTGCCCGCCTCTACGACCTCAAGGTCAACGGCGACGTGATTCGCGTTCTGGCCCGCGACGTTCAGGTCGATCCGGTCAGCGATGCGCCGATCCATGTCGACTTCATCCGCTATGTTGCGGGCACGGCGCTCGCGGTCTCCGTGGAGGTCCGCTTCGAGGGCCAGGAGGAGTGCGAGGGCCTGAAGCGCGGCGGCGTGCTCAATATCGTCCGCCACGAGGTCGAGCTCATGTGCCCGCTCGAAGCCATCCCCGAGTTTATCGTGGCCGACGTGGCCGGATGCGAGATCGGCGACAGCATCCACATCAGCGACATCGAGCTTCCGGAGGGAGTCACGCCCACCATCACCGACCGCGACTTTACCGTCGCCACCATCGCCGCACCCACGATCATCGTCGAGCCGGTCGAGGAGGAAGAGGGCGAGGAAGGCGAGGAGGAGGAAGGCGCCGAGGAAGGCGCCGAGGATGCCGAGGCGGCGCCAGCCGAGGAAGGCGAGGAGTCGTAGGACGGCCTTCTTCCGCCGCTCCCGCGCCGCCCAGGGCGGCGCCCCTGCCCGCCTGCTGGCCGGCCTCGGCAATCCCGGCGCCGATGCGGCCCGGCATCGCCACAACGTCGGCTTCTTGGCGCTCGATGCGCTGGCAGCGGCCCATGGCTTCGGCTCGTTCAAGCGGCGCACGCGCTTCCATGGTGAGATCGCCGAGGGCCGCGTCGGCGACGAGCCGGTGATCGCGCTAAAGCCGCAGACCTACATGAACGATTCGGGCCGCGCGGTGGGCGCTGCCATGCGCTTCCATCGCCTTGCGCCCGATGCCGTCATCGTCCTGCACGACGAGGTCGACCTCGCCGCCGGCAAGGTGCGAGCCAAGTGCGGCGGGGGCGTCGCCGGCCACAAGGGACTCAGGAGTATCCGCGCCCATATCGGCGCCGACTACTGGCGTGTGCGCATCGGAATCGGCCATCCCGGCGATCGGGACCGGATGACGGGCCATGTGCTCTCCAACTTCGGCGCGTCGGACCGGACCTGGCTCGACCCGACTCTCGACGCCATTGTCGATGCCTTCCCGCTGCTCATGGCGGGCGACGCCAGCGCCTTCATGAGCCGGGTCGCGCTCCTCGCCCCGCCGCCGGGATCGAACCCTGCGCAGGCCGGCGGCGAATCTCCGCCGGGATCATCGGGTGGGGTTTAGGTGCGGCATCGTGGGCCTGCCCAACGTGGGCAAGTCCACGCTCTTCAACGCGCTGGTGGCGAGCGGGGCGGCCGAGGTCGGCAACTACCCCTTCTGCACCGTTGAGCCCAACGTGGGGCGCGCACCGGTGCCCGACCCGGCGCTCCACGAGGTCGCGCGCCTCGCCGGCTCGCGCAAGGTCGTGCCGAGCGTGCTGGAGGTGGTGGATATCGCCGGCCTCGTCGCCGGTGCCAGCAAGGGGGAGGGTCTGGGCAATCGCTTCCTGGGCCACGTGCGCGAAGTTGATGCGTTGCTCCACCTGGTCCGCTGCTTCGAGGACGACCAGGTGGCGCACGCCTCCGGCGCGGTCGATCCCCTGCACGACATTGGGCTGATCGAGACCGAGCTCATGCTGGCCGATCTGGAGAGTCTGGAGCGTCAACGCGAGTCAGCGATCAAGCGGGCCCGCGGCGGAGACAAAGAGGCGAAGGTCCGGCTCGGGGCGATCGAACCTGCGCTGGCTCTGCTCGAAAGCGGCAGTCCGGCGCGCGCGCCCGACCTGCCCGATGAGAATGCGAAGCGCGAGTTCTCGGCCCTCAACCTGCTCAGCGCGAAGCCGGTGCTCTACGTAAGCAACGTCGACGAGGCGAGCGCGACGACGGGAAACGCGATGAGCCATGCCGTCGCTGACCACGCTGCCGCCGCCGGCGCGGAACAGGTGGTCATTTCGGCGGCGATCGAGGCGGAAATCGCCCTGCTCGAAGATCCGACCGAGAAGAACGAGTTCCTCGAAGCCCTCGGCCTCGAGGCCCCCGGCCTAGACCGCGTGATCCACGCCGGGCACCGCCTCCTCGGCCTGATTCGCTTCCTCACGGCGACCGAGACGGAAGCGCGCGCCTGGCCCATTGGCGAGGGCAGCACGGCGGTCGAGGCCGCCGGGCGCATTCACACCGATTTCGCGCGCGGCTTCATCTGCGCCGAGACCATCGCGGCGGACGAGCTGATCGCGCTTGGCGGCGAGCAGGCGGCCCGCAGCGCCGGGCGCATGCGCCAGGAGGGGCGATCCTACGTCGTGCGGGACGGCGACGTGATGCTGTTCCGCTTCAACGTTTAGCGCCCTGCCTATGAGTGGCGTGTCTATGTCCCTTCTGCTATGTGAAGAGCCGGCGCCCCGCTGGGCGCAACACGACGGAGGATCAGGGAGGCACCCCCGATGGGCGCAGTTGTCCAGCTAACCGCGGACGATGGTCACGTTCTCAACGCTTACCGCGCTGCGCCCGATGGCGAGCCGCGCGCGGGCCTCGTGCTCGTGCAGGAAATTTTTGGAGTCAACGACCACATCAGAGGCGTCTGCGACGACTACGCGGCCCAGGGTTTCCTTGTCCTCGCGCCATGCCTGTTCGACCGCAAGGAGCCGGGGATCGAACTCGGCTACAGCGCCGAAACGGTCGACGAAGGGCGCGGGCACAAGGCCGATATCGGCTGGGAAGGTCCGGTCATGGACATCAAGGCCGGCGTCGATGCACTCGAAGGCGCGCCGAAGGTGGTCGTGGTGGGCTATTGCTGGGGCGGCTCGCTCGCCTGGCTTGCCGCCTGTCGCCTGGAGATCGACGCGGCGGTCGGCTACTACGGCGGCCAGATCATCGAGTTCGTGGGAGAGACTCCCACCTGCCCGACGATGCTCCATTTCGGCACCGAGGATGCGGGCATCCCGATGGCGGACGTGGACGAGATCAAGACGACCCACCCCGACGTCGCGGTTCACGTCTATCAGGGCGCAGGCCACGGCTTCAATTGCGACCAGCGTGCCGACTACCACCCGGAGGCCACCGGGCTCGCGCGCGACCGATCCCTCGCCCACCTCGCCCGCCACATCGGCTAGCCGGCGTCCGTGGCCGACCAGACCACTCCGGTCCGCCTCGGCGTCATCGGCGGCAGCGGCCTCTACGAGATCGAAGGACTGAGCGAGGTCGAGCGGATCGACGTCCGCTCGCCTTTCGGGACGCCTTCGGACTCCCTCCTTCTCGGCCGTCTCGCCGACACCGAGATGGTGTTCCTGCCGCGCCACGGCCGCGGTCACCCGCTGCCGCCGAGCGCAGTCGATTACCGCGCCAACATCGATGCGCTCAAGCGAGTGGGCGTGACGGACATCGTCTCGCTCAGCGCGGTGGGCAGCCTGCGCGAGGACATCGCACCCGGCGACTTCGTCCTCGTCGACCAGTTCATCGACCGCACCTTCGCACGCGAAAAGAGCTTCTTCGGTGCCGGTCTGGCCGCCCATGTTTCCATGGCCGAACCCGTGTGCCCGCGTCTTGGCGACCAGCTGCTGACGGCCGGCGAAAGCCTCGGGCTCCGTATCGTCCGGGGCGGCACCTACCTCGCGATGGAGGGGCCGCAGTTCTCGACGGTGGCCGAATCGGAGCTTTACCGGCAGTGGGGCTGCGCGGTGATCGGCATGACCAACATGCCCGAGGCCAAGCTCGCCCGCGAGGCGGAGATTTGCTACGCGACCGTCGCCATGGTCACCGACTACGACTGCTGGCACTCGGATCATGCCGCGGTCACGGTGGAAGCGATCGTGCGGACCTTGCAGGAGAACGCGGCCGCCGCCCGCCGACTGGTGGCGGCGCTCGGTGCATCGCTCGCCGCCCGCCGCGAGCCCTGCCCTGCCGGCTGCGACCGGGCGCTGGAAAACGCGGTGATCACGGCACCCGAAGCCCGAGACCCCGCGATGGTGAAGCGCCTCGACGCCGTCGCCGGCCGCGTGCTGGGTTAGCGGCTCCGTTCCACCTCGACGCCTACGCCTGCCGCATCCGGGTAGAGGTCGAGCTTCTCGACCCGAATCCACACGCCACGCACGCGACGGTTGGAAAGGCAGAGCTCGACGATGCGGTCGGCCAGGGTCTCGACCAGATTGATATGGCCATGCGCGATTATGGCGCGAATACCGTCCACGATGGTCTCGTAGGAGACGACGTTGGCGATGCTGTCCTCGATCGGCCGTTCGTCGCCCATGACGTCGACGCGGACGTTGATCCGCACCCGTTGCGTGCCGTGGCGCTCATGCTCGTGGACACCGATCGAGCAGGGCACGACGAGGTCGCGGATCAGCAGGTGGCGCCGCGTGGCTGCGGCCGAGTCCGGCGCTGGCGTCATCGCGCTCATTCCAGGATTTCTTTCCCCTGCGGCATCGCCCAGCCGAGATGTTGACCGCTGTCCAGGGCGATCATCTGCCCTGTGAGCGCGCGCGCGGCGAGGATGAAGCGCACGCCGTCCGCGATGTCACTGGGGGACACGGCGCGCTTCAGCGGGGTGGCTTCGTACTGCGCGGCGAAGTGCTCGAGGCTTTGGCGTGTGCTCGGCAGGGTCGGGCCGGGGCCGATCCCGTTCACCCGGATGCGGGGCGCGAGCGCGAGTGCCGCCGTCTGCGTGAGCGTCCAGAGCCCCGCCTTGCTGAGCGTGTAGGATATAAACTGCGGCGTGAGGCTCCAGACGCGCTGGTCGAGCATGTTGACGATGCATCCCTCCGCCTCGTCGGGCAGCGCCGCGGCGAACTTCTGCATCAGCACGAAGGGCGCGCGCAGATTGACCGCCATGTGGAGATCCCAGCTCGCGCGGGTCGCGCTTTGCAGATCGTCGTGTTCGAACGGGGACGCATTGTTGACGAGGCAGCCGAGCGGCCCGAGTGCCTCCGTCGCGCGCGCTACCAGGGTCTCGACCTCGGCCTCTTGGGCGAGATCGGCCTTGAGCGCCACGGCGCGGCCGCCGGCGCCCCCGATGGCCTCAACAACGCCCACGGCAGCATCGCCGGAGTCGCGGTGATGCACCGCGACCGCCCAGCCGTCGTGCGCCAGCGCCTCGGCGATGGTTCGCCCGATGCGCGCCGCAGCGCCGGTGATCAGCGCCGCCCGCGGCATTGCGTCAGACACGGTCATCGCTTGTGTCCGGCCTACCCGCTCGCCTCCCGCCGCCTCGCTTCCTGCTCGTAGAAGCGAAATACCATGTCGGTCAGCGTCACGAAGCCGACCGCCTCGTTGCCATCCACCACCACGCTACGCGACAGGCCGAAGCGGCCGAGCAGGCGGATCGCGTACTTGATTTCCATGTCGGCGCTGATGGTGAGCACCGGCTTCGACATGATCTCGTAGACATTCACCCGGTCGGGCGAGCGGTTGTCCGCGATCACCTTGTTGGCGATGTCGGAGACCACGACCATGCCGTATTCGTCGCCGGGCCGGCGGCGCTCGACCACGAGCGAGTACACATGGTTCTCGCGCATCAGCTCGAGAGCCTCGTGAACCGTGGCCATCCCGTCGATCGGGGCCGGCATCGGCGACATGACGGCACGCACGGTGTTGACTCCAATCTCTTTCGGGGCGGCTGCGGCCCTCGCGTTCCCGCTCATATCTGGTCCTCGATCTCGTGTTTGATCTCGGCAATCTGATGAGAAAGGCCGACCGCGTCTTCGATGGCAATCTGGAACGCGATCCCCGTCCCCGACTTTTCCTCGAAAGCCGCTGCCGTCGCGATCTCTTCCAGCACAGCACGGCTCATGTGTTCTTCGACCAGGAACAGCAGGATGTCCCGTTGGCCGGTCAGTCTCAAGCCGAGAAAGGTCTTCTCCGGTTCCAGTCCCTCGCCGCGGCAACCCGTAATGATGGTCGCGCCGGTCGCACCGGCACGGCGGGCGGTGTGGAGGACGGCTTCGGTTTCGCCGGAATCCACGAGCGCCATGATCAGCTTGAAACGCATCGTTCAGGTTCCTTTCCCGGATGATCGGCGCCTGCGCAGCGCGGCGAGCGCCGACGAGAGCTGAGAAAACCCCAGCACCGCGATAACAGCAAAGACGCATGCAAAGGCGATGAGGCCGAAGCCATCGAGCATCGGGCTGCGCCCCGGCACGTTGGCGGCGAGGCCGAGGCCCAAAGCGGCCACCAGCGGCACGGTCACGGTCGACGACGTGACGCCGCCCGAATCGTAGGCGAGCGCAATGATGCTGCGCGAGGCGAAGACCGTCAGCACGATCACGAGCGCGTAGGCGCCCATGAACAGGTAGTGAAGCGACAGCCCGGTGACGATGCGGACCGTCCCCACTCCGACGCCTACGGCAACGCCCACGGCAACTGCGATCCTGAGTCCCCAGGGGTTGATCGTCCCGCCCGAGACCGCGCCGGCCTTCCGCGCGACGGCCATGAGCGACGGCTCCGCGATGGTGGTGCCGAAGCCGATGGCCGCCGCAAAGGCGTAGACCCAGCCGTAGTCGAGCCAATGAGCGGCGGCACCCTCCGCGAGGCCGAGGAAGGCCGGATTGGTCAATTGGGCCGCCATCGTCTTGCCGAGGGGGAAGAGCGCTTCCTCCAATCCGATGAGGAAGAGCACGAGCCCGACGACGACATAGACGAAGCCGACCACGATCCGTCCGAGATTCGCCGGGCGCTGGCGCAAGATGACGATCTGGAAGAACAGCACGATGGCGAGCAGCGGCACGATATCGCGCACCGTATCCAGGCCGACCGACGGCAGAACGACAAGAATGTCTACCATGCCGCACCTCGGAAGGCCGTGACGAGCGTCCGCATCAGGCGCGCCTACGCCTGCGGCGGCGCTTTTCCGCGGTCTCGAGCGCCGACGAGAGCTGTGCATAGCCCAGCACGGCAATGATGGGGAAGACGCTGGCGAAGGCGATGAGTCCGAACCCGTCGATCAGCGGGCTGCGGCCAGGCACATTGGCGGCGAGCCCGAGCCCCAGGGCGGCCACCAGCGGCACGGTCACGGTCGAGGTCGTGACGCCGCCGGAATCGTAGGCGAGCGGGATGGTTTTGCGCGCCGAGAAGATCGTCTGGACGATCACGATCGCGTAGCCGGCCATGATCAGATAGTGGAGCGGCAGACCGATGACGATGCGGACGGCGCCGAGCCCGACGCCGATCGCGACGCCGACGGCAACCGCAATGCGCAGGCCCCAGGGCTTGATCGTCCCGCCAGAGACCTTGCCGGCCTTGTTGGCGACGGCCATCAGCGATGGCTCGGCAATGGTGGTGCCGAAGCCGATCGCTGCCGCAAACGCGTAGATCCAGCCATAGTCGAGCCAATGAGCCTTGGCACCCTCCGCGATGCCGAGGAACGCCGGGTCGGTCAGTTGTGCCGCCATTGTCTTGCCGAGGGGGAAGAGTGCCTGTTCCAGTCCGATGAGGAACAGCGCGAGCCCGATGGTGACATAGACGAAGCCCACAACCACCTGGCCGGTGTTCGCCAGGCGCCGGCGCAAGACGACAATCTGGAAGAACAGCACGATGCCGATCAAAGGGGCTTCGTCACGCACTGTGTCCAGTCCGACGGCGGCCAAGCGGGACATCAGCTCCACGGCGCCCCCTCTCAGAACACCATGCCGAAGACGAGCACGAAGATGATCGGCGTGAGACTCGCGTAGGCGATGAGTCCGAAGCCGTCGATCAGCGGGTTGCGTCCGCGGATCGACGCGGCCAGGCCGACGCCGAGCGCCGTCACCATGGGGACGGTGATGGTAGAGGTCGTAACCCCGCCGGAATCGTAGGCGATCCCGACGATCTCATCCGGCGCGAGGAAGGTGAGGCCGACGGCAATGATGTAGCCGCCGATAATCCAGTAGTGGAGCGGCCAGCCCTTGAGGATGCGGAGCACACCGAGCGTGATGCCCACGCCGACGGAGACGGCGACCGTGTAGCGCAGCCCGAGCGCATACGAGACCATTGCGTCCGCATCGGCAGCGACGACGCCCGCGTCGGCGGCGACACGGGCGGCCTCCGCCGTCACGGCGATGAGCGCCGGCTCCGCAACGGTGGTCCCGAAACCGAGGGCAAAGGAGAAGACGAGTAGCCAGAACAGGCTGCCCTTGTGCGCAAATCCCTGGGCCAGGCCTTCGCCGAGCGGGAAGAGGCCCATCTCCAGGCCCTTGATGAAGAGCGCGAGCCCGAGCATCACGAGCACGAGGCCGCCGATGATGCCGCCGAGATCGGGGAAGGGCTGGCGCAGAATCGCGACCTGGAACACCGCGACCACCACGATGATCGGCGCCAGATCGCGAAGCGTGCCGAGCACGAGGCCGACGAAGGAAAGGAGCCCGGCCGCCAGTCGATATTTCTTCAACCGGTCGAGTTCACGCGTCACTCGACGACTAATTCTGGTCACGGCATCGGCAGGCGCATTCATTGCGACTCGGGGTCCGACTCGTTCGCCATATAACCACACGGCCGCAGAGCGAAAAGCCACGGAGTCGCCACAGGACCAGACAGGGTCCCGGGCTACGGAATCGAGATTGGGAAACAATCCTGCTACGTTTGACGGACAGTTCTCGTTACTCACCCGTGATTGAGGGCGGCGAGGCGACGGAACGGCAGGGGGAGACGATGGGGATCGACATCAACTGCGACATGGGCGAGGCCTACAGCATCTACACCTGCGGCGACGACGAGGCGATCATGCCTTACATCACCTCGGCCAATGTCGCCTGCGGCTTCCATGCCTCGGACCCTGGCGTGATGCACGAGACCGTCGTGCTCGCCAAGGAGCACGGCGTGAAGGTGGGGGCTCACCCTTCGTTCCCCGATCGGGATGGCTTCGGCCGGCGCTACATGAAGATGGATCGCAAGGAGCTGCGCGACGCCATCATCTACCAGTGCGGCGCGCTGAAGGGCTTCCTCGAAATGGAGGGAATGGAGCTCAACCACCTGAAGCCGCACGGAGCGCTCTATGGCGCGGCCTGGATCGACGAAGACGTGGCAACCGCCTGCGCCGAGGCGGCACAGGTCTTCGGCGTGCCGATGTACGGCACCACCGGCACTATGCACGAGACCATCTGGCCCAAGTACGCGAATGTCGTGTGGGAGATCTTCGCCGACCTCGACTACGACGACGAGGGCCGCTGCATCATCACCCGCGAACATAAGTCCGTGGCGCCGGAACAGGCGGTTGCGCAGATCATGCGCGTGGTGAAGGACGGCGTGATCCGCTCGGTCAACGGCAAGGACGTGCCGACGCAGGCGGAGACGATCTGCGTCCACTCGGACACGCCGAGCGCCGTCGCGGTCGCCAAGGCCGTGCGCGACGCGGTCGATCCCTACATCGAATAGGACAGGACATGAACACGGCAACATCACAGGCGGCAGCGCCGTCGAGCGCCGACCTGCTCGCCTCCAACTCCGGCATCGTTCAGGCCTATCTGACGAAGACGCCAGGCTCGGCGGCGCTCGCGGCCGAGGCCAAAGACATCCTGCCCTCCGGCATCGTCCACGATGCGCGCCACATGCAGCCCTACGGCATCTACGTCGTGCGGGCCGAGGGCTCGCGCAAGTGGGACCGGGACGGTAACGAATACGTCGACTATGCCGGCGGCCACGGTGCCCTGCTGCTCGGCCACGGCCGGCCGGAAGTGCTCGCGGCGATCCAGGAGGCGTTGCCGGACGGCACGCATCCCGGTGCCAACCATGAACGCGAAGTGCGCTGGGCGCAGATCGTGCGCGAAATGGTGCCGTGCGCGGAGCGGGTGCGCTTCACCTCCTCCGGCACCGAGGCGACCCACATGGCGCTCCGCCTTGCCCGGGCGCACACCGGCAAGCACAAGGTCGTGCGGTTCAAGGGCCACTTCCACGGCTGGCACGACCACATGACCTCCGGTTACATGTCGCACTTCGACGGCGCGCCGACGGCGGGCGTGCTGCCCGACCTCGCGTCTCAGGTGATCCTGCTGCCGCCCGGCGACAAAGAAGCCGCGCGAGCCGCGTTCGAGGCCGACGACGACATTGCCGCAGCGATCCTGGAGCCGACCGGCGGTTCCTTTGGGCTGGTGCCCCATGCGTTCGAGTATCTGGGCTTCCTGCGGGAGCTCACGGCGAAGCATGGGGTGGTGCTCATATTTGACGAGGTGATTACCGGCTTCCGCGTGGCTCCCGGCGGCGCGCAGGGCTATTTCGACGTGACGCCCGACATGAGCACCCACGCAAAGATCATCGCCGGCGGACTGCCGGGTGGGGCCGTGGCCGGGCGCAAGGAGATTCTGGACGACCTGGACTTCTACGAGACCAAGGCAAGCGGCCGCGAGAAGATATTTCACCCCGGCACCTTCAACGCGAACCCCGTCTCCGCGGCCGCCGGCACGGCTGCGCTCACCATCGTGCGGGATTCGGACGCCTGCGAGCGGGCGTCGGCCTTCGGCGCCGAGCTTCGGGCCGGGCTCAACGGGGTGCTGGAGGATGAAGGCGTGCCTTGGTCGGTCTACGGCACATTCTCTTCGTTCCACCTCTTCATGAACCCGCGCGGGCGCGCGATCACGCCGTCCACCTTCGATCCCCTCGACATCGACTATGCGGAGCTCAAGGAGCGCCCGCCGGAGCTCGTCAACAAGATCCGCCTCGGTCTGCTTGTGAACGGTGTGGACATTCAGGGCTGGCCCGGCGGCATGACCTCGGCCGCCAACACGGCGGACGATCTCCCCGTCACTGTCGACGCCTTCCGCGAAACCATCCGCATGTTGCGCCGCGAGGGGGAGCTGTAGCCGGCACAGGCGCGGCACCGCCGCCTCGGCGCGGGAGTGCGCATGGATACGCTCGAACGCTTCGCCGAGGCCAAGCTCACCGCACTCGCCGAGCGGCAGCTGCGCCGCTCCCTCCATGAGACCGCGCCGTGCGGGCCGGTCGAGGTGAAGCGCAACGGCCGTGCGCTGATCTCGTTCTGCGGCAACGACTATCTCAACCTGTCGCAGCACCCGGCGGTGAAGCGCGCGGCGGTCGAGGCCACCGAGCGCTGGGGCGCCGGCGCCGGCGCGTCGCGGCTGGTCACCGGCAACCATCCCCTCTTTGCGGCACTGGAACACCGGCTCGCTCGCCTCAAGGGCACCGACGACGCCTGCGTCTTCGGCTCGGGCTACCTCGCCAACCTCGGCATCATTCCGAGCCTCGTCGGCGCCGGCGACCTGATCGTGGCCGACGAGCTGAGCCACGCGTGCCTGCGTGCGGGCGCGGCGCTATCCCGGTCGCGCGTCGAGATCTTCCGGCACAACGATCTCGACCATGTGGAGGCCCTGCTGGCGGAGCACCGTTCCGATCACGAGCGCGCGCTGGTGCTCACCGACGGCGTGTTCAGCATGGACGGCGACCTCGCCCCGGTCGCAGCGCTGGCTGAAATCGCGGCGGCGCGCGACGCGTGGCTGATGACCGACGACGCCCACGGGATCGGCGTGGTCGGCGGCGGGCGGGGCTCGAGCTTCGTGGGTGGCGCCAAGACGGAGGTGCCGCTGCAGATGGGCACGCTGTCCAAGGCGGTGGGCTGCTACGGCGGCTACCTCTGCGCCGCGCAACCGGTGATCGACCTGATCCGCACCCGGGCGCGGCCCTTCATCTACTCCACGGGCCTGCCGCCGGGCGTGGTCGCTGCAAGCACCGCCGCCCTCGATCTGATCGCAAACGATCCCGACCTGGTCGCCCTACCGCTGCGCAAGGCGTCGCGCTTCTGCGCCCGCCTCAACCTGCCGGCGCCCGAAAGCTGCATCGTGCCGATCCTCCTCGGGGCGCCGGAGCACGCGCTTGCGGCCTCACGGTTGCTGGAGGACGAGGGCTTCCTCGTCGCCGCGATCCGGCCGCCGACGGTGCCGGAGGGCACGGCGCGGCTCCGCCTCACCTTCAGCGCCGGCCACGACGAGGACGACATCGAGCGGCTGGCGGACATCGTGCGCGAGCGCATCCTCGACCGGGACCAGCCATGAGCACGCTCTTCGTTACAGCCACGGGCACCGAGATCGGCAAGACCCTGGTCGCGGCCGCACTCTGCCATGAGCTTCGCGCAGCGGGGCGGCCGGTGCGCGCACTCAAGCCAGTGCTGAGCGGCTACGACCCGACCACGCTTGCGGAGAGCGACCCCGGCGTCCTTCTCGCGAGCCTGGGCGAGGCCGTGACCGAGGAGACGGTCGCTGGCATCACGCCTTGGCGCTTCGCCGCCCCGCTCTCGCCTGACATGGCCGCGGCGCGTGAAGGACGCCGCCTCGACCTCGGGGACATCGTTGCTTACTGCCGCGCCGCCGAGGGCGACCCGCTGCTGATCGAGGGCATCGGCGGGGCGATGGTGCCGCTCAACGACGAGCACACCGTGCTCGACTGGATCGCGGAACTTGGCGCGCCGGCGCTGGTCGTGACGGGCAGCTACCTCGGCACGATCAGCCACACGCTGACCACGCTCGCAGCCATACGCGGGCGCGGCATTGAAGTCGCCGGGCTCGTTATCAGTGAATCGCCGGAGAGTCCGGTGCCTCCGGCGGAAACGGCGGAGACCATCGCCCGACACGCCGGAGCGCTACCCATCGCGCACGTGCCGCGTCTCCCCGCCTCTCCCGCCCCTTGGCGTGAGGCCCCTCCCCTCGCCCGCGCGCTGGGCCTCTTGGACGGCTGAGCTACGGTCAGAGGACGGCACTCTCCCACCGTTCAGCGGGCACCTTAGTTTTCATAACGACGTACATTGCGGGCCGGTGCGTGGAGCGACGCACCAAAATCCGCGTCATGGCCCGCGGCACACATGAGCCTGATCGCTGCGCTATATGATATGACGGCATATCATGAGAGATTGAATATCGGCAAAACTTATGGAACTCTCGCGGATCAATACGCTTGCACCATGAGAAACCCTCATTTGTGGACCGACGGTTCGTAGCTTGTTGCCCTGACCGGCTACCGACCAGGGATTGAAGGGAGCAAATGAGGCAGTCGCGACGGCTCTCGACGTAACCCGCCTCGGGAGGCGATTTTTATGGAACGTAGCCATGCAGGCCCCCTGCGCAGCCGGCGCAGAAGCGGTATCGGTAACGGTGCCTTGGAGGCACCCAATTCGAGCGATGACCGGAGGAACAGACGCAGGGTTTCATACGGTCTCGGGCTCCTTCTTCTCGCGTTGATTGTCGGTCTCGCGGCAGCGCTGTTCCTGACGGTAGGCACGGCAAATGCCGGCGTCTTCTTGCTGGGCGTCACCGCGGCGTTCTGACGCGCCGGGGATGAATCCCCGGCTCCCACATCACAGGAATCGGTTGGCGGCGGGGAAGCCGCGGGGCGCCGCGCGGCCGGCCTGGCCGCGCTTGCCGCGCCACTGGTCGATCGCCGTCTCGGTGCGCACGCCGGCACCCGAGCGCCAGCGCAGCCCCTCCACGCCGTCGAACACCTGCGTATCCGAGAGCGCAGCGTCGCGGTAGCGTTGCAGGATCACGCCGCGCCCGCGCGTCATGGTGGGCACCTCGGCGGCGGGGAAGATCAGCAGGCGCCGGTTGGTGCCGACGACCGCGACCGTATCGCCGGCCGCCTCGACACAGACCGCAGCCTCCGCCCCTCCCGCCAAATTCAGCACCTGGCGCCCGGTGCGGGTCTGCGCGACCACCTCGTCTTCGGGTACGAAGAAGCCGCGCCCGTCGCTCGCTGCCACCAATAGCCGCCGCCCGGGCCGGTGAGCGAAGAGAGCGACCGGCTCGTGATCGTTGCCCAGATCGATCATGAGCCGCACGGGCTCGCCGAAGCCGCGCCCGCCGGGCAGGCGATCCGCCGCAAGCGTGTAGAACCTTCCGTTCGTGGCGAAGATCAGAAGCTTGTCGGTGGTTTCTGCGTGGAAGCGGAATCGCTCGCGGTCGCCGTCCTTGTAGCGCACCGCTGTCTCCGCCTCGGCATGGCCCTTGATTGCGCGGATCCACCCCTTGGCCGAGCAGATCACCGTAATCGGCTCGCGCTCCACCAACGCCTCCACGGGAACCTCCTGCGGCAGGGGCGCCTCGCCGATGGCGGTGCGGCGCGCGCCGAGGTCGGTCTCCTGCCCAAACCGCGTCTTGATCTCCGCGATCTCGGCAGCAAGCGCGGTCTTCTGCCGGCGCGTGCTGTTCGCGAGCTTCTCGAGCTGACCGCGCTCCGTCTCCAGCGCCTTGTGCTCGCGTCTGATCGCTTCTTCCTCGAGGCGGCGCAGCGCGCGCAGGCGCATGTTGAGGATCGCGTCAGCCTGCACGTCGTTGATGCCGAATGCGGCCACGAGCGCGAGCTTGGGCTCGTCCTCCTCGCGCACGATTCGGATCACCTCGTCGAGATTGAGGTAGGCGACCAGATAGCCGCCGAGCACGTCGAGCCGGTGGGCGATCGCCGCCAGCCGATGAGCGGTGCGCCGCAGCAGGACCTCGCGCCGGTGATCGAGAAAGGCCAGCAGCACCTGCTTCAGCGTCATCACGCGGGGCACGCCCGCCGCATCCAGCACGTTCATGTTGAGCCCGATGCGGGTCTCCAGCTCGGTCTGGCGGAACAGCATTTCCATCAGGAGCTCGGCTTCGACCGTCCGGCTCCTGGGCTCCAGCACGATACGCACGTCTTCGGCCGATTCGTCCCGCACGTCGGCGAGCAGGGCGAGCTTGCGGGCCTGGAGCAGCTCGGCGACGCGCTCGATCAGCCGCGCCTTCTGCACCTGATAGGGAATCTCGGTGACCACGATGTGGTACTGACCGCGGCCGATGCTCTCCTTCTCCCACCGCGCGCGGACGCGGAAGCCGCCGCGCCCCGTCGCATAGGCGTCTGCGATCTGGTCACGGTCCTCGACCAGGACGCCGCCGGTCGGGAAGTCCGGCCCCGGCACGAGCGCGACCAGCGCATCGTCCGAGAGCTTGGGGTCCTTCAGGAGCGCGGTGAGCGCGTCGCAGAGTTCGCCTGCGTTGTGGGGCGGGATGCTGGTCGCGAGGCCCACGGCGATTCCCGTCGCTCCGTTGGCGAGCAGGTTGGGAAAGGCCGCCGGCAGCACCACGGGCTCGCTGTCGCCGCCGTCGTAGGTCTCGCGGAAGTCGACCGCGTCCTCGTCGAGGCCGTCGAGCAGCGCTTGCGCCACCTCCGTGAGCCGCGCCTCGGTGTAGCGCATCGCCGCGGCGTTATCGCCGTCGACGTTGCCGAAATTGCCCTGCCCCTCGACCAGCGCGTAACGCGCGGCGAAGGTCTGAGCGAGCCGCACCAGAGCGTCGTAAACCGCAGAATCGCCGTGGGGGTGATACTTGCCGATCACGTCGCCCACGACCCGCGCGCACTTCTTGAAGCCCGCGTCGGGGTCGAGCTTGAGCGCCCGCATCGCGTAGAGAAGGCGGCGCTGGACCGGCTTGAGCCCGTCGCGCACGTCGGGCAGCGAGCGCGCGGTGATGGTGGAGAGCGCGTAGGCCAGGTAGCGCTCGCTGAGCGCATCGCCGAGCGGCACGGGCTGGACCGTGCCTTCCGTCGCGATGTCGTCTGCGATTCGCGCCATGACAGCCGCTATAGCACAGGCGGCGGGCGGGTTAAGGGTCTTGCGCCGTGGGCGCCGCAGGCGGCGGCGCGCCTCCTGTCTGCAAGCGATCGATAAAGCGCTCGCGCGCAGCGGGCATGCGGCCGCCCTGTTCTGCGAATACGTGCTTTTCGAAGAACCAGCCCGTCAGCCGGAGACCGGCGACAATGTCGGCGGCGGGGACGGCGGCCGCATCCTCCGGCCGCGTAAGGAAGGACGGCAGAGAGAGCAGCTTCTCCGCATAGGGCGCGGCGGCCTCCTGCGACACCGCCCGTCCGCTGCGCGGGGATACATAGGCCAAGTCTTCAACCGAGCCGGTCGCCGCGCAGGCCGAAAGGTCGAGACCGAAGCCAAGCTCGGCGAGCAACGCGAGTTCCCAGCGCACCACTGCTTCGGCCCAGCGTTCGCTCGCTTCGAGCGTGTCGAGCAGGCGTCCGGTGGAGCCGTAGACCTGCGGATAGGGGTGCCGCTCCGGTAAGGTTGCCTCGACGAGCGCACAGACGGCGGCGAGCGCCGCGAGACGGGGCGGGTCGTCCAGCACGAGGCTCGCCCGGGCTCGCACGAGTTCGCAGGTGTAGCGGCCCAGGTGCTCGGCGAGGCGCGCCTGCCAGCGGGCGGTGAGCGCATTGCCCGGCTGATAGAGCCCCCGCGCGCGCCGGCCGCGTGCGCCGTGCACCAAACCGGCGTGGCGGCCGTGATGCTCGGTGAGCAGCGAGACAACGGCGGCGTTCTCACCGTGGCGGCGGGCGGAGAGGACGATCCCCGTATCGCTCCATTCCATCGCCTGCCCCCGAATCGGCGTCGGCGCGACGCTGACCGAAACACTGCCGCGCTCGCGGCGCCCTTGCAACGCGGCGGCCGCTTCGCCACAATCGGTGCTGCTCTGGGGGAGCCGTACGCGGCTGAGAGGTCGGACTCACTCCGACGACCCCTTGAACCTGATCCGGTTAGGACCGGCGTAGGAAACGAGACGTGACCCCGCCAGAAAACCTGCAATCCGAGTCGGACCACGCTGTCCGGATTGACGGCGCGCGCTTCGGCTTCGAAGGCTCGCTGCTCTTCGACGGCCTGGGGCTCGAACTGGAGCGGGGCCGCTGGACCTGCCTGCTGGGTCCGAGCGGCGTAGGAAAGTCCAGCTTGCTCCGGGTCATCGCGGGGCTGGAGCGGCTGGAGGCCGGCAGCCTGAGCGTCCTTGGCGGTGCGTCGGTCGCCTACATGGCCCAGCAGGACCTGCTCATGCCGTGGCTCAGCGCGCTCGGCAACGTCTCCATCGGTGCGCGGCTCAGGGGCGAAAGACCCGACCGCGAACGCGCGCTCGCAATGCTGGAGCTTGTGGGCTTGGGCGGCGAGGCCGACGCCCTGCCCAGCACCCTCTCCGGCGGCATGCGCCAGCGTGTCGCGCTCGCCCGCACGTTGATGGAAGACCGGCCCATCGTGCTCATGGACGAGCCCTTCTCCGCGCTCGACGCGATCACGCGCGCCAGGCTGCAGGAGCTCGCCGCCGGCCTGCTCGCCGAGCGCACGGTACTGCTGGTCACCCACGATCCTCTGGAGGCACTCCGGCTGGGGGAGCGGATCTACGTCATGGCCGGCCGCCCTGCCTCGCTTGAGCTTGCCGTCACGCCCGATGGCGCCCCGCCTCGCAGGCTCGGCGACCGCTCCCTACTGGCGCTGCACGCGGAGCTCCTGGAGCGGCTCACGGCGGCCGACGATGCCGGCGCCGACCCGCGGCCCCACTGATGGCCCGGAAACGGAATGCGCGCCCTCAGGCTGACGGTAATCTGCGGCCTCCTGGTCCTGGTGTGGCAGGCGGTGGTCTGGCTTGCCGACACGCCCCACTTCATCCTTCCGGGGCCGGCGCGGGTCGGGGTGACGTGGTGGGAGCACGCCGGGCTGATCCTCGGCCACGCGCAGACCACGCTGCTGGAGATCGCGCTCGGCCTCGTGCTCGGCACCCTGCTGGGTGTGGTCAGCGCGCTGGTGCTCACGTACGTCAGGCCGGCGCGGCTCTGGTTGCTGCCGGTGCTGGTCGCGTCCCAGGCGGTGCCGGTCTTCGCTCTCGCGCCGATCCTCGTGCTCTGGCTCGGCTACGGCATCGCGTCCAAGGTCGCGATGGCGACGCTCATCATCTACTTCCCCGTGGCCGCGAACTTCTTCGACGGCCTCCGGCGCACCGAGCCGGGCTGGCTCGATCTCGCCCGCGCCATGGGCGCGAGCCCGTGGCGGACCATGTGGCGCATCCGCGTGCCATCGGCGCTGCCCGCGTTGGCTTCGGGCGTCCGCGTCGCGACGGCGGTGGCACCCATCGGCGCCGTGGTGGGCGAGTGGGTGGGCTCGAGCGCGGGCCTCGGCTTCCTCATGCTGCACGCCAACGCGCGCATGCAGATCGACATGATGTTCGCCGCGCTGCTCACCCTCGCGGTCTTCGCGGTGGCGATCTACTTCATCATCGACCACGTGCTGCGCCGGGCCCTTCATTGGCAACCGGACACGTGATCCATCAACAGGGAGGATGACACATGCGGAGCATGGCCAAGATGTTTGTGGCGACGGTCGCCCTGTGCCTGGCGGCGGCCCTGATCGCGCCGAAACCATCCGGCGCAGCCGAGAAACTGACCCTGCTGCTCGACTGGTTCGTCAATCCCGACCACGCGCCCCTCTTCGTGGCGCTTGAGAAGGGCTATTTCGCCGACGCCGGCCTGGAGGTCGAGCTGATCGCGCCGGCCAATCCCAACGACCCGCCCAAGCTGGTCGCTGCCGAAAAGGCGGACCTCGCGGTCTCCTACCAGCCGCAGCTTCACCTCCAGGTGGCCGAGGGGTTGCCGCTCGTCAGGATCGCGACGCTGGTGGCAACGCCGCTCAACACGCTGCTGGTGCTCGCCGACGGTCCGGTTCAGTCGATCGCGGACCTCAAGGGGCGCACGGTCGGCTACTCGGTGGGCGGCTTCGAGGACGCGCTGCTCGGCGCGATGCTCGAACGCCACGGCCTGAGCATCGAGGACGTGACGCTGGTCAACGTCAACTTCTCGCTCTCGCCGTCGATCCTCTCCGGTCAGGTCGATGCCGTCATCGGCGCCTACCGCAATTTCGAGCTCAACCAGATGGACATCGAAGGCCATCCGGGCCGCGCCTTCTATATCGAGGAAGAGGGCGTGCCTCCCTACGACGAGCTCATCGTCGTCGCCCACACCGAGCGGCAGGGCGACCCGGCGTTCCGCAACTTCGTCGACGCGCTGGAGCGAGGCGTGCAGTTCCTCATCAACCACCCGGACGAGTCCTGGCAGCTGTTCCTGAATGGCCGGGAGGAGCTCGATGACGAGCTCAACAAGCGCGCCTGGCGCGACACGCTGCCTCGCTTCGCGCTGCGGCCGGCGGCGCTCGATACCGCGCGCTACGAGCGCTTCGCCGTCTTCCTCCAGGCCCAGGGACTGATCCCCGAGGCGCTGCCCGCCTCGGCCTACGCGGTGGAGCTGGATTAGCGCGCCGCGCCGATCCTTTCGGCGAACGCGAGCACCGCGCGGGCGAGGGCCTGCTTCTCCTCGCGCGCCGTCATTATCGTGGCCGTGACCTCGACCGCGACGCCGGTAGCGGCAATGACGGCCGCCCCGCCCCGGTCGGCCTCGTCGAGCACGAAGCCGTCGATCAGTCCGGCGTAATGCTCGGCGATCGCCGTTGCGCTCGGCGCGATGCCGCGCTCCGCCATCATCTTCGCGGTCGGCCCCTTGACCGCCTGTCCGCCGACGATCGGGGAGACCGCGAGCACCGGCGCCCGGCAGGCTTCGAGCGCGGCGCGCACGCCGGGGACCGCGAGGATCGGATCGATGCTGATGTAGGGATTCGACGGACAGATGATGACCCCGCCGAGATCGGACGCCGCCAGCGCATCGAGAAAGCCGGCAGAGGCCCGCGCCTGCTCGGCCCCTTCGTGGCGGAAGCTCAGGACGCGGGGGCGGCAGCGCTCTCGCACGAAATAGTGCTGGAAGGCGAGCGGGCCGTCCTCCGTCTCGACGATGGTCGGCACCGGGTCGTCACTCATCGGCACGATGCGCGCCCGGATGCCGAGCCTCGCGCACAGGTCAGACGTGACCGTGCTCAGGCTCTCGCCCGCCCGCAGCCGCCGAGTGCGCTCCACATGGATGGCGAGGTCCTTGTCGCCGAGGAAGAACCAGGTTTCGCCGCCAAGAGCGCCGAGCGCCTCCATGAAGGCGCCGCTCTCCCCCGCCCGCCCCCAGCCGGTCTCCGGGTTCGCGAGCCCCGCGAGGGTGTAGGTGAGCGTGTCGAGATCGGGGCAGACCTTTAGGCCGAGATGTTCGAAGTCGTCACCGGTATTGGCGATAACCGTGAGCCGGCCGGGATCCCCCAGCACATCGCAGAGCCCGAGCGCGAGCTTGGCGCCGCCGACGCCGCCCGAGAGCGCCACGTAGCTGGCGTTAGCGGAAGAGGTCATCGGCCTCGGCGCGGATGAGAGCGGCGCCGTCGTTGCCCGGACCGGCGGCGGCGAGGCCGCGCACCACGACAACGGGCATGCCCTCGTCGGCCTCGCCCTGAAGCAGCGAGGCGGCGGCGGCGAGCTCGTCCGCCAGCGCCACCAGAGTCACCTCGAGCGGGCGGCCGAAGAGATCGTTACGGCCGCGGAGGTCGAGCAAGGACGGCAGGCCGGCGGCACCGAGCGCAAGTCCCACGGTGCCCACCCGCCAGGCGCGGCCGACGCTGTCGTTGACGATCACGCCGCAGTCGATACCGAGCCTCGCCCGCAGACCCTCGCGCAGGCGCCGGGCACTGCCGTCGGGGTCGCGGGGCAGCAGCAGCACCCGCTCGTCCTCGCCCGACGGCTCCACGTTGGAATTGTCGATCCCGGCGTTCGCCATGACGAAACCCAGCCGGTGCTCGACGATGATCACGCCGGGGCGGTGACGCACCACGCGCCGCGACTCGCTCAGGATGAGCTCGACCACGCGCGGGTCCTTGTCCGTGCGCGCGGCAAGCTCTCGGGCCTCATCGCCGGGCTCGACCGTCGCCAGGTCCGCATAGCGCCCCTCGCTCTTGGACACGATCTTTTGGGCGACCACGAGCACGTCGCCTGCAGCAGCGGCCTCGCCGGCGCGCACGAAGCCGTCTGCGATCAGGGCCGCGAGATCGTCGCCGGGCTGGACCATGGGAACGCCCGGTAACGCGAAAAGGGAGAGCGAACGGGGGCGCATTGCTTTACCGGTCATCGCGCGCCGGCACCGCTCGCCGCGCTCCAACCGATCACGCGCTGGATACGAATTGCGATCACTGGAAGCGGCGCCAGATCCATCGCCCGATACTGCTGATACTTGGCACGGAGAAGCCGCTGCGCGTCGTCGTGCTCCTCGCCACTCTCTAGAATCTCCGCGCGGCCGCGCACCATGACCCAGCGGAGTTGGGACCAGTCGTCATCGTCGTAATGATCGGCTGTCAAGGCGACGTGCGGATTCTCGGCGATGTTGCGGAGGCGCTTGAGCGGCCGCCCGCTCTTGGGCTTGCGATCGATCGAGATGTAGACGGCGTCGCCGGCAACGGTGAAGCAGACCGGCCCGACACTCGGGATGCCCGCCCCGTCCACCGTTGCCAGGTGCGCGACGCGCTGGCCTCCCAGAAAGGCACGCTCGCCCTCTCCGAGGACGGCCCCCCTGCCCTCGTCCATTGCGCGATACCGATATGCGCCTAGATATCCGCGAGCGCGTCCTTGATCCGCGCGATGCTCTCGATATGGGCCTGCGGCGTGGCGAGGCCCGAGTTCATTGTGTTCACCGAATAGTGTGTAGCGCCGAGTTTCTTCCAGCCTGCCGCATGCGAGCGCCACTGCTCGGGCGTCTTGTCCAGCACGTCGAGCCAGGTCTCGATCCCCACCTCCGCCGGATCGCGGCCGGCCTCGCGGATATAGCCCCGGAACTTCTCGACCTCCGCCGCCCCTTCGTCGTCTGGCGCGAAGAGCGGGAACCAGCCGTCGCCGATCCGGGCGGTGCGCCTGAGCACGGCATCGGCATGGCCGCCGAACCAGATCGGGATGGGCTGCTGAACCGGGAGCGGGTTGAGACCGGCGTCGGTGATCCGATGATCCTGCCCCTCGAAGGTGATGAGCTCGTTGGTCCAGAGCAGGCGCATGACCTCGATCTGCTCCTCGATGCGCCGCGCGCGGTCCCCGAATTCCATGCCGAGGGCTTCGTATTCCACGTGGTTCCAGCCGATCGCCACGCCGAGCCGGAGTTTGCCGCCGCAGAGCACGTCGAGCGCCGCCGCCTGCTTGGCGACCAGCGCGGCCTGACGTTGCGGCAGAATGATGATGCCGGTGACGAACTCGAGCCTCTCAGTGACAGCGGCGAGAAAGCCAAACAACACGAAGGGCTCGTGGAACGCGTCGGTGTGCTTGTAGGGGCCCCTGAGGTCGTGCGTGGCCGCATTGCCGCCGAGCACGTGGTCGAAGGCGAGGACGTGCTCGTACCCCAGCGCCTCGGCCG
>JAPPNV010000268.1 GCA_028818565.1 Rhodospirillales bacterium | reverse complement strand
CCGCGATCCCGGCGACGTTGCGCGCGGTCTCGATCACCGCGAGCTGCATGCCGAAACAGATGCCGAAATAGGGGACGCCCCGGGTGCGCGCGTATTCCACCGCGGCGATCTTGCCGGGCACGCCGCGCTCGCCGAAGCCACCCGGCACCAGAACGCCGTGCACGGATTCCAGCGCGCTGGCCGTGCCGTTGGCCTCCAGGTCGTCGGCCTCGATCCAGCGGGTATCGACGCGAACGCTGTTCGCGACCCCGCCATGCGTGA
Source organism: Rhodospirillales bacterium (assembly GCA_028818565.1). Taxonomy (GTDB): domain Bacteria; phylum Pseudomonadota; class Alphaproteobacteria; order UBA828; family UBA828; genus WTGU01. Next base: position 26,645 of record JAPPNV010000268.1, on the reverse strand, counting down.
GCGCCTCGAACAGCGACTTGTAGGCGTCGCGCAGCCCGGTGTACTTGCCGACCACCGCGATCGCCACTTCGCCCTCGGGCGTCAGCGTGCGCTTGACGATCCTCTCCCAGCCGGAGAGATCGGGCGCCGGCGCATCGGCGATGCCGAAGTAGCGCATGACCTGGGTGTCGAAGCCCTCTGCGTGATAGCTGAGCGGCACCTGGTAGATGGTCTCCACGTCGGTCGCGGCGATCACGTTGTCTTCGCGCACGTTGCAGAACTGCGCGATCTTCTTGCACTCGGCCTCGGGGATGGGGCGGTCGGCACGGCAGAGCAGCAGATCGGGCGCGATGCCGATGCTGCGCAGCTCTTTCACCGAGTGCTGGGTGGGCTTGGTCTTCAGCTCGCCGGCGGTGTCGATATAGGGCACCAGGGTCAGGTGGACGAACATCACCTTGTCCCGCCCGTGCTCGTAGGCGAACTGGCGGATCGATTCGAAGAACGGCAGGCCCTCGATATCGCCGACCGTGCCGCCGATCTCGACCAGAACGAAGTCGGCGCCGTCGCTGTCGCGGACGATCGCGTCCTTGATCGCGTCGGTGACGTGGGGGATCACCTGCACGGTGCCGCCGAGGTAATCGCCCCGGCGCTCCTTCGCGATCACGGTCTGATAGATCTGGCCCGCAGTGACGCTGTCGCTCCGGCACGCCGGCACGCCGGTGAAGCGCTCGTAGTGGCCGAGGTCGAGGTCGGTCTCGGCGCCGTCGTCGGTGACGTAGACCTCGCCGTGCTGAAACGGGCTCATCGTGCCCGGATCGACGTTGAGGTAGGGGTCGAACTTGCGGAGCCGGACCCGATAGCCCCGCGCCTGGAGGAGCGCGCCGAGCGCCGCCGAAGCCAATCCCTTGCCGAGGGAGGAGACCACGCCGCCGGTGACGAAGATGTACCGCGTCATGGACCCCTACCTTATCAAACGAGATCGATTCGCCACCACCCGCGAACGAATTCTTTCAGAAAATTTGCCGCCTGATTCTCGGCCGGCCGGAGCGCCGCGAGGCCGGTGCCGCGCCTCACTCCGCGCGGGGGACGGCCGGGCGGTCGTCCTCGAGCAGCTCCAGCGGCTCGATATCGGTGGGCAGGTCGAGCTCACCCGGCAATGGGAGGTTGTCCTCGATGATCAGCGGATCCTCCTCGACGGTATCCAGCACCGATTCCTTCTCGGACCAGCTGCCGGAGAGGATAGCCAATACCAGGCTCAGGATCATGAAGGCCGCTGCCAGCCCCGCGGTCGCGCGCGTCAGCAGGTTCGCCGTCCCGCGCGCTGAGAACATCGCGCCGGGGCCGCCGATGCCGAGCGCGCCGCCCTCGCTCCGCTGGAGCAGCACGAGCCCGATCATCGCAATTGCGATGATGATCAGGATCACGAGCAAGATCGTTTCCACTGCCGCTCCTCGCCGCTAATTCCGGGCGGATTCAGCGGCACGCCTGGCAAATCTGCCAGAACGTGTCCGCAGAGAGACTGGCACCGCCGACCAGTACACCGTCGACCCCCGGCGCGGCCATGATCTCCCCCGCGTTCCGCGCCGTGACGGAGCCGCCATATAGCACGCGGAGCGCCGCACCGCTCCCTGAAAATCGCCTCTCCCAGCCGGCGCGCACTTCGGCGTGCGCCGCCTCGATGTCGGCCGGGGCCGGCGTGCGGCCGGTGCCGATGGCCCAGACCGGCTCGTAGGCGATCGCGGTGTTGTCGGGTGTGGCGCCTGCGGGCAGGGAGCACTCGACCTGGCGGCCGATCACCGCAAGCGCCCGTCCGTCGTCGCGGTCTACCGCGCTCTCGCCGACGCAGACGATGGCGGCGAGCCCCGCCGCATGGGCCGCCGCCGCCTTGCCCGCCACCGTCTCGTCAGCCTCACCGTGGCCGGCGCGGCGCTCCGAATGGCCGACGATGACGTAGGCACAGCCGGCATCGGCGAGCATCGGCGCGCTCACGTCGCCGGTGTGCGCGCCCTCCGGCGTGGCGTGGCAGTCCTGCCCGCCGAGCTCGATCGGCGAGCCCGAGAACACGGCCCTGAGCGCGAAGAGCAGCGTCGCCGGCGGACAAACGACAATATCGCCGCCGCAGTCGCCGCCCGCCGCGTGGCCGGCGAGCGCACTGGCGCGCGCGATCCCATCGGCATGGAGGCCGTTCATCTTCCAGTTGGCCACGAGGAGCGGTCGGGGCGGCATCGGCTTGCGCGGCAGTTGTGGGTATTCGTGCGTCTCCCCCTGTACATAAGTGCACGCGGCGGGCGAGACCACCCCGCTCTATCACCCGCAAGGATCGGCCAGGCGCAGAGGGCCGGTCTGCGGGGTAGCGGGATCGTGAACGGAACGGCAGGTTGCGTGTTGCCCGGTGCGCACGGCCGCACCTATTATCCGGCGCAACGCGCGCCCCGCGCTGGCTCGGGGGCGCCTCCACCATCGGGCGGGATCCGCAATGCTGCAATCCATGCGCCAGGCTACCAAGTCGTGGGCGAGCCGCGCCGTCATCATCGTCCTGGCCTTGAGCTTCGGGGCATGGGGAATCAATGACGTGTTCACCGGCGGCAGCCGCTCGGCCGTGGCGACGGTGGGCGCGGTCGAAGTTCCCACGGTCCTGTTCGACCGCCAGTTTCAGCGCGCCCTGCAGCGCGAGCGGGATCGCTCCGGCCGTCCCGATCTGACCCGCGACGAGGCCCACCGGGCCGGGCTCACGGGCCAGGTGCTCAACATCCTCGTCCGCGAGTATCTGCTGGACGCCGAGGCGGCCAGGCTCGGGCTGAGCGCGGCGAACTTCAGCGTCAGACAGGAGCTCGAGGACTCGCCGGCCTTCTCCAACGAGCAAGGGGCCTTCGACCCCGAGCTTTACGATCTCGTCCTCGAGCGCAACAACATGACCCGGACCGAGTACGAGGATCTGATTCGCATCGACCTTCTCCGCGATCAGATCCTCACCTCCGTCGGCGGTGATCGCAACGTGCCGGAAGCGATGACCGAAGCCCTCCACCGCTACCGGGCGGAGGAGCGGAGCGCCCGGCTAGCCCTGATCACCGCGCGTGGCATCGGCGGCCTGACCGAGCCGGACGAGGCCGCCATCCAGGCCTATTACGAGGAGAACTCGACATCCTTCATGGCGCCCGAGCGGCGCAGCGCGGTGCTCGTTCTCCTCACGCCCGAAGCCATGGTCTCGGAGATCGAGCTGAGCGACGAGGACGTCTATGCCGAGTATGAGGCCCGGATCGACGAATTCGAGCTGCCGGAACGGCGCGCCGTGGTGCAGATCAACGCGCAGGAGGAAGCGCTGATTCGGGAAGGCGCGCAGAGGCTTGCGGAAGGCGAGGACTTCGACGCCGTCGCCGACGACCTCGACCGGCGCGGGGCGAGCGTGCTGCCCATCCCCAATTTCGAGGCCGATGGCCCGTTGAAGAGCGTGAGCGAAGCGGTCTTCCGCCTCTCCGAGGGCTCCGTCAGCGAGCCGCTTCAGACCTCGTTCGGCTGGCACCTCTTCAAGGTGGCAAGCGTGGAGCCGGCGCGGCGCCAGAGCTTCGAGGAGGTGAAGCAGGACCTGCACGACGAGATGGCGCTCGACCTCGCGGGCGCGGGTCTCTTCCGGCTCTCCACCGTGCTGGAGGACGAGCTCGGCGGCGGCGCCTCGCTGGAGATGGGCGCTGCTGCGGTCGGCGTGGAGCCGATCGTCGTCAGCGGCATCACCCGGACCGGGCTCGACCGGGGCGGGGCGCCAGTGCTCGTCGAGCTGACCGAGCGCGACGCCATTCTGACGCTCGTTTACGAGACGGCAGAGGGAAGCGAATCGCTCCAGACCGAGCTCGGCGACGGGAGCTTCGCCATCCTGCGGGTGGACGAGGTGGTCGAGCCCGCGCCGCGCCCCCTGGAGGAGGTGCGGGGCCAGGTGCGTTCGGCGCTGGTGCGCGCGGAGGAGCAAGGGGCCGCCGAGCGGGTGGCGAATGCGCTGGCCGACCGGGTCAGGGCCGGCGAGGGCCTCGATGCGGCCGCCCGCGACGCGGGGTTCAGGGTGACCACGCTCGAGAACGTGCGGCGCGATGGGCAGGGCGCCGAGCCGAACACCTCGTTTGCGTTGATTCAGGGCCTGTTCGAGAGCAACGAAGGCAGCCGGGAGCCGATCGTGGCGCCGACCGCCGACGGGTGGGCCGTCGCGATGCTCACCCAGGTCAGCGACGCCGGCCGGGGCGCGACCGGCGAGGAGCGCGACCGGTTGCGCGATCAGCTTTCACGCGCTTGGCGCGGCGATCTCACGGATGTCTACCGGGCGTCGCTCTACGGCCGGCACGATATCTCGGTCAACCAGGGCACGCTCTCGGCCCTGTTCAACCAGCAGAATTGAGCGGACGGCGGGCGACCACGTACCTCACGACATCGTCGATCAGGAAGCGGTCCTCGGCGAGCACGAGGCCGGCGGGCTCGACATGGCGGTGCGGCTCGCGGTCGAAGCCCGCGCCGTAGGCCCACCGCACCCAGGGCGCCCACAGCCGCATGATCAGCCGCCTCCCCGGCTTCTTGGACCAGGTGTAGTCGAGCAGGCGGATCTCGCCGCCGGGCCTCACGATGCGCCCGAGCTCTTCGAGCGCTGCCTGCTGCTGATCCGGCCTGAGCACGCAGAAGACGAAGCTCGCGACGACGGCGTCGAAGCTTGCATCGGCGAAGCCGGTCCTGAGCACATCCATCGCCGCGAGCGGCGCGTCGCTGCCCAGCGCATCGCGCCGGGCGCGGGCCTGCGCGAGCATTGCCTGCGAGAGATCGATCCCCACCACTGCGGCGCCGGCGGGGTAGTACGGGATGTTTCGGCCGGTCCCGACGCCGGCATCCAGAATCCGCCCCGTGAGCCCGGCGAACAGCGTGCCCCGGATCGGTGCATAGCGCTTACGCTCGAACGACGCATCGAGGAAGTCGTAGAACCGCGCGATGCGCCGATAGGTCGCGCGCGCATCGCCGGCCATCACGATCGCACCCGCGCCGGAGCGCGGTGGCGCGCGCTAACGCCCGACCAGATCGGCTGCAATGCGTTTTGCGCGATCGGTGAACCCCGCGACGCTTTCGCCCTCGAAGCGCTGACGAAAACGCTCGCCAGCTTCGGCGATGTGGGCCTCGATCTTCTCCGCCGACGGCTTCCGCTTCGGCGGGACGAGCTCGCGCAGCACCGCCTCCGCGGCGAGCAGGCGGCAGGCCTGATCGACAACCATCATTTCCAGAGCCAGGATCAGCTCGTCCCTCTTCTCGAGCTCCTCCTGAATGTTCCGCGGGATCGGCATCGTTTCACTCCCCTGACCGCGAACGCTATCCTGCGCCTGAGAGTCGGCGATCTTACTCGAAAGCGACGGAAACATCGTGGGGCGACGCCGCGTAGCCAAGCCACCGTCGAAGCGGCGATGGCTTCGCTACGGCATCATCATCGGGATACTTCTGCTGTTCGTGATCGTCTACGAGACCGGCCAGCAGCTGCGCCGCGGCGGCACCGAATCGGAGCAGCAGGCCGCAGCACCCGGGGCCGAAGAGGCCGTCGATCCCGAGGACACCGTGCGACGGCTCAAGCGCTACTACCGCAGCCACGACCTGCCGGCCGGCTGGGAGGCCGGCCATACGGTGCGGGCCGATACGGGCCCGGTCGAGGTGGAGGTCTTCTTTTCCCCCGGCATCCGCTCGATCCGCCACGGCGAGGCAGCCACACCGGGCGAGATCGGGCCGCACAACGCCTGCCCGACCAAGGAATCGGAACTCTGGAGCGAGCTCACCGAAGCGTCCTTCGAGATCGTGGTGAACGACAAGACCGGGGTGATCGACCGCTTCGCCTGCACAACACCCGCGCCGGCCGGGTCAGGCTAGCGCAACCGTCAGACCGGTACCGGATCGATAATCACGTCGGCGTCGCTCGCGGCCTTGCCGCGCCAGTGGGCGACGAGACGCATGCCTTGCGCCTTCTCGTCCGACGACATCTCCTTGACCACGGCCTCCAGCGCGGTGAGCGCGCTGCCGATGCCATGCCGGGCAGCAAGCGAGAGCCACAGGAAGGCCTGAACGCGGTCTCTCTTCACCCCCTCGCCCGCCAGGTACATATGGCCGAGGCGAGCCTGGGACTGATAGTGCCCGGTTTCCGCCGCCTTGCGATACCACTCGGCGGCTCGGGCGTGGTTCTGCGGCACGCCGTTGCCCTGGCTGTAGAGCACGCCGAGGTTGAAGCGGGCGTTGGCATCGCCGCCGCGGGCCGCGCGGCGCAGCCAGCGCACCGCCTCCGCCATGTCCTTGGCGACGCCGTTGCCCATGGCGTACATCGCGCCGACGTTGCTCTGGGCCAGCACGTTCCGGCCCTCGGCCGACTTGAGGTACCAGGCGAATGCCGCCGCCGCGTCGGCCTCGACGCCGTCGCCATTGGCGTAGAGCGAACCGACCCAGGCCTGCGCCTCGGCATTGCCGGCCTCGGCCAGCGGCAGCCAGAGCGCCCGCGCCCCGGCGAAGTCGCGGGCCATATAGGCGCGCCGCCCCTCTTCGATGGCGTCGCTCTCCCGCTGCGCGCGGGGCGCCGCGCGGAGCCGCCCGCTACGGGACAGTCCGTTCGCTCTTCTTGTAGACATAGACGCAGTCCGTATCCTCGTCGCCGTCGAGCACCGGCTCGCCGTCGGCCTTGAGCCGGCGCAGGAAGTAATCCTGAACTGTCTGCGCGGCGTAGAAGGTGAGCGCCTGCTTGTAGATCCAGGGGTCGGCGGCCTCGTCCACCTTGTGAACCTCGAGCAGGGTCTTCTTCGGGTCCGCCGCGATTCCGACGTAGTAGTCGCCAAAGTCCCCGCCGAACTCCTTCATGTAGGCGAGAATTTCGTACTTGATCTGCTGAACGCTGAAGACCATCAGCGCGTGGCGGCCGCGTAGAGCGGGCCCGACCAGTGGACCTCGTGGCGCTTCAGCACCCGCGCGATTACGTAAGCCTGGAGCAGGTGGGCGGCGCGGTCCTCTTCGAGCGGGAGTGAGTCGAGGCTTGTCTTCGGCTTCGAAGGGGTCCCGAACCGGGCCAGCTCGTCCTGTAGCGTCGCGGCCGTGCTGCCGGCCTCGTCGAGTGCCGCGCGCAATGCGTCTACATGTGCGGGCTCGATCGGCCGGGCACCGCTGACCCTGACCCGCACTAGCGTCTCCTCGAGCGCGGTGGGCTGCAGCGCGATGCTCAGCGCGTGGTCTTCCCCACGCAGCAGGATCAAGTTGGGCAGCAGCCAGAACACCGTCGCGGGCGCGCCGGAATAATCAGCGTCCGCCCTTAGCACGATGGCGTCGGCGCCCCCCTTCTTCGCGGGCTTGGCCTTGGGCGCGAGCGAGCGGAGCAGCGCGCGGCCGAGGAGCTTCCAGTTGGCCTCGTACTCGACCCAGAAGCTCTCGGCATCCTCCCACCCCGCGGCGGCGTCGAGGGCAAGGGCCTCAGCGGCACCGTCGAGCCGCTCGGCGAGCGGCGCAGCTTCGGGGTCGAGATTGACGAAGAGGAGCGGCCCGTGGCTATCCACCGTCACCGGCAGCAGCCGCTCGGGCCGGTAGCCGAGATACTGGCGCATGGTCGGCGTGTCGTCGCCGAGCTCGTCGGCGGCGATCACCCCGCGATCGCGGCTGTAGCCGCATGAGGTGAACGAGCACCGGGTCTTCGAGCCGGTCTGGCACTGCGTCGGCACGAAGCGGCAACCGCCGTGCTGCGCGAGGTTGTAGCGCCCGGTCAGTCCGTCCTTGCCGCGCTGCACGTGGACGCCGTGGTTGCCGACCGTATACGGCAGAAGGTCCCCGATATTGGGAATATCGCGCTGCGAGCCGATGCAGATCCAGCTCCGGGTCCAGATTTTCTCGTCCTCGAGGTCGGCGAAGACCTTGGAGCGGTATGCGATCGGCGTGAGGATGCTGGCCTTGCCGAAGCGTGCGCGCGACGGCTTGTAGAGGGCGGGATCCTGAAGATCGACGCCCTCGTCCACATAGTCGAGATCGGGCCGCATCGTCATCGGGCCAGACCCTCGGCCGCGCCGGGTTGGGGCGGGCGCACCACCCGCCCCGTCCGTGCCTGCCGCGAGATGCTACTTCCGCTTCTTGTTGAGCGGCGGATCGTAATCGGCGCGGCCACGATGCTTGATCGCGCTGCGCGGCGGCGGCGGCAGCGGGCCGTCCTGCGAGAAGCGGTCGAGCACGTTCTTCACCAGCCGCGAGATGTTGTTCTTCTCGGGGTCGCCGTTGTTCCACGGCAGCGACCCGCAGAACGCGATCGAGCTGAACGCGAAGCACCCGCCGCCGTTGGGCGTCTCGTGATAGGCGATATCCGAGCGCACGCGCGGGTGCTGGGTGCCGTCGAGGCCCTGCTGGTTGAAGCCGAAGTCTTCCATCACCAGCAGATAGCCCTCGGTATGACGCCCCGCCGAGGTCGCGGTGATCAGCGTGTGCGGCGGCGAGCCGAGCAGAGTGTCGACGATGTCGAGCTCGGTGCCCGCTGCACCGCCACCGACCAGGCCGAAGTTGCCGATCTTCTCGTCGTAGCCGATGCCCTCGTAGGCCCACGAGACACGCGGGTCGTTACTCTCGGGCGTCCGCGAGTAGTAGCTGGAAATGTCGAAGCCTTCCGACGACATGCCGGTGCCGGCGACCGAGTGCAGGTAGCGCCCGCGATAGCGCCACATGCCGCCGAGCTCGCCGGTCGACTGGTGATAGTACTCGCCGGGATCGGCCCGCCAGGTCCTGATGCCGGACTCGCAGCGGCGCATCTCGGTGACGATGCCGCGGCCGAGATGGTCGTAGGCCGGATGGTAGGAGTGGATCCAGTAGAAGCCGTCCGCGCCCATGTACATGAACCGGCCGCCGCGCTGGGTGTAGTCGTGGATCGCGTCGAGCTGCGGCCCGGAGTTGTGCTCCGGATGCGAGCCCGTGATCACGACGTTGTAGTTCTCCAGCCGCGCGAGGCCGTCGTAGTTCACGTCCTCGTCGGTGATGACGTCGTACTTGTAGCCCAGCTGGTTGAGCCAGTAGATCAGATGCAGGTCGGCCGGGTACTGCCAGGGCGCCTGCATCAGGAAGTGGTCGTACTGCGGCCGGATGCTGAGAATGGGCCGCAGCCTCGACGAGAGGCAGAGGCCGCTGCCGTCCGTATGCGTGTCGTAGATCGAGCCGCCGTACTCGCGGTGCTCGGCCAGGAACATGTTCTGGTGCTGCATGATCGGCACGCGGTAGACCAGCAGCTCCGCCCCGCCCGCGTTGTTGGCGAGATGCTCGTTGGCGTAGGCCATGTAGCTGATCGTCGGCATCATCACCGCGATCTTGGCCTGCTCCTCGCCGGGTCGCGGCACGACGAAGAACGGGATGTAGTCCTCGTCGCCTTCGTCAGTGGTGAGCTTCACGCAGTAGGAATCGCTCTCGTAGTTCGCAGGCACGGTCCACTCGAAATCGACCTCCCAGCGCGCATCGTCCACATCGTCGTCGTGGAAGTGGATCGCGCCGTACTCCTGCGGCGCATGCTTCCAGTCGAAGTTGTTGCCGGAGAAGTTGTGGCCGGTCATGGCCCGGGTCGGGCAGTTGACGATCTGCGCGTCGAGCAGGTAGGGCCCGTGGTCCTTGCCGACGATGGTGTTGATGCCGTCCGAGAAGTCCCAGGCGGCGACGATGGTCTCCGAGAGCGCGCCGGTGGGGCCGGAGTTGCGCCGCTCGGTCATGCCGCGCTGGGCGCCGAGCTTCATGGTCTCGATCTCTTCGCGGCTTAGCGCGCGATTGCAGATCCGGGGGCCGTCGATCTTCCCGTTGTAGTGGCCGTTGATGATGATGCCCGCCGGCACCGACGACTGCGCCGTGGGATCGTCGCTGTGCGCACCGGTGTAGCCGGCGATGACCGCGGGGCTCCCGTCATGCCTGACCGGCCCTGCGATCTTCTCCTTCGCGGGCCTGATTACGGGGTCGAGGGCGTAGACCACCTGCGGCTCGTGATAGAGGATCGCCTGACCCGTCTCGGCGTTGTAGGTCGCGGCGAGGAAGTGCCATGCATGGTCGCGCAGCGGCGCGCCCGTGGTGACCTTCTTGCCGTTGATGCGGAGCTCGGCGCAGCCGTCCTCGTTGATGAAGAGGCCGTAGCCCCGGTTCCTGTGCCACTTGGTGACCAGGCCCTGGGCGCCGTGCTTCCAGTACTTGGGATGGGTCTTGGGCGTGGTGGGCCAGACCCAGCACTGCAGGGTGAAGCTCTGGACGCGGAGCTGCGAATTGTCCTCCACGCAGCCGTAGGAGCCGCTGTGGATGACCTGACGGCGGCCCTTGTAGCTGCCGTTGAGCGACGCCCGCCGCTTGCGCTCGATCAGGCCCGGCCCGCGCGGGTTGGTGTCGCCGTTGATCATCTTCACGAGCTGGGCGTCGTAGCTCTTCGGCCCGTCGCAATTCACATAGAAGCGGATCGTGTCGCCGGGATGGACGCCGAATTTGTCCGCATATCCCGTCAGTCTCATCCAAGCCATCGGGTGTCTCTCCCCCTTAAGTCGCGCGGGCCCTGGCGGCCGCTCGCGCGTCCTGATCGGTTACCGCGTGGAACCCCGGAATGATCGCCTGGGCCTGCGCCCTAGGACGCAGCCCAGTTGTCGTCCCGGCGCTTCCAGCCCTGGTGGAAGTGCTCGGGGAAGCCGTCGGTCTCCGGGAACTCGTCGAGCCGCATCAGGAAGATGTCGTGCTGGGGGTCCTGCTCGTTGTCGTACACCTTGTCGGAGACGAACTCCGGCGGCACGCCCCGGATGCCGGAGCAGCGCGCGATGCGCCACTCCTTCTCGATCTTGGTGCAGACCACCACGAGCTTGCCCTTCGCCGGCTGGGCCCGCATCCGCAGCAGCACGCGGTTGAGCTGGAAGTCCTCGTGAATGCCGCCGCTGATCTCGGTCGTATCACCCGGTGTCGCGCAGCGCAGGATCGAGCAACCGGCGACGCCCTTCATGGACTCGATGCACGCCTTGTGCTCCTCGATGAGACGATCCCGATCGGGACTGCCTTTCGGCGGAATACGGATCATTCTGGGTTCCCCCTCGCGTCTACTGCCTCGGCCCGCTTGTGCCTAAATCGTCAAGTACTTGTCGACGACCTCGTCGGTCAATGCGTCGATGGGGCCGCCCTCGACGATCAGACCGTTGTCCATGATGACGAACTCGTGTGAGAGCTCGCGCGCAACCTTGATGTGCTGCTCCGTGAGCACGAGCGTGAGCCCGACCTCGGTGTTGAGCCGCATGATCGTGGCCTCGAGCTCCTGCACGATGTTGGGCTGGATGCCTTCCGTCGGCTCGTCGAGCAGCAAGATCTTCGGATCGGTCGCGAGCGCGCGCGAGATCGCGAGCTGCTGCTGCTGGCCGCCGGAGAGCTGCCCCGCCCGCTTGTCCAGGTTCTCGGCGAGATACGGGAAGAGGTCGAGGCACATGTCGGGGATCTTCCGCCGCTTGTCGTTGCGGGCGAAGGTCCCGAGCAGGATGTTCTCGCGCACCGAGAACTTGGGCAGGATGCCGCGCCCCTGCGGGATGTAGCCGATGCCGATCTCGGAGCGCCGGTGCGTGGGCATGTCGCTCGCGTCTTCGCCGGCGATCCTGAGCGCGCCGGTCATTTGCGTGGTCAGCCCCATGATGGTGCGCATCAGCGTCGTCTTGCCGACGCCGTTCCGCCCCAGCACCGCCATGCAGTGGCCGTGGGCAACGCCCAGGCTCACGTTCTGCAGGATCGGCGTCTTGCCGTAGTAGGAGGTGACGCCTTCCAGCTCAAGCAGCATCGCTGATGCCCTCGGCGCCGAGATAGACCTCGCGCACTTTCGGATCGTTCTCCACCTCGTGCATGGGGCCTTCCGCCAGCGTCCTGCCCAGATGCATGAGCGTGATGATGTCGGCGATCTCGCGCACGAACGCCATGTCGTGCTCGACCACGACCAGCGTGTGCGTCCCCTTCAGCCGGTTGAAGATTTCGGAGGTGCGGTGGGTCTCCTGCTCGGTCATGCCGGCGGTGGGCTCGTCCATGAGCAGGAGCTTGGGATCCTGGGTCAGCACCATGCCGATCTCGAGCCACTGGGTCTCGCCGTGGCTCAGGTTGCCGCCGAGCTCGTCCAGCCGATCCTGCAGCCCGACAAGCTCGACGATCTCGTTCAGCCGGTCGCGCCCCGCGCGCTGGCGGAACGTGATCATGTTGACGAAGGGGTTGGTGTTCCGGCTGTTGGCGACCTGCAGGTTCTCGCGCACGGTGAGATCCCTGAACACCGCCGGCACCTGGAACTTGCGACCGATGCCGTGCTTGGAGATCCTGTGCTCTGGCAGGCCGGTAATGTCGCGGCCCTGGAACATGATCTTGCCCGCCGTGACCTTCTGACGGCCGGTGATCAGGTCCATCGTCGTCGTCTTGCCGGCACCGTTCGGCCCCAGCAGGCAGCGCAGCTCGCCCTCATCGACCTGGAAGCTGAAATCGTCGACGACCTTGTACTCGTCATAGGCCTTGGTCACGCCCGTGACTTCCAGAATGGCAGCCACCTCCACGCCCTCCTAGTCCGACGCCCGCCGCGGGCCGAGAGTCGGCTGAGCCGGCGCGCGGCCCCGGTAGGGGACGAGGCCGACAATCGTCTCGAACAGGCCGGCAATGCCCTTCGGCAGGAAGCGCACAACGACGATGAAGATGGTGCCGAGGATCACGAACCAGGCGGCCTGGAACTCGTCACCCACGTAGCTCTGGATGGTGTTGATGAAGATGGCGCCGAAGATCGCGCCGAACAGCGAGAGCCTGCCGCCGACGGCGGCCCAGATCACCATGGTGATGCTGAAGAAGATCTCGAGCGACGTCGGCGAGACGTACTGGACGATCATCACCCAGACGATGCCGGCGATCGCGGCGATGAGGCCGGAGATCGTGAACACCGTCACCTGATAGAAGGCGACGTTGTAGCCGAGGAAGCGTGCGCGTTCGGGGTCGTCGCGTATCGCCTGAATTATGGTGCCGAATTTGCTCGCGAGCAGCGCCTTGGTCCCGAGCGTCAGCGCGGCCAGGACACCGAGCGCCACCCAGTAGATCATGCTGCTGTAGGGGTCGACGTCGACTCCGAACGCCTGGAACGAGCTGGGCGGCGAAATGCCGTTGAAGCCCGCCGTGAACGGCTGCATGTCGTAGGCCATGTTGTACCAGGCGCCGAGCATGGCGAGCGTCATGATGGCGACGAAGGCGCCGGCCAGGCGCGCCTGGAACATCAGGAAGCCGAAGATGACGAAGAAGAGGGTCGGGATTCCGAGCGCCAGGATCAGCCCGACCTCGGTGTGCCAGAACGGCTCCCACACCGTCGGCAGCTTCTCGAGCTCGTTGGTCAGCATGAAGCTCGGGATCGGATCGTACTCCGGGTCCTGGTACTGCATCTGCATGGTGGCGCCCATGCCGTAGGCCGCCATGCCGAAGGCGATGCCCTGGCCCAGGCTCAGGATGCCGCCGAAGCCCCACACCAGGCTCACCGAAAGCGCCAGCATGCCGAAGACGCCGTAGCGCGCGAACTGGTTCAGCGCGAAGGGGTCGTCGCCCATGAACACAGGAATCGTGGCGAGCGCGCCGAAGGCGACAACGTACATCGCCCACTGCGCGCGCTTGTCGTGATAGAGGTTCTGCCGCTGCCCCGTCGGCTCCAGTTTCAACCTTTCCAACAGCATGACGCTCACCCTGCCCTAGCGCCGCGCCATGCTGGGCGCGAAGATCCCCTGCGGACGGAAGCGCAGGAAGATCACGATCAGGATGAACAGCACGAAGCGGGCGAAGGTGTCGTTGGTGAAGTAGGAGAAGATCGAGAACATCTCGCCCATGATGCCGGCGGTCGCCAGGCTGCCGAACAGCTCGCCGCCGCCCGTCACCACCACCAGGAACGCCTCGACCACGTAGCCGAGCCCCATGTCCGGGAAGATCGTCTTCAGGCCCGCGAACATGGAGCCCGAGATTCCCGCGAGGCCCGCCCCGTAGGCGAAGGTGAGGCCGTAGACCCGGTTCGAATTGATGCCGAAGGACGCCGCCATCTGCGGGTTCTGCATCACCGCGCGAACCTGGATGCCGATATTGGTCTTGAACAGGATCGCCCACGTCATGGCGACCAGCGCCAGCGCCGCGAAGAAGATGAAGATCCTGATCCACGGCACGTGGACGAAGTCGATCGTCATCACGCTGGTCAGCCAGTCGGGCACCTCGACGTATTGCGGCTCGCCGCCGAAGATCAGCCGGATGCTCTGGATGAAGACCAAGGATACGCCCCATGTCGCGAGGAGCGTGTCCAATGGTCGGTCGTACAAGTGTCGTATGAGTCCGCGCTCGACCAGCCAGCCGATGAAGCCCACGACAATGAAGGAGATCGGCAGGCAGAGCAGCCAGGGGAACCCGCCGAAATACTGCAGGATCCAGGTGAAGTAGGCGCCCAGCATGATGAACTCGCCATGGGCCATGTTGATGACGCCCATGGTGCCGTAAATGATGGTGAGCCCGAGCGCAGCGACCAGCCAGATGCTGGCCAGGCTGAGCCCGATAATCAGCGCATTAATGAACGGTTCAGCGGCGAAGGGTGTCCAGAAATCGTGGACGCTCATGAATGAGTCCCGCTTCTATCCCTGTCTCGCTCAATTGGCGGCGCCTCGCGGATACATACCCGAGAGGTCGGTCGACCGCCACTCCCCGCCGGGGAACGACGGGGCGGAGAGATTGACCCTCCGCCCCGACACTACCAGATCGAACAGGTCTCTTACAGAACGTCCTTCTGAATCGTGCCGTCCGGACGGTGCAGGCCGTCGGCCTTGCAGACGCCGCGCTCGGGATAGATCGCGTAGGGATCCGGCCCGACGTGCTCGTCGGCCTGGCGCACGATGGTGAACTGGCCGTCCGCACCGCACTGGCCGATCTTGGGCTTGAGCCAGATGTTGAAGTTGTCCGGGTCGATCCAGACCTTGCCCTCCGGGCTCTCCTCGTCGCTGAGCGTCACCGGGCCCTGGTCGCGCCAGTTGCCGCTGACGTCGCGGATCATGCGCGGCGTGATCGCTTCCCAGTCGCCGCCGGTCTCCTCGAGAGCCCGCTCGACACCCTTCTTCCACACGTAGATGCCGAGATAGGTCTCTTCCATGTTGTAGTGGGTGACGCCGCCGCCGCCGTACTGGCTCGAGAGATACCCCTCCACGAACTTCTCGTTCGTCGGGTTCTGCAGCGTCTGGAAGTAAGGCGCAGACAGGAAGTGACCGGCGCCGGCCTCGTTGCCCATGGCGCGGGTCTCGATCTCACCGGTGGTAAGCGATGCGATCGGCGTCTTGTCGGACTTGAAGCCTTCCTGCAGGAACTGCCGGTGCAGCGCGATGTCGGAGTCGCCGACCACGGTCGACATGATCCAGTCGGGCTGCTGCTGGCGGATCTTGTTGAAGACCGGCGCGAACTCGGAGCCGCCGAGGGGGATGTAGTCCTCGCCCAGCACCTCGCCGCCGGCCCGCTCCAGCCAGACCTTGACGTTCTTGTTGGACTCTTTCGGCCAGATGTAGTTGGAGCCGACCAGGTAGGTCTTGGGGCCGAAGTTCTCCACCATGAACGGCACCAGGTCATAGGAGTGCTGGTTCGCCAGCGGCCCGGTGTTGATGATGTTCTGCATGCACTCCCGGCCCTCGTAGCAGGTCGGGTAGTAGTAGAGGTGGTCCCACTTCATCACGATCGGCATGACCGCACGCCGGCTCGCCGAGGTGTAGCTGCCATGCACCGACACCACGCGGTCGCGGAGAATGAGCTGCGTGATCTTCTCCGAATAGACCTTGATGTCGGACTTGGCATCGACCACCACCGGCTCGACCATCTTGCCGGCGATGCCGCCCGCGGCATTGATCTCGTCGACTGCGTAGAGCGAGACCTGGGTGGAATCGTTCTCGACCACCGAAAGGTTGCCGGTCTGCGACCACAGCATGCCGACCTTGATGGGCTCGTCATTGTAGATCCAGGGCTTCGCGCCCCAGGCCTGCCCGAAGTCCTTGACATAGATGTGCGGGAATCCGGCCGCGACGCCGGCCGTCCCCGCCAACGCTCCCTTGAGGATGGTCCGTCTGTTGACACGCATGTTCGAGGTCTCCCTTGCAATTCGCTGGTGTCACAACACTCGACGGGCCGTGCATGACCCGCCGCTGCGGCGACCAAGTACGTCCATGCCGGCGATAATCCCTCGCGTTCAACGATAATGTCAACTGAGTGACAGCCCATTTACGAGAATTACGTAATTTGCCTTAGTAGGCTACGAAATTCGTATTGGAAACCATGTCTGCGGGGTGGTTGCGTTCTTCCCGCTCACTTGGAATCATGGCCCTGTCGGCCCATGGTGCCGGCGGGCGACGGCGACAGGGAGAGCGGCGGTGATGAACCTCAAGGTCAAGCGCATCCTTCAACTCTGCGCCGACAACGTGTTCTGGGTTTTCCTGGCCCTGATGATCATCCTCGGCTCGGCCATGGAAACGCCGATGATCAACGTCGGCCTGACCGCCCGCTGACGGTCTCGGGGCGCGGCCAGGCGGAGACGAAAGCGGCCCTGCTCGGTCTGAGAGAGCGCCGCACCGCCCGGACGGGGCGGCAGGCACGATGAACCGGAGAGCGAGACGACGGCAATCGGCGGCCAACGCCGCTGGCGCCCGCGCGGGCACCAAGGGTGTCGCGCACAGGGATGTCCTCGCTCGCGCCGCACGCCACATGAAGGAAGGCCGCCCCCATCGGGCCGACCAGCTCCTCTCCAAACTGCTGGCGGGCGACGGGGCGGAGGACCCGAGTGTCCTGCATTTCGCCGGCATCGCCCGCTACCGGTGCAGCCGCTTCGACGAGGCGGCTGCGCTGCTGCGCCAGGCGACCGACGCGGCGCCCACTTACGCCGAAGCGCACAACAGCCTCGGCATCCTCCTCCTGGAGACCGGACAGACCGCCGACGCCCAAACCGTGCTGGAGCGCGCCGTCGCGCTCCGCCCCGACTACGCCAACGCCCATACCAATCTCGGCAACGCGCTCAGCGCGGCAGGCATGGTCGAAGAGTCTGCGACGGCCTATCGCAAGGCCATCGCCCTCGACCCTTACGATCTGCAGGCGCATCACCGGCTGGCGCGGACCCATCTCGCCCTCGGCGCGGTGGACCGCGCGCTTGCCGCCTGCGCCGCCGCGCTCGCCATAAACCCATTCTGCCAGAACGCGCTGGCGACCCGCGCGCTCGCCGAGCAGATGGGGGGCAATGGCGACGCCGGCAGCGGGCTCTACGACTTCGATCGCTTCGTGACCCGGGTCTCACTCACGCCGCCGCCCGGCAGCGGCGGCATCGAGGCTTTCAACGAAGCGCTTGCGACGGCCGTGCGTGAGGCGCCCTCCCTGGTCTGGGAGCCGCCCAACCGCGTGACCCGCAACGGTGCGGTAACCCAGGATCTGCTGACCGAGCCGAGCCCCCCCATCCGCGGCCTGGAGCGCGCGCTGCGTGCGGCAATCGACGCCTACAGGGAGACCCTCACGGCTGACCCGGAGAGCCCCTTTCTGGCCCGCATCCCCCGGCGCTATCGCCTCACGCTGATCGCCTCCATCCTGACCGCAGGCGGGCGGCACCCGCCGCACATTCACGAGAGCGCGTGGCTGAGCGGGGTCTATTACGTCGCGGTGCCCCCGCAGATCGGTGCCGAGAGCACGGAACGCGGCGGCTGGCTCGAGTTCGGCCGCCCCGACCACGACGTGCCGGAAGGGAGCACCTTCCGTTGCGTCAGCCTTCCCCCGCACGCCGGCACGGCGCTGCTCTTCCCGTCCTATGTCTTTCACGGGACGCTGCCATTCGACGGACCGGGCGAGCGCATCGGCATCGCCTTCGACGCCTACCCCGAGCCCTGAGGCCGCGGTGGATGCCCACCTCGGCCGGCAGCGCCCACGCCGCATGGCGTTTCGTCGAGAACCGGCTATAACACGGGGCGAATCGGCCGGGCGGTGTCGCCCGATACCGGTGGTGGAGCGAGCGGGCTTCTGACCTCCATGACGGATTCCACCGACTTCAAGGCGCTCATCGGGCGTGTCGCGACCGGCGCGTCGCTCACCGTCGATGAGTCGCGTGCCGCCTTCGACGCGATGATGGAGGGCGCGGCGACGCCTGCCCAGATGGGCGGCTTTCTCATGGCGCTGCGCGTGCGGGGTGAGACGGTCGACGAGATCACCGGCGGCGCGCAGGCCATGCGCGCCCGCGCGCTCAGCGTCGACGCGCCCGAGGGCGCCATCGACACCTGCGGCACCGGCGGCGACGCGAAGGGCACCTTCAACATCTCGACCGCGGCCGCCCTGGTGGCCGCAGGCTGCGGCGTGCCGGTCGCCAAGCACGGCAACCGGGCGCTTTCTTCGCGCTCGGGCTCGGCCGACCTGCTCGCCGCCCTGGGCGTGACCATCGACGCGGACATGGGGCTGGTCCGCGAGGCCTTGTGGGAGGCCAGGATCGGCTTCCTCATGGCGCCCCGGCACCATGGCGCCATGCGCCACGTGGGGCCCACCCGCATCGAGCTCGGCACGCGCACAGTCTTCAACCTGCTGGGCCCGCTCTCGAACCCGGCCGGCGCGAAGCGCCAGGTGATCGGCGTGTTCGACCCCGAGTGGACAGGCCCGATGGCCGAGGTGCTGCGCAATCTCGGCTCCGAGCGCGTCTGGGTCGTCCACGGCAGCGACGGCACCGACGAGCTGACCACCACGGGCCCGTCTGCCGTGGTCGAGCTCGATGGCGGCACGATCCGCCGCTTCGAGGTCTCGCCGGAGGACGCGGGCCTGCCGCGCGCGGCTGCCGAGGACCTCAAGGGCGGCGATCCGGAGACCAACGCCGGCATCGTTCGCGCCGTGCTCGCCGGCGAACCAGGCCCCGCGCGCGACATCGTGCTGCTCAATGCCGCCGCCGCGCTCGTCGTTGCCGGGCGCGCGGTCGATCTGCGGGAGGGCATCGGCGTGGCCGCCGAGGCGATCGACGGCGGCAGTGCTCAGACCGCGCTCGACCGGCTGGTCGAGATCAGCGGCCGGGGCGCGCGCGCCGAGGCCCAGGGAGGCGCCGGCCGATGAGCGACGTCCTCGCGAAGATCTGCGACGACAAGCGTCACCACGTCGCCGCCCGCAAGCGGGCCGTCTCCCAGGCAGCACTGGCGGAACGCGCGCAGGCGGCCGAGCCGCCGCGCGGCTTCGCTCAAGCGCTGGGTACGGTCGCGGACAAGGGCCGCCCGGCGCTCATCGCCGAGCTCAAGAAGGCCTCGCCGAGCAAGGGCCTGATCCGTGCCGATTTCGACCCGCCGGCGCTGGCCGCCGCCTACGCCGCCGGCGGCGCGGCATGCCTCTCCGTGCTGACGGACAAGGACTACTTCCAGGGGGAAGACCGGTATCTCATGGAGGCGCACGCGGCAGTCTCGCTCCCCGTGCTCCGCAAGGACTTCATGCTCGACCCCTATCAGGTGGTGGAGGCGCGGGCGCTGGGCGCGGACTGCATCCTGCTCATCATGGCTGCTCTCGACGACGGACAGGCCGCCGAGCTTGCGGCGGCGGCGTACGAACTCGGCATGGACACGCTGGTGGAGGTTCACGACGAGCAAGAGCTTTGGCGGGCCCTCCCTCTCAACGCCTCGCTGCTCGGCATCAACAACCGCAACCTCAAGACCCTGAAAGTCGATCTCGCGACCACCGAGCGCCTCGCGCCGCTGGCGGCCGACGGGCCGCCCGTCGTCTGCGAAAGCGGGCTTCACGGCCCGGCCGACATCGCGCGCATGACGGCGCTTGGCGTGCGCCGTTTCTTGGTCGGCGAATCCCTCATGCGCCAGGCCGATGTCGCGGCGGCGACGGCGACGTTGCTCGCCCCCGTGCCCGCCGCGGCGCAGGCGGCGGAGGGCTGAGCGATGGCACGGCTCACCCACATCGACGCCGAGGGCAAGGCGCGCATGGTGGACGTCACCGAGAAGGAGGTGACCGAGCGCCGGGCAACGGCGCGGGCGCGGGTGCTGATGAAGCCCGAGACCGTGCGCCTGATCGCCGAAGGCGGCGTCGCCAAGGGCGACGTGCTGGGCGTCGCCCGCCTCGCCGGCATCATGGCCGCCAAGCGCGCCGCGGACCTGATCCCGCTCTGCCATCCGCTCGCGCTCAGTGCCGTCGACGTGACCCTCGCCTGCGACGAGGCGGCGGGTGCGGTTGATATCGAGGCAAGCTGCCGCATCACCGCGCGCACTGGGGTCGAGATGGAAGCGCTGACCGCAGCCAGCGTCGCCGCGCTCACCGTCTACGACATGTGCAAGGCCGCGGATCGCGGCATGCGCATCACCGATGTGCGGCTCACCCACAAGGCGGGCGGCCGGTCGGGCGAATTCCGGGCACCGTGAGCAATGATTCCGGTTGCTGAGGCGGTCGCCCGGATCACCGCCGCCTTTTCGCCGCTGCCGGCGGAGACCGTGCCGCTGGCCGCAGGCCACGGCCGCGTGCTTGCGGCAGACGTCGTCGCCCGCATCACGCAGCCCCCCTTCGCCGTCTCGGCGATGGACGGCTACGCGGCCCGCGCCGCCGATGTCGCAGACCCGCCTACCACGCTGCGCCAGATCGGCAGCGTGCCCGCCGGTGCGCGCTTCAAGGGGACGCTCGGCCCCGGCGAGACCGTGCGCATCTTTACCGGTGCGCCGGTGCCGGAGGGCGCCGACACCATCGTGATCCAGGAGAACACCCTGGCCGACGGCGATCGGATCACTGTGAGCGCAGGCGCGCCGGCAGGCCGCTACATCCGCCCGGCCGGGCTCGACTTTCGGGCGGGCGAGGTAGGCGTTCCGGCCGGCACGCGGCTGGATGCGCGCGCCATCGGGCTCGCCGCCGCCATGAACCAGCCGTGGCTCACGGTCCGCCGCAAGCCGCGCATCGCCCTGCTGGCCACCGGCGACGAAATCGTCATGCCCGGCGAGCCGCTGGGTGCCAACCAGATCGTGAGCTCCAACACGCACGCCCTCAGAGCGGTGGTGGAAGGCTGCGGCGGCGAGGCCATCGACCTCGGCATCGCCCGCGACGACGAGGACTCCCTCGTGCATCTCGCGGCCGGCGCGCGCGGCGCGGACCTGCTGATTACCACCGGCGGCGCTTCGGTGGGCGAGCACGACCTGATCCGCGACGCCCTCAAGGACGAAGGGCTTGCCCTCGACTTCTGGAAGATCGCCATGCGGCCCGGCAAGCCGTTGATGTTCGGCACCGTCGGCGGCACCCGCCTGCTCGGCCTGCCCGGCAACCCGGTCTCGTCCCTCGTATGCGCGCTGATCTTCCTGAGGCCGGCGATGGCGCGGATGCTCGGCACCGACGACGGCAACCAGCCGGTCGTGCAGCGCGCGAGCCTCGGTGCCGATGTCGGGGAGAACGACGAGCGCGAAGACTACCTGCGCGCGACGCTCACGCGGGACGAGAGCGGTGCGTTGATCGCCACGCCGTTCGCGAAGCAGGACAGCTCGATGCTCTCGCTGCTGGTGAAAGCGCAATGCCTCGTGGTCCGGCCGCCCCATGCGCCGCCGGCGGCGCAAGGCACGGCGGTGGAGATCATCCCACTCGAAGGCGGGCCACCGGCCCTTTAGCCGCGCTTACCCGCGGTTCGGCGCCCCTGGTACAAGCCCACCGATGCCGGCGATTCCGACCGCCCCGCTGCCCCGCAACAAGCGCGCACGGCCGCCGTCGATGCCGCCCAGCGCATAGACCGGAAGCGGGCTCGCCTGCACGAGCGCCGCGAAGCGATGGAGGCCGAGGGCGCGGGCATCCGGGTGGCTCGCGGTGGTGAAGACCGGGGCGAGCAGAGCCGCGTCTGCGCCGCAGGCCGCGGCCGCGCGCAGCGCCGCAGGGGAATGGACGGCGGCGGTCACCAGCCATTCCCGCTGCCAGCGCACCGCGCCCGCTCGACGAATGGCGCGCTCAGGCAGATGGACGCCTGCCGCGCCCACACGCCGCGCGAGCGCCGGGTCCTCCCCCACCAGCAGAACGAGCCCGCGCCGGCGCGCGACGGCGGCGAGCCGGCGGGCGAGCATTGCGCGCTCCGGTACGCCGTAGTGGCGCAGGATGATGGCGCTTCCCGCCGGCAGCGCGCGGGCAGCCGGCAGCGGATCGGCGAGCCGTACCTCGTCGGTCATCAGGATGAGCGCCGGCAACGGGCTCTCTGCCGCATGTTTGAGGCTCGCTGCCGCCTCTGCTAGCGTTCCCATCGCTCGCTCGACTCAGGCTCCCATGGCCCACGCATCTCCCGCTCCTGCCTCAGACGGCCCGCCGGCAGTCGATGTCGCGGCCAATCTGGCCGCCGTCACCGCCGAGGTCCAGGACGCGGCGCGGGCCGCCGGGCGCGACGCGGGCGAGATTACGCTGATCGCCGTCTCCAAGGGACACCCCCCGAGCCGCATCCTGCCTGCGCTCGCCGCCGGCCATACCACTTACGGCGAGAACAGGGTGCAGGAGGCGGGCGAGAAGTGGCGCGCGCTCCGCGCCGAATGGTCCGGCGCGGTGCTTCACTACATCGGCGCGCTGCAAACCAACAAGGCGCGCGATGCGGTGGCGGTCGCCGACGCTATCCACGCCATCGACCGGCCGAGGCTCGCGACAGCGCTAGCCCGCGAGATGGATAGACAGGGGAAGCGCCCTGACTGCTTCATTCAGGTCAACACGGGCGCCGAGCCGCAGAAAGCCGGCGTACTGCCGGATGGACTCGATGCGCTGCTCACGCAGTGCCGAGACGACCTGATTCTGCCGGTGGTCGGGCTCATGTGCATCCCGCCCGCCGCCGAGGACCCCGCCCCCCACTTCACGCTGCTGCAGGAGCTCGCCGCGCGCCACGGCCTCGACAAGCTCAGCATGGGGATGTCGGCCGATTACCGGACTGCGATTGCGCTCGGCGCCACCCACGTCCGTATCGGCACCGCGATCTTCGGCGCCCGGCCCGCGCCCTAGCCCGAATTGCGATGCACGTGGCTCGCCCGGCCAGTAGGGGAGCCGGGGAGATGAGAGGCGACCGCCGACGCCCCTGGCAGGGGCTTCGCCCCTCTCAGAAGTGGACGTCCTCGCTATCGGCGGCTTCTTCGAAGCCGAAGTAGGCGCGCTCCAGCTCCTCGTCGGTGAGCTCGTCGCTCCGGCCCGTGAGCTCGATCTGCCCGCTGCGCAGCACATAGACGCGGTCGGCGTTCTCCAGCGCGCGGTGGGTGCTCTGCTCTACCACCAGCAGCGTGTTTCCGGCCTCGCGCAGCGACTGCAGGATCTCGTAGACCTTGTCGACGATGAGCGGCCCGAGGCCGAGGGAGGGCTCGTCCACCAGAATGATCTTGGGCGCCGTCATCAGCGCGCGCCCGATCACGAGTTGCTGCTGCTCCCCGCCCGAGAGCTTGCCGCCCGGCGTCGACAAGCGATCGCGCATGAAGGGAAAGTAGGAGAGCACGCGCTCGAAGTCCTCCTCGATCTGCCTTTTGTCGGAGCGCATGTCGGTGCCGAGGCGGATGTTCTCCTCCACCGTGAGCCGGGTGAAGACATGGCGGCCCTCGGGCACGAAGGAAACGCCGAGGCGCGCGATGTTCTCCGGCCCCTTGCCCACGATCACCTCGTCATTGAGCCGCACGGTGCCCTCGGTGGGCGTCAGCGCGCCGGCAATGGTCATGAGCGTGGTCGACTTGCCGGCGCCGTTGGGGCCGACCAAGGTTACGATCTCGCCCTCGTCCACGGCGAGGCTGACGCCGCGCACCGCCGGGATGCGGCCATAACTCACGCTGATGTTGTCGACCTCAAGCATCGCCCTACTCCGACCGCGAGCCGAGGTAGGCGCGGATCACCGCCGGATTCGCCTGGATCTCCTGCGGCGTCCCTTCGCCGATGGTCCGCCCGCTGTCGATCACGTGGATGCGGTCGCAGACCCCCATGATCACGCGCATGTTGTGCTCGATCAACAGCACGCCGCAGCCGAAATCGCCGGGAATGCGCGAGATCAGCGCCATGAGATCGTCGCACTCGGCGTCGCTCATGCCGGCGGCGGGCTCGTCCAGCAGGACGAAGTGCGGCGCCATCGCCAGCGCGCGGCCGATGCCGACCCGGCGCTCGTCGCCGTAGGGCAATGTATCCGCGTGATCGTAGGCCTTATCTCTGAAGTTCATCCATTCCAGGATGGCGCGGGCGCGCCGCGACGCTTCGCGCCGGCTGAGGCCGGTGCCGACCGCGGCGGCCTCCAGGTTCTCGATCACCAGCATGTCGGGGTAGAGCCGCACCGCCTGGAAGGTCCGCGCGAGCCCGCGGCGGCCAATCCGGTGGGGTGGCATGCCGGTGAGGTCGACGCCGGCGAGCACGACCCTGCCGTGCGTCGGTTTCTGGAAGCCGGTCAGCACGTTGACGAGCGTGGTCTTGCCGGCGCCGTTGGGCCCGATCAGCCCGAATATCTCGTGCCGGCCCATCGACACCGTGACTTCATCGACGGCCGCCAGACCCTCGAAGTTGACCGAGACGTCGTGGGCCTCCAGCCGCTCCTCCATGTCGCCGCCCGCCGCCGTGATCGCGGGCGCTGACGCCGCCGGTGCCGCCGCAGCCTGGCGGGCGAAGGGCCAGGGGATCTCCCGCCCCTTGGCGATGCCGCGCGGCCGGATGATGAGGATCATCAGCATCAGCAGCGCGATGATGAGCTGGCTCAACCCGTATTGCTCGATGACGACCTCGATCTGGCGCAGCACTTCCTGCAGGGCCGAGACCACGATTACGCCGACCACGGCGCCGGTAAGGCTCCGCTGGCCGCCGATCATCAGCATGGCCAGCGCAATGAAGGTGGGCCCCAGCCAGAAGCCGCGCACCACGATGGAGCCCACGTAGTGGGCCTGCAGCACCCCGCCCAGCCCCATGAAGAATCCGCTCAGCACGAAGGCGATGAGCCGCTGGGTGGGCACGTTGATGCCGACGGCGCGCGCCGCCGCCTCGTTCTCGCGCGAGGCGCGGAGCGCGAGGCCGAAGCGGGATTTCTGATAGATCGTGGCGACCATCAGCGCGACTCCGGCCCAGGCGAGCGCCACCCAGAAGTTGACGTAGATGGGGATGCCCACCAGCGTGCTCGCGCCGAAGGTCCAGGAATCCCAGTTGGAATAGAGCGTGTAGAAGATCATCAGCACCGCGAAGGTGCCGATGCTGGCGGCAATCCCGCTCAAGCGCATCAATGGGATGCCGACGACAAGGGCGACGAGCGCCGCCAGCAGCGAGGAGATGATCGCCGACGGCAGCAGCGGCAGCGTGTTCTCGGCCAGGAATGTCGGGAGGTCGAGAGCGAAGCTCTTCTTGAACGGCGACATGGTGAACCAGGCGACGGCATAGGCGCCGATCAGCGCGAAGGCCATGTGGCCGAAGGCCAGCACACCGGAATTGCCGATGAAGATATAGAGGCCGATCACCATCACGGTGTTGATGAGCGCGACCGTGAGCGTGCGTTCGATGACCTTGTCGCCGGACCCCCAAATGATCAGTGAGAGCACAAGGAGGCCTAAGCCGAGAGTCCCGGGCTCCCACAGGTAACGGCCGATGGTTACGGGGCGGATTTCACGAAGCACGGTCAGATCCGCTCCTCGACCGCCTTCACCTTGACGATGCCGCCGGGCCTGAGCAGGAGGATGACCAGGATGAGCCCGTAGACCCAGGCATCCCGGTTGAGCCGCATCTCGAGCGGCAGCACGATCTGGAAGAAGACGCTGGCGACGCCAACCACGAAGCCGCCCACCACCGCGCCCGTCAGGCTGCCCATGCCGCCGACGACCGTGCCGACGAACGCGGCGAGCACCAGCGGCACGCCCATGTCGAACTTCAGCACGCCGTTCTGCACGACGAAGAGCAGCGAGACCACGGCCGCGAGGAGACCCGAGATCGCGAAGGCCGCGGCAATGACCCGGTTGGCGCGCACGCCGAGGAAGCGCGCCATCATGAAGTCCTCGGATGCCGCCCGCATCTGGCGCCCGATCGCCGTGCGCTTGAGAAAGGCGACGAGAAGCAGCAGCAGCGCCGCGGTCGCGGCGATCATCACGATCTGCAGGCGCGGCATGCGAATGTCGCCGAGCAGGAAGGGATCGGTCAGCACCGGCCAGAGATCCACGCCCTTGGGCCGGCCCTCATAGATGAGCAGCACCAGGTTCTGGAGAAAGAAGCTGAGCGCGAAGGAGGCGATCAGCAGCACCGAGGGGTCGGCATCGCGGAGCGGCCTGAAGGCCAGCCGCTCGCAGGCGACGGCGAAGATGATGACGATGAGTATGATCGCCGCCACCACCGCCGCCGGATGCCAGGCGCCGATGAAGAGCTGCGGCGCCACGGCGGCGGACGGCACGATCAGGGCGTAGGCGCCGATCATGATCAAGTCGCCATGGGCGAAGTTGATCAGGCGCATGATGCCGAAGATCAGCCCGATTCCGAGGGAGGTGAGCGCAAACAGGCTGCCCAGGCTCAGAGCGTCGATGATGTTCTGAACGACCGCTTGCACCGAAGAGGCCCCCTCGAACGACTGGCGGCGTCAGGCGGCGGCCGTCGGCCGCGGCACCGCGACCGGGAAAACGAGGGCGGTCCGCGAGACCCGTTTTCGCGGACCCCCCACCCGGTTTTTGGCTAATTGAATATTATCTGCAGCGGCGGCGGCTCCCGCCAAAGGATAAAGTAGAACAAAAATCCCTTTC
>JAPPNV010000106.1 GCA_028818565.1 Rhodospirillales bacterium | reverse complement strand
AGCACGATCGCCTCCTGGTCCTCGCGCAGCACCGTGAGGAACGGCCGCTCGGGCCTGTGCAGCGGCATCATGAGCATGCCGAGATTCATGGCTCTGCCTCCCGAGGGCGGGCTCCCTCCCGCTCTCGCGACCAACTCTAGCCCGGAACTCTCGCCGGGGTCATGGTTCGCGCCGGCGCGTGGGCTGTGGTGTCTCGGCAGGAGGGGCCATAATGTCGGCACGCATCCGTGGCACGGGAGGCTTAGACCATGGCCCAGCGCAAGCCGCTGAAGACGCTGCGTATCGGGATGATCGGCGCGGGCTTCATCGCGCGCTTCCACCTCGAATCCTTCACCGGCGTGCGCAACTGCGCCATCACCGGGGTCTACAGCCCGACGAAGGAGAGCCGCAGCGCGCTGGCTGCGCGCGCCAACGAGCTCGGCCTCGGCCCCTGCACCGCCCATTCGTCGCTCGACAAGCTGATCCGGGCGAAGGACGTGGACGCACTCTGGATCCTCTCGCCCAACGACACCCGCGTCGCAACGATGGAGGCGATCCACAAGGCGGCGAGGGGCGGCAAGCGGCTGCGCGGCATCGCCTGCGAGAAGCCGCTCGCGCGCAACCTCGCCGAGGCCCGCGCCATGGTCCGGCTTGCGGACGACGCGAAGCTCGCCACCGGCTATCTGGAGAACCAGGTGTTCTCGACCGCCGTCGAGCGCGGCAAGGAGATCATCTGGCGCCGCGCCGTGCCGCTCACCGGCCGGCCCTATCTCGCGCGTGCGGCCGAAGAACATTCCGGCCCGCACATGCCCTGGTTCTGGCAGGGCGAGAAGCAGGGCGGCGGCGTGCTCTCCGACATGATGTGCCACTCGGTGGAGGTCGCGCGGCACATGCTGACTGCGCCGGGCGAGGCGCGGGACTCGCTCAAGGTGGTGAGCGCTAACGCCACCATCGCCAACCTCAAGTGGACCCGGCCTGCCTACGTGCGTCGGCTGAAGCGGGAGATGGGGCGCGAGGTCGACTACGGCCGCCGGCCCGCCGAGGATTTCGCGCGCGGCACGCTGGTGCTGGAGGACCCCGACGGCAACGAGGCGATGATCGAGACCACCACGTCCTGGGCCTACGTCGGCGCAGGGCTCCGCATCCAGCTCGAGCTGCTGGGTCCGGAATACTCGATGGAGTTCTCCTCCCTCGGCACCGGGCTCAAGGTCTTCATCTCGCGCGCGGTGAAGGGCGCCGCCGGCGAGGACCTGGTGGAAAAGCAGAACGCGGAGCAGGGCTTGATGCCGGCGCTGGAGGACGAGGCCGGGGTCTACGGCTACACCAGCGAGAACCGCCACATGGTAGAGTGCTTTCGCACCGGCGTGACACCTTCCGAGACCTTCCGCGACGGGCTTGCGGTGACCGAGATCCTGATGGCGCTCTACCGCTCCGCCGAACTGGGCCGCACCATCCGCTTTGGCGAGGAAGACCTGGAGGACTACATCCCGCCCGTGGCCCGAGCCTGATCCGGTCGGCGCGTCGAATCGCTCCGGCGGAACTGGCGCTTTGACCAGTGCAGCCATGGAGCAGCCGGACATGCTTCATGGTCTGGAGGAGACCCCAAGGGCCCACGCCGCTGAGGTGTGAGGAGAGGAGAACCCGGTCGTGCCAAACGCTCTGCTGGTCTACCCGGAACACCCTCCGACCTTCTGGGGAGCCGACCACGCGCTTGAGATGTCGGGGGTCAAGGCGACCCATCCGCCTCTCGGACTGCTGACCGTCGCCGCGTTGTTTCCTCCGCGCTATGCGCTCCGCGTGGTGGACATGAACGTGAGTACCCTGCACGACGCCGATCTAGAGTGGGCGGATTTTGTGTTCACGTCCACGATGATCACGCAGCATGTGTCGCTGCGCGCCGTGATCGAGCGCTGCAACCGCCAAGGCGTTCCGGTTGTTGCCGGGGGGCCTCATCCCACCACGTTTCACGAGGAAATCGCGGGCGTGGACCACTTTGTGCTCGACGAGGCCGAGGAGATCTTCGCGGATTTCCTTCGGGACCTGGAAAGCGGCACGGCCAGGAAAATCTACCGGGAATCACGGAAGCCGGATGTGACCCAAACGCCGGTTCCCCGCTTCGACCTCATCGACTTGAAGAACTACGCCACCATGAGCGTGCAATTCTCTCGGGGCTGTCCGTTCGACTGTGAGTTCTGCGACATCATCAAGCTCTACGGTCGCGTGCCTCGCACCAAGTCGCCGGAACAGGTCGTGGAGGAGCTTGATTCCCTCTACCGCCTGGGCTGGCGAGGCCCGATTTTTCTGGTTGACGACAACTTCATCGGCAACAAGCGGGATGCCTTGACGCTGCTGCCGGCGATCGCCGAGTGGCAAAAGACCAGGGGATATCCGTTCACCCTGATGACGGAAGCGAGCGCGAACCTGGCGCTGATGGACGCAATGATGGATGCCATGATCGAGGCCGGCTTC
>JAPPNV010000003.1 GCA_028818565.1 Rhodospirillales bacterium | reverse complement strand
GTGCGTCGTCGAGTCGACGGGAGCAGCGGGGGACAAACGATGGGCGGGTTCGCGGAGTACGAGTCATACGATGCGCTCGGTCTCGCGGCGCTGGCGAAGGCCGGCGAGGTCAGCGCGGCCGAGGTGCTGGAGGCGGCGATCGCGCGCGTGAGCGAGCGCAACCCGGCCATCAACGCGGTCGTGATGGAGCTCTACGACCACGCGGCTCAGGCCATCGCCGCAGGCCTGCCGGACGGTCCGCTCAAGGGTGTGCCGTTCCTGCTCAAGGATCTCGGCTCCGCGCTCGCAGGCGCGAGGACCGCGCGCGGCAGCCGCTTCTTCGCCGACCTGCCGCCCGCGACCGAGGACAGCGTCCACGTCACCCGGCTCAAGCAGGCCGGCATGGTGATCTACGGCAAGACCAGCACCTGCGAGCTCGGCCCCAGCCTCACCTGCGAGCCGCAGCTCTACGGCCCCTCGCGCAATCCCTGGGACCTGGAACGGACCCCCGCGGGCTCGAGCGGCGGCGCTTCGGCAGCGGTCTCGGCCCGCATGCTGCCGATTGCCCACGCCTCCGACGGCTTCGGCTCGATCCGCGCGCCGGCGGCCTCCTGCGGCCTGGTGGGCCTGCGTCCGACGCGGGCGCGCAACACCATGGCGCCCTACTTCGGCGAATCGCTCGGCGGGCTCGCCATCGAGCACGCGGTGTCGCTCACGGTCCGCGACAGCGCAGCGCTCCTCGATGCTACTTCTGGCCCCGCGCCGGGCGATCCCTACATCGCGCCGCCGCCGGCACGCCCGTTCCTCGAAGAAGTCGGCGCCGATCCCGGCACGCTGCGCGTCGCGTTCACCAGCAGGGCGCCCAACGACGCGCCGGTGGCGGCGGAATCGCTCCGCGTCCTGCAGGAGACCGCATCGCTCTGCGAAGACCTCGGCCACCAGGTCGCGGAAGCCGATCCCGCAATCGACAGGGCCGACGTGATACCGACCTTCCGCACCATCAGCGCAATCCAGATCCTCTACCTGTTGCGTGCGCATCCCTCGGGCCGTGCGCCCGCGCCGGGCGAGCTGGAGACCGTGGTCGCGGACACGGCCAGGCTCGCCGAGACCATCGACGGCGCGAGCTACATGGCGGCCGTCCACACGGCGCATCGCATCGGACGCCAGATGGCGGCGTTCCACGCGGACTGGGACGTGCTGCTCACCCCCGGCCTCGGCACACTGCCGCCCAAGCTCGGCTGGATGGACATGATGATGGACGACCTGGAGGAGTACTGGCGCCGGGTGTTCAACTTCAGCCCGTTCACGGTGTGGTTCAATCTCACCGGCCAGCCGGCCATGATGATCCCGCTGGGCACGACCGAGAGCGGCTTCCCGGTCGCGGTGCAGGCAATCGCCCGCCACGGCGACGAGGCCACGCTGTTCCGCCTCGCCTCCCAGCTCGAAGAGGCGCGGCCCTGGATCGACCGCCGGCCGGCGTGGACTACATCCTGACCCGCGACTTGTCGGGATCGTAGAAGGGGAACTGCACGACCGTCGCCTCGAGGCGCTTCTGCACGCCGTCCAGTTGGCCGACCTCGACGGCGGTGCCGAGCCCGGCGTGCTCCACCGCCATGCGGCAGAGCGCTATGGACTTGCCCGAGTTGGGCGAGCGGGTGCCCGACGTGACCACGCCGACCCGGTGACGGCCGACGAACACGCCATCGCCGTGGCTCGCAGCCTCGTCGCCCGCGAGTTGGAGGCCGACGAGGACGCGCTGCGGGTTCGCCTTGCGCTTGATCAGCGCCGCCTTGCCGCAAAAATCGTCCTCCTTGGACTTGAGCGGCACCGTGAAGCCGATCCCCGCCTCGAAGGGGTCAGTCTGATCGTCGAACTCGTAGCCTGGGAAGATCAGGCCCGCCTCGATCCGCAGGATATCGAGGGCTTCCAAGCCGAGCGGGCTGAGTCCGTGCGGCTCGCCCGCCGCCCAGACCGCATCCCACACCGCTTCGCAATCCGAGGGGTGACAGAAAACCTCGTAGCCGAGCTCCCCGGAGTAGCCCGTGCGCGAGACGACGAGCGCCGGCCCGTCCGGGTCGCCCAGCCGGCCGATGGAGAAACGGAACCAACCGAGCTCGTCGATGCCCGCCTGGGCCGGCGGAGTCCACACCACCTCGCTCACCACGTCCCGGCTCAACGGCCCCTGAACGGAGAGGTTGTGGAGCTGGTCGGTGGACGAGCGGACCCACACATCGAGGCCGAGCCTTTCGGCATGCTCGCGCAGCCAGACGCCGCCCTGATCGCAGCCGCCGATCCAACGGAAGTTGTCCTGACCCAGCCGGAACAGGGTTCCGTCGTCGAGCATGGTGCCGGTGTCGTAGCACATGGCGGTGTAGACCACCTGGCCCACGGCGAGCTTCCGCACGTTGCGCGTCAGGCAGTGCTGCAGCAGCGCCTCCGCCCCCGGCCCCAGCACCTCGAACTTGCGGAGCGG
>JAPPNV010000122.1 GCA_028818565.1 Rhodospirillales bacterium | reverse complement strand
CGTAAGCGGTGCGAGCGCCCCACCTACCCTTATATATAAGGAGTAGGGTTGGATTGCCCTTCTCGACGAGGAGGGCGATGGGATGGGTGATCGTGATCGGGACGATCTCGCCGACTGGGATTTTCTGAACGAGTTTGCCGCCGAGCCGATTTCGCGCCCCGACCCGGAGCCGCCGACCGAACGTCCGCCGCCGCGGCGGTGGAGCACGGAGGAGAAGGCGCGGATCGTTCGCGAGAGTTTCTGGCCTGGGGCGGCGGTGGGCGATGTGGCCGACCGCCATGGGGTGTCGCGCAAGCAGTTGTCGGCGTGGCGCACCCTGGCGCGGCGGGGCAAGCTTGTCCTTCCGTCGCCGGCGGAGCCCGAGGCGGTTGCCGTGCCGGGTCCTGAGCCGGCCTTCGCGACGCTGGAGGTGGATGAGACGTCGGCGTCGGAGCGTGGTTCGGTGGGCTCGGTTTCGATCGAGGCGCGCGGCGTGACGGTTCGCCTGGACGGCGATATCGGGGCGGGCCGGATCGCGGAGATCGCGTCGCTGCTGAGGTCGCTGCGATGATGGCGGCGGGCTCGGGATCGCGGGTTGTGGTGGCGACGCGCCCGGTGGATTTCCGCAAGGGTCATGACGGTCTGGCGGCGCTGGTCGAGCACGATCTCGGCCTCGATCCCTATTCCGGCATCGTCTTCGTGTTTCGCCCCAAGCGTCTGGACAGGATCAAGGTCCTCTGGTGGGACGGGACGGGTCTGGTTCTGGCGTCGAAGCGCCTCGAGGGGGGCAAGTTCGCCTGGCCGGCGGTCCGCGACGGGGTGATCCGGCTTTCGCGGGCGCAGTTCGAGGCGTTGTTCGAGGGGCTGGACTGGCGCCGGGTGTGGGGGCCTCGGGTTCGCCGGCCGCTCGCGGCGGCCTGATCGCGCGGTTCCGATTCGGCTTGGCGCGTCCCGGGGCACCGGGGCGATGATAGTCTCCGGTCATGGAACCGAGCCTTGGCACGGTCGATCTTGCCTCCCTCGCGCCGCCGCTGCGGGCGCTGTTCGCGGGTCAGCAGGAGACGGTCGCGGCGCTTCGCGCCGAGGTTGCCACGCTGGCCGAGCGGAACCGGCGTCTCGAAGAGCGCGGCCCCGAGGGGATCGTCGGGGAGCTGCGCGCGAAGGTCGCCACGCTGTCGGAGCAGAACCGCCGCCTCGAACATCTGCTCGACGAGCTGCGCCGTGCGATGTTCGGCAAGAAGTCCGAGAAGCTCGATCCCGACCAGCTCCTGCTCGCCTTCGAGGAGCTGGAAGGCGCGCTCGCCGCGGCCGAGGCCGACGCCCCGGCGGACACGGCGCCCGCGCCGCGCGCGAAGCGCCCCGCGGCGGCACGCAATCTCGGCCATCTGCCGGCCCACCTGCCGCGCACCTACGAGCTGGTCGAGCCGGAGAGCATCGAGTGCCCGTGCGGCTGCGGCGAGATGGTCAGGATCGGCGAGGACCGCACCGAGCGGCTGGACATCGTTCCGGCGCAGCTCCGGGTTATCGTCACGATCCGCCCGAAGTACGCCTGCCGCCGTTGCGAGGAAGGCGTCACCCAGGCGCCGGCGCCGGCGCACCTGGTCGAGGGCGGGCTGCCCACCGAGGGGCTGCTCGCCCATGTGCTGGTATCGAAGTTCGCGGACCATCTACCGCTCTACCGTCAATCGCGGATTCTGGCCCGCTCGGGCATTGAGCTGCACCGCTCGACGCTGGCCGAATGGGTCGGCAAGGCGTCGTTCCACCTTGGGCCGGTGTTCGACCGTCTGAAGGCGGAGTTGAAGACGTCGAGCATCCTCGGGCTGGACGAGACCACGGTTCGGGTTCTCGATCCGGGCCGGGGCAAGACGAAGACCGGCTACATGTGGACGATGGCGCGCGACGGGCGGTCGTGGTCCGGGGCCGATCCGCCGGGCGTGGTGTACGAGTATGCGCCCGGTCGCGGCGGCAAGCATGGCGAGGCGCTGCTCGAAGGCTTCAAGGGGACGGTTCAGGTCGACGGCTATTCCGGCCACAACCGGCTGTCCCGGCCGGACCGGCCGGGCGGGGCGCTGACGCTGGCGGCATGCTGGACCCACGCCAGGCGCGGGCTCAAGGAGGTGTTCGACAGCAACGGCTCGCCGATCGCGAAGGAGGGGCTGAGGCGGATCGCGGAACTCTACAAGATCGAGGATCGGATCCGGGGCGAGGATCCCGCGACGCGTCAGTTCGTCCGCTGGACCGAGGCGGCGCCGCTGGTCAACGCCTTCGGGGTGTGGCTCGACGAGCAGCGCTCGCGGGTCTCGCCCGGCTCGCGCCTCGGCGAGAAGCTCGCCTACATCGCCAACCAGTGGGACGGGCTGCTCGTGTTCCTGCGTGACGGGCGCGTCGAGATGGACACCAACTTCGTCGAGAACCGGATCCGCCCGGTGAAGACGATGGAGTCATTCTGCACCCCTTGTTCAAGTATCTGGAAACAT
>JAPPNV010000217.1 GCA_028818565.1 Rhodospirillales bacterium | reverse complement strand
GAGGTCCGGCGCGCCGCCTTGGAGAGTGGCCGCGTTTCGAGTTGGCCTTCTCAAGAACTGCTAGCGCCGGGCCGACGCGCCGGCCCCGCGTGAGGGGCCGGTGCGCCACACGCGAGGCCTTGGAGGGTTCTCGAGCGCCATCTTCTCGGTCGGCGACCTTCACGGCCCGCCCTTAGAGTTCCTTGGGCCAGGCCGTAGGGAGCGGAGCGACCGGAGGACCCATCGGGTTGCTGTTGAGAGCACGCGTGACAAGATCGGACATCACGCAGGCAGGCAATTCTCTCCCCCCATGCACGGCGTCTTCTTCCGTTTCTTTGTTGCCGGCGTGTGACCGTCACGATGATGACGGCCGAGGGAGACGGGGTGCTCGGCCCGGACTGCATGCAGAAGGGCGATCCCCCGGCCGATGACGGCGGAGGATCGCCCCAGGGTAACGAGAGCCAGCGGCTCAGGCGGTGCGCCGCCTCCGCTCTGCGAATTCGGGGTGCACCGGCACCGGTGCCGACGGCACCAGGTCTCGCTGGATCAGCAGGTCCACGATGGCGGACCTCACCTCGCGCCGGTCTTCGATGAAGACCGGGCCCTTTGGATCATCGTGCATGTGGGCGACGAAGACGTGCCGAGGTTCTGCACTGGCGACGTCCAGGCGCCGAAGCACGGTGCCTACGTTCTCGTTGAAGACGATGACGGCGAACACGTCATCGCCGCAGCGGCGGAAGTGCAGGTCCTCGACGCTGATGCTGCCGGACATGGGATCGACCTCCCAAAGCGGTGCGAGCGCGCGCCGCGTCCTGGTGGTTGGCATGGAGAAGGGGCCGACCCGCGCGCGGGGAGCGGCGCGGGGTCGGCCCCGTGTGAGCCGGAGGGAGGGACCGGCTCAGAACAAGTCGGACGCGTCGCCCGGATCGCCGTGACCGTTGGCGGGGGCTGCGCCGGTTGTCGTCGCCTCGGTGTTGGCCGCAGGAGCGGCGTTACCGTTGGTGCCGGCGGGCCGATCCAGGAACTGGATGCGCGAGCCCGGCACGAGGATGATCTCGGTGGAGTAGCGGTCGGAGTCCTCGCCCTCCTTGCGCCACTTCCTGGTCTGCAGCTTGCCGGAGACGTAGACGAGGCGCCCCTTCTTGGCGTGCCGCTCCAGCATGTCGACGAGGCCGGGCTGGAACGAGGTGACGCGGTGCCACTCGGTCTTTTCCACGCGGCTTCCGGAGTTTTTCTCGATGAAGCTCTCGTCGGTCGCCACCGACATGTTGGCCACGCGCCCGCCGGAGGCGAGGTTGGCAATGGTGACATCTGCGCCGAGCCGGCCGATCAGCTGAGCCTGGTTGAGTCCGAACATGATCTTGCTCCTGGGTTCCGGGTTGATCACGATGGTTGACGAACGGATCGATCCTTCTCTCGATCTTCTCCGTTCACCCTCCTCCAGGCTCTTCACTACCTCTGCCGTCGCGGCCCACACCGGTGCCTGCGGGGTTGGCGCCGGCCTCGCCGCCCCCCCCCGGCACCCTGCGTCTGCTACGTCCAGCTCGTGACGGCGTTCATGACTGGCACGTCGCCCACGATCTCGACATCCTCCGGCGAGAGTCGGGAGAAGGCGAGACAGGCCGCCAGCTCGGCTTCGGACTCCCAGCAGCCCAGGTCCTCGCCGGTGTCGA
Source organism: Rhodospirillales bacterium (assembly GCA_028818565.1). GTDB lineage: Bacteria > Pseudomonadota > Alphaproteobacteria > UBA828 > UBA828 > WTGU01. The sequence continues at coordinate 806 of JAPPNV010000217.1, read as the reverse complement.
TCACGACGACCCGAAAGCTGGAGAGCGCCGTCGGCAAGCCGCGGTGCTCGCCGGAGCGCAGGTAGGAACGCCGTGCGCAGGGGACACAGCGCGATGCCCCGGCGGAGTAGGCGCCGCACTCGGTACAGCTCGATACAGCCCGGCGGCGCCAGTACCTGCGCCTGGCGGCTGCGTTCTTCGCCTCGGGGTTGTAGCTCTGGGCGGCGGCGCACGTGCCGCAGCGGGCGGCGCCCCCGGAGGGCGCCCCGCACTTTCCACAGGCGCCGCTGGCGCGTCGACGGTCCCACTGATCCCGCTCGGCCGCATTGCGGCGAGCGAGACAGGCCTCGCACCTGGTGCGTCCCTCTGCCGGAGGCCGGCGGCCACATTTTGCACACAACCCCGCCGCCGTTCGTGCCTCGTAGCGGCGCTTCGACTTGGCGCGGGCCTGCTTGCGGCGGCCCTCGGCACACTTTCCGCCGTAGAGGCGGCCCTCGGCCTTGGCCCTCGCGTAGCGTGCGCGGTCGGCGATGCGCCGCTTATGGCCGCATTCTGCACACAGGGTACGGTTCGGCTCAGGGGCGCGGCGTCCGCACTTCGTGCAGCGGCAAGCGGCGATGCGCTCTGCGCGCTGACGCCGGTACTGCCGGCGCTGGGACGCGCGCGCGTCTTGGCTATGCTTGTAGGGCACGGCTGGTTCCTCTCCCGGCCAGGTTGTGCGAACTCGGGGGCGGGGGGCGGGGGCACCCCCCCCCCCCCCCCCCCCCCCCGCGCCCCCCCCCCCCGGCCGGCCCCGGGGGGGCCCCCCCCCAAAAACAAAAACCCCC
>JAPPNV010000294.1 GCA_028818565.1 Rhodospirillales bacterium | reverse complement strand
TCTGCAGCGCGGCGATGCGGTCCACCGTCTCCATGCCGTCGACCACCCGGCCGAACGCGGCATAGCCCCAGCCTTGCGGATTCTTGCCGCGATGGTTGAGGAAGTCGTTATCGACCACGTTGATGAAGAACTGCGCGGTGGCGGAGTGGGGATCGGCCGTGCGCGCCATGGCGATCGTGCCCCGATCGTTTCCCGGCGCGTCGGGCGCCTCGTTCTCGATCGGCGCGCGTGTCTGCAGCTGCTCGAAGCGCTGCGTAAAACCGCCGCCCTGGATCATGAATCCCGCGATGATGCGGTGGAATATGGTGCCGTCGAAGTGCCCGTCTCGTACATAGGTGAGGAAGTTCTCGACCGTCTTGGGCGCGGACTCGGGCTCCAGCGCGACGGCGAACGAGCCGTGTGTGGTCTCGAAGGTGACGAGCGGGCTTGCGCCCTCGCCGGCTTGGGTCTCGGTCTGGTCAGTCATCATGCTCCCCGCCGCGACGGCAAGCGCGAGAAAGACCGAGAGCCGCCGCAATCTGGATTTGAACAAGGCCTTGCTCCCGAATCGTGAAGGTGCGTGCCGGCGCGCAGTCTACACGCCGCGTCCGGAAAGGACAGACGCGCCTGGAACCGAACGCGGGCCGTGACCGTGATGAGTCATCCGTGCTAGCGTTTTTGCGGATGGGGAGGCTTCCATCTGCCCGATGCAGACACGCCAAGGGAGGCGCACATGCGGAATTCTGACCACGATAGCAAAGCCTACGACAGCGCGATGAAGCGCATCAGGCATTTCCGCGAGCGGGAGCTGACCCGCCGCCAAGTGCTCAAGGCTTCAGCCGCGACGGCACTGGGCGCAACGCTGGCGTCGCAGTTCGTCCCCAGGGAGGTGCATGCCGACGTCGGCGGCACTATCGTTCATTTCGCATCGTCCGGTAAGCGGCTCGCGAACTCATTGAGGGCGGTCAAGCCGCTGTTCGACCAGGTGTTCCCGAACGTCGAGCTCGAGGTCGTGTCCAAGCCGATGAGCGAGGCGCTGACCCAGATCAACACCTACATGCGATCCAAGAGCGATGCCTTCGACGTCATCACGCAGGACCACGCGCAGTTCGCAGCGCTGGACGCGATGGGCGCGCTGACCGACCTCGGTCCCTATCTGGAGCCATTCCCGGATTGGCTTGCGGACTACGAGCAGGATGTGCCGGAGGCCTACCGGCACATGTGGAACCTGCCCAAGGGGCCGGTACCGCCAGGCTACATCGCAGCGCTGGCACCGGACGGCAACGCGATGATGACTTTCTATCGCAAGGACGTCTTCGAGAACGCCGGCATCCCCGTGCCGGAGACCTGGGACGACGTGATCGAGGCCTGCAAGGAGATCCACGACCCGGCCAACGAGCGCTACGCCTATTGCGCGGCGATGGCGCGCAACTTCTGGGCCGGCTACCAGTATTACGGCTCTCTGCGCAGCATGGGCGGCGACGTCTTCGTCGACGAGGTCGCCGAGGACTGGACGGTGGCGATCAACACCGAAGAGGGCTACCAGGCGCTCAAGGTGCTGGTCGATCTCCAGAAGTACGCCCACCCGGTCTCCGCCAACGCCGGCGAGGACGAGGTCAACCTGGTGTTCGCCCAGGGCACGGCGCTCTACAGCCCGCTCACCTGGGGCACGGCGGTGCTCAACGACCCGACCTACACCGACCAGCACGAGCACTGGCACATGGACCTCTCGCCGAGGGGCACCGGGGAAAAGGGCGGGCACCGCGCGCTCACCGGCGGCTTCGGCCAGTTCATGCCAACCTGGGGCAGCAACCGGGAGACCGCGTTCGCCTGGATCAAGTTCCTCAACTCGGGCGACAACGAGGATCTGGGCGGCAGTCCCCTGATCGCGGATGCGATCGTGGGCGCCGGCGGCCAACTCTCGCGGCGTTCGACGCTCAGCCGCTGGTCCGACCGCAAGCCCTTCTTCGTCGGCCTGATGAAGGCCTATCCGGTCTGCGTCGTGAACGCGCCGGTGATCCCTGAGGCGTACTCCATCATGGGCGCCATGGGCGAGGAGGTCGCCGACGCGGTCAACGAGGAGCAGAGCATCGAGGATGCGCTCGCCGCTATGGATAAGCGGATCCAGCGCATCATGGAGGACAGCGGCTACGTTTAGCCGCAGCGTGTAGGACCAGGGGCTCCTCGGAGCCTCGGGCGTGACTGCTCTTACCGTTGAGGCCCGGCCGTCGCGTGCGGCCGGGCCGCCTCGGCCCCAACGGCCGGGCGCCGTGGCGCGCCAGCAGCGGCGCACGGCCTATCTTCTACTCGCGCCCTGCGTCATCGTCCTGCTGGCGCTCGCCATCTTTCCGCTGATCTTCTCCGGCACGCTCTCTTTCAAGGTCGACCCGCTCTACAACCCGGACGTGGCGCGTTTCGTCGGCTGGCGCAACTACAACGACCTGTTCGACGACCGCCGCTTCTGGAACAGCATCGAGCTCACGG
>JAPPNV010000191.1 GCA_028818565.1 Rhodospirillales bacterium | reverse complement strand
CGGCGGCCGCCTCCTACACCGGCATCCTCCAGAGCATCAACGTCCGCGACGTCCCGCTCAATCAGGGCGTGTTCCGTACCATCACGATGATCTGTCCGCCTGGCAGCCTGCTCAATGTCGAGCACCCGGGCAGCTCGGTCGGCGGCAACTCCGATGGCCAGCCGCGCGTCATCAACGCGATCTGGGGCGCCATGTCGCAGGCCCTGCCGGAGCGAACCTGCGCCGCCGACGGCGGTACCAACTGCCTGTTGCCGATGGGCGGCGTGCATCCCGAGACCGGCGAGTATTTCGCCCACCTCCATCTCGAAGGCGGCGGCTGGGGCGCGCGGCACGACGCGGACGGCAACGCCAACCTGTTCTGCGCCCACGGCAGCACGATCGAGATCACGCCCATCGAGATCCTGGAGAGCCGCTTCCCGCTGCTTCATCACGCTTGTGCGCTGCGCCCGGATTCCGGCGGGCCGGGGCGCAACCGGGGCGGGCTTTCGGTCATGCGCCGGGTGAGCGTGCACGCCAAGGAGCTGACGGTGAGCGCGCTTTCCGACCGTCACTTCGTGGGTCCCTGGGGGCTGTTCGGCGGAAAGGAAGGCGGCACCCAGGCGTTCCGGGTCAAGCGGGTGGGCGATACGGAGTTCCGCACCTTCTCCGAGGCCTTCGGGCTGGAGAGCCCGACCAAGTTCGACAACGTCAAGGTCCACGAAGGCGACGAGTTGCTGCTGGAGGCGCCGGGCGGGGGCGGCTACGGCGACCCGCTCGAGCGCGCGCCGGCGCGGGTGCTCGCCGACGTGCTGGACCGCAACGTCACGCACGAGTCAGCCGAGGCCGACTACGGGGTGGTGCTCGCCGCCAGCAACGGCTCCCTCGACGTGGACGAGGTCGCGACCGGGGCGCTCCGCACCCGGATGCGCGCCGCGCGGCCCGAGCCGCCGGCTGCGCCCGCGACGGCGTCGCCTTCCGCAGTGGCAGCCGAGTAGGGGGCGGCCATGGGGCACTGGGAAGAGATCGAAAAGCCCTGGTACGAGGTCAAGATCGTCAACTGCTCGCTCTGCGGGCGCATGATCGCGCGCCGCCTCTGGGTGATCGAGGAGCCGGAGCGACGGGTCTTCTGCGGTGAGAAGTGCGCTCAGCTTGCCGAACGCCGGGAAGGCGAGGCGCAGCGCGCCTGAGCCGCGCTGCGCAAGGCGTTCGGCACGGCGAGCTGATCCCGATGTCTTGCGGTCCGGATGGCCGGGGTCCCGTCCCGATCATCGATATAGCCCCGTTTGCGGCCGGGCAGAGTCCGAGGCGAACGGGCGTCGTGGACAAAGTCCGGGCCGCCTGCGAAGACATAGGCTTCTTCGTGATAACGGGTCACGGTATCCCCTCGGCGCTGGTCGCGCGCATCTACGATGCCTCGCGGGCCTTCTTCGACCTGCCGGCCGAGGAGAAGAATGCCGTTGGCGAGACCGGCGCGGTCATGGGCGGATTGATGCACTTTCCGCTCGGCAAGGAAGCGCTGGCTGCGACGCTCGGCAATGAGGCCATCGGCGATCTGAAGGAAACCCTGGATTTCGGACCGGGATTCTGGGGCGATGGATGGCCGGCGAAGCCGCCGGATCTGGAGCCCGCCTGGCGGGCGTACTACGAGGCAATGTCGGATCTCGCCGCAACGCTGAGAAACATCTTTGCCGGTGCAATCGGGCTCGAGGCGGATTACTTCGAGGACAAGTTTCGGGGCCACCTTTCGTCGCTGCGGGTCATCGACTACCCGGAGCAGTCGGTACCGCCCGCGCCGGGTCAGCTCCGGGCCGGCGCACATTCGGACTACGGTGTCCTGACGATCCTGCGCACCGAGGATGCGCCCGGTGGCTTGCAAGTGTGCACGCGTGCCGGCTGCTGGACCGACGTCCCGCACATCGCCGACTCGTTTGTCGTCAATATCGGCGACGCGATGATGCGCTGGACCAACGATCGCTGGGTCTCGACGCCGCACCGCGTGGTGAACCCGCCAACCGACCCAGGCAAGCCGACACGACGCCAGTCGATCGCCTACTTTCACAACCTGCCGCGCGACACGGTGATCGAATGTCTGCCGCCGTTTCGCGAGGCTGGCACGCCACCGAAGTACCCGGCGATCACGTATGGGGAATACGCCCAACTGCGGTACCGCCAAGCCCACGGCGACGACAAGAGACTGAATCTGACAGACGACACGCGTTCACCGGAGCCAAATTCACCACCGTATTCCTGACTCCCGCTCAGTCTTGCAGGAGTCCCGCCTCCCTGAAGGAGACGTGGCGGGAGCGGCCGATCACCAGATGATCGTGGACGGTCACGCCCAGCGTGGCGCCCGCCTTCGCGACCTCCTTCGTGAGCTCGATGTCGGCGCGCGACGGGCTGGGGTTGCCCGAGGGGTGGTTGTGTACGAGCACGACGGCGCTCGCGCCGTGCTCCAGCGCCCGCTTGATCACCTCGCGCGGATAGAGCACCA
>JAPPNV010000415.1 GCA_028818565.1 Rhodospirillales bacterium | reverse complement strand
ACGAAGTCGGCGCCGCCTACTTCGACGCCGTGAGCATGGCGATTTCAGGCGGGGCCGCTTCGACCGCCGCGATGGCGGGCTCCACCGAGACGGATCAGTTCACGCACGAGGTCGCGAGCGCCGCCGCATAGCGGGCACTTGCCAGAGAGCTTCCGTTTGACACGGAAACTCTCTGGCATTTTTCGCTCACGGCAGCCGGCAAGTCACTGACTCTGCGCGCCTGCCGGCGCGACCGGCGCCTCCGCGTCGCGCGTCCGTCGAAGACGGGCGCGCTCCCGCGGAAATCGTCGACGGAGGAGTGCTGCCCCTAAGCGGCGGCGGGGCCGGGCTGCGGGCCCCGCAGCAGGCGGCCGGGCAGCGCGCCGGTCGCCTCGCCGTCGCGATAGACCGGGGCGCCGGCGACCACCGTCGCGACGTAGCCTTCGGCCCGCTGGATCAGGCGCCGTCCGCCGGCCGGCAGGTCGTAGACCGGCTCCGGGCAGTGCAGCGTGAGCCGGTCGTAGTCGATCACGTTGAGGTCGGCCTTGTAGCCGGGCTGGAGCAGCCCGCGATCGTCGAGACCCAAAGCCAGCGCGTTGTCGCGGGTCATGCGCCTGACCGCCCAGGGGAGCGACATCCGCTCGCCCGTCGCCCGGTCGCGGACCCAGTGGCTCAGCATGTAGGTGAACGCGCTCGCATCGCACAGCATGCCCACGTGGGCGCCGCCGTCGCCGAGGCTTACCAGCGTGTTCGGGTGACGCAGCATCTCGCCCACCGCGTCGAGCGAGCCCTCCGAGTAGTTGCTGACCGGGCGATAGAGCAGCGCCTTGCCGTCGCGCTCCAGCAGGTAATCGTAGGCGACATCCTCCGGCGTCTTCCCCTCGCGCGCAGCGATGGCGGCGACGCTCTGCTCGTCGGACGGCTCGTAGTTCGGCGGCGTGCCGAGCGGATAGAGCCGGTCCCAGCTGGAGACGCGACGGGCGAGGGACGCGTTCGCGCATTCCTCGGCGAAGAGGCGGGCCCGGAACGCCGGTTGCCGCAGAGTCTCCAGCTTCTTCGCGAGCGGCAGATGGGCGATCGCCTCCCAACTCGGCCGCCCGGAGAACGGATTGATGGAAATCTCGAAGCCGAGCAGGACGCCGGTCGCGCGTGTGAGCGTCTGGCCGATCATCGGCAGGCCGTCGCGGTTCGCCTCGGCGATATGGTCGAGAATGCGGCGCCAGCCGTCCGGCGCGCGGTCGACCTGCAGGATGGTGATCGCGAGCGGCCGACGGCAGCGCTCGACCACGCGGCGCAGCATGGCGAACTCCTCGTCGAGATCGACGAAATCGGAGATCACCTGCAGCCAGCCGGCGCCGACGCTCCCCATGGCGGCACCGATGGCCGTGAGCTCGTCTTCGGCCGCGGTCAGCGTGGGGATCGGGCGGCCGTCCAGCGTCTTGTGATTGAGCGTGCGCGAGGTCGAGAAACCCAAAGCGCCCGCGCGGATGCCCGCCGCCGCAAGCGCCGCCATTGCCGCGTTGTCCTCGGGCGTCGCGGGCTCGCGCTCGACGCCCCGCTGGCCCATGACGAAAACCCGCACCGGCGAATGCGGCACCTGCGCCGCGATGTCGAGGTCGTAGGGCCTCGCGTCGAGCGCATCCATGAACTGCTCGAAGCTCTGCCAGGTCCAGGGCAGCCCCTCGTCCAGCACCGCGCCGGGGATGTCCTCGACCCCTTCCATGAACTCCACCAGCGTGTCCCGCTGGTCGGGCCGGCACGGCGCGAAGCCGACACCGCAATTGCCCATCATCGCGGTGGTGACGCCGTTCCAGGAGGACGGTGTGATTTGGCTGCTCCAGGTGGCCTGCGCGTCGTAGTGGGTGTGGGGGTCGATGAAGCCCGGCGTGACGATCTTGCCGTGGGCGTCGATCTCCTCGTCGCCGGCAGCGAGATTGGGTCCGACCGCCGCCACCAGACCGTCGGCGATCCCGACGTCCGCGTCGCGGGGCTCGCCGCCCGAGCCGTCCACGACCGTGCCGCCGCGGATTACCAGCGCGTAAGGCCTGTCCATCGTCGCCCCCCTCGCATGCCTGGAGTGCGGTCCATTAGAAAGAAATCCGCCGCGGCTGCAAGGGCGGAGTGCGGCGGAACGCGGCGGTTGCGTCCCCGCGAACGGCCCGCGACACTCGGCAGACGTGGCGGAACCGACGGGAGACGCGCCGATGTTGACCAGCCAAGACCGCATGCTCACAACCCACGCCGGCAGCCTGCCCCGCCCGCCGGCCCTGGAGACGCTGCTCATCAAGCGTGAGCGTGGCGAGGCCATCGACCAGGCGGCCTTCGCCCGGGCGGTCGCCGACGGGATCGACTGGGTCGTCGCCAGGCAGCTCGAGAGCGGCGTCGACATCGGCAACGACGGAGAGGAATCCCGCGTGGGCTTCCAGACCTACGTGCCGCAGCGCATGTCGGGCTTCGGCGGCGAATCCCAGCGCAACATGCTCACGGACATGGTCAAGTTCCCCGGCTACGCGCAGATGTTCAGCGAGCGCACCTGGAGCCGGGACAAGGAGCGGCCGAAGGTCTGGAACGCGCCGCAGGCACAGACCGCGGTCGAGTACGAGCCGGATCTCGCCGATGTGACCTTCGAGCTCGATCACTTCGCGGCATCGCTGGAACGCTCCGCCGGGAGCTTCGCGGAGACGTTCGTGACCGCCGCCTCGCCCGGCATTGTCTCCACCACCATGCTGCGGGCCGAGGACAATCCCGACTATCCGCGCGACGAGGATTACGTCATGGCGCTCGGCCACGAGCTCAAGAAGGAGTACGACGCGATCGTGGGATCGGGCCACCTGTTGCAGATCGACGCGCCGGACCTCGCCATGGAGCGCCAGTTCATGTTCCAGGGCCGCCCGCTCGACGAGTTCCTGGAGCGGGTGGCGCTGCACATCAGGGCGCTCAACGTGGCCGTCGCCGACATCCCGGCGGAGAAGACCCGGCTCCACGTCTGCTTCGGCAACTGGGACGGCCCGCACATCGACGACTGCGACCTGGCGCCGCTGCTGCCGCTGCTCTACGAGGCCAAGGTGGGCGCGCTCAGCCTCGCCTGCTCCAACCCGCGCCACCAGCACGAGTGGAAGGTACTCAAGGCCAACCCGCCGCCCGAGCCCATGATCCTGATCCCCGGCGTCATCGACGTGACCACCAACTATCTGGAGCACCCGGAGGTGGTGGCAGACCGCATCTGCCTCTACGCCGAGGTCATGGGCGATCCGCGCCGCGTGATCGCCGGCACCGACTGCGGCTTCAGCACCTTCGCGAGCTACCAGTTCGTCGCCGACGACGTGGCCTGGGCGAAGCTGCAAATGCTCGCCGAAGGCGCGGCGCTCGCCACCGAGCGGCTGTGGGGGTAGGCGGAGCAAGGGAGACACGTCTATGCGTTTGACAGGCAAACGTGCGCTGGTGACCGGCGGTGCTTCGGGCATCGGCGCTGCGACCGCCGAGCGCTTCGCGGCTGAAGGCGCCGCCGTCGCGATTGCCGATCTGAACAGCGCCGGCGCTGAGAGACACGCCGCGGCAATCGGCGACCGGGGAGGGACGGCGGTCGCCCTCGCCGCCGACGTCGGAGACGAGGCCTCTGTCGCCGCCATGACGGAGCGCGCGTGGGAGGCGTTGGGCGGTGTCGACATCCTCGTGAACAACGCCGCGATCCCGATGATCGGCACCGTCGAGATCCTCGCCGGCGAGGAATGGGATCGCGTGCTCGACCTCGACCTGTCCAGCATCTATCGGGCCAGCCGCGCGATATGGCCGCGCTTTGTGGAGGCCGGCGGCGGGACCATTCTGAACACGGCCTCGGTCGCCGGAGTCATCGGCATGGCTGGTCAACACGGCTATTCCGCTGCCAAGGCGGGCGTCGTGATGCTGACCAAGTGCATGGCCTTGGACGGCGCCGCCCACGGCATCCGCGCGAACTGCGTCTGTCCCGGCTTCGTCGAGACCCCGATGGTGAACGAATACTTCGACGCGCAGGACGACCCGGCGGCGAGCCGGGCGGCAGTCAATGCCGCCCACCCGCTGGGCCGCATGGGCCAACCCGACGAGATCGCGTCCGCGTTCCTCTATCTCGCCTCCGATGAGGCCCGTTGGGTCACCGGCACGGCACTGGTGATCGACGGCGGCCTCACCGCCGGGCTGCCGCCGGGTTAGAGCGCATCCGTCCTTGACGGACGCGGCCTCACTCCGCGGCACCCCGCATCGGAAGGCTACGCAGGCACGCCGCGATGGTGTCCTCCAGCGTGCGCGCGGTGTCCATCGTCTCGCGGGTCTCGCGCCCGTAGGGCGTGGAATCGAGCAGCCGGAACGTCTCCCCCGCGCCCTGGTGAAACCGGGGCGTGACGCCGGCCGAGGCGTAGGTGCTGGCTATTTCGTCCATCTCGCCGACCCAGCGGCCGGCGTCGGCAGGCAGGCGCGGGATCGCGCCACGCATGTGTTTCATGATCGCGGGCAGGCTCTCGCCGATCTCGGCCCGCACGGTCTCGCCGACCCCCAGCGCGTCCGCAACCGTCATCGCCGCGGTGTGCAGCGCGTTGGTGCCCTTGGTGATCGAGGCGTAGCACATCTTCACCGCCGAGGCGCGGCCGATCTCCGGGCCGACCCGGCGGACCGACATGTCCTTGCCGTCGAGGACGTCCATAAGGCCCGCCGCCTCTCCGCTCACGTAGAACCGGGTCGGCGGTGCGTCCGGGCGCGGCGCAAAGCCGATGATCCCGGCATCGATGAAGGGTGCGCCCGTGCCCTCGAACAGGGCGCCGATCGTGCGCGCCGTCTCCGGCGAGACCGCGTTGCAATCGGCATAGGCCGGGGCGGAGCCTGAGCGCCGCATCGCCGCGGCGACGTCCCGGGCCAAACCCGTCGCGGCTTCGGGCGGCAGGATCGACAGCACCAGCTCGGCCTCGGCGAGCAACGAGTCCGGATCGGGCGCGAGACGGAAGCCCAGCCGCTCGGCGCGTGCCCGCGTCTCCTGGCTGCGGCCGGCCACGCAGGTGATTACGTCATGGCCGTGGCGGGCCAGCGCCGCGCCGACCCCGCCGCCCATGTCTCCGGGGCTCAGAATCGCGATCGTCCGCTGCGCCATGGTCCCCTCCCAATGCTCTCTCTCACCACTGCAATGCCGTTCGGCGCACGAAATGGACGCCCATCGGTGTGCCGACCCGCCAATCCCATGTCACTATTGCGCGCCGAGCAACAGTTCAGGGTAGATCACTCATGACCGAAGGCCGAGCCGACCTCTCCCATTGGCGCGAGCCGCAGGCGCTCATCGAGACCGCCGCGCTCGAGGCGAGCCTCGGTGCGCCCGAGCTTCGCATCGTGGACTGCACCACGTGGCTCAAGCCGGCCGAGCCGGGCGACGACGCCCCCTACCGCGTCGTCCCCGGCCGGGCCGAGTACGACGCGGCGCATATCCCCGGCGCCGTCTTCCTCGACATTCAGGAGACGATTTCCGACCCGGACACGCGCCTCAAGTTCATGGCGCCCGCCGCCGAGCGGTTCGCCGGCGCCATGGGCGCGCTCGGCATCGGGGACGGGACCCACGTCGTGCTCTATTCCGCCGGCAGCATCATGTGGGCGACCCGGGTCTGGTGGATGTTGCGCGCGTTCGGGTTCGACCGTGCGGCGGTGCTCGATGGCGGCTGGGAGAAGTGGCAGGCGGAGGGGCGCCCCGTCTCCTCCACGCCGGACCGGTACCCGCCGGCGCGCTTCACCGCCCAGCTCCAGCCGGGCCAATTCGTGGACAGCGAATACGTGCTCTCCCGGCTGGGCGATGTCGGCACCGTCACGGTGAATGCGCTCGCGCCCGAGTTTCATCTCGGCGAGGGGCCGAGCCGCTACGGACGCCCGGGGCGAATTCCGGGGAGCGTCAACGTGCCAGCAGCGACACTCCTCGATCCGTCGAACGGCGCCTTCGTGCCGCTGGACGAAGCAAGGCGGCTCCACGAAGAAGCCGGAATCACCCCGGACCGCCAGGTGGTCGCGTACTGCGGCGGCGGCATCTCCGCCACCGTCGGCCTCTTCCTGCTGCACCAGCTCGGCTACCGCGACCTCACCCTCTACGACGGCTCGCTGGGCGAGTGGGCGTACGACCCCGACCTCCCCATCGAAACAGGCCCGCAGACGGGCGAATCCTGAGCCAATTCGCTCCCGGTGGATGGCACGCCAACCGCCATGCCCGACATCGCCGGCTTCCGCGCCAAGCTCGCGACCGTCGTGCCGTCCACCAACACGATCGTTGAGGCGGACTTCAACCATCTCTTCCGCATCCCCGGGGTCACCTTCCATACCGGGCGCATGTACATCGAGAGTCCGGCCCTCGACTCGAACGCCGCGTTCGCGGCGCTCCTCGAGCTGGTAGACGAAGCCTTCGAGACAGCGGTCCGCGACGTCATGACCTGCGAGCCCGACTATCTTGTGATGGGGATGTCGGCGCCGACGTTCTGGGGCGGCCGCGAGGGCAATGCGACGTTCCGCGAACGGGCCCGGCGGCTTTGCGGGCTGAGCGTGACAACGGGAGCGGAGGCCTGCAGCGCCGCTCTGGAGGCTCTCGGCACGCGGCGCATCGCGGTGCTCACCCCGTACCAGCCGATCATGCGCAAGCAGATCGTCCGCTACTTTGAGGAATCGGGTTTTCCGGTGACGCGCTACGTGGATCTGGAGTGTCCGAGCGCGACGGCCATTGCGGCGGTGCCCCCGGACAGGCTCCGACAGGTGCTGCGCGAGCTCGACGGTCCGGACGTGGACGCCATCGTGCAGGTGGGAACCAACCTCTCGATGGTACGGCTCGCTGCGGAGGCGGAAGGCTGGCTCAACAAGCCGGTGATCGCCATCAACACCGCGATCGTTTGGCATGCCTACCGGGCCAACGGGCTCGACGACCGCATCTACGGCTGCGGGTCGCTCCTCAGCGACCACTGAGCGGGCGGAGTAGCGGCGGAGCAACGGTTCGCGCTACCTTGTTGCGCCATCGGCTTCGTGCCGCCGGACCGGCCCATGACACTTGAGTTCCATAAGCTCCACCCGCTCTTCGCCGCCGAGGCGAGCGCGGTCGACCTCCGCGCCGTGCAGGATGACGAATCCCTGGAGCGGATCCGGGCGGGCATGGACGAGCACGCGGTGCTCGTATTCCGGGATCAGGCGTTCTCGAGCGAGGAGCAGCGCGACTTCGCCGTCCGGCTCGACGGAGAGCTTCACCGCAAGACCGGCATCAGCGTCCTGCAGAAGAGCCGCTTCGGCGACGAGGCCATCACGGACGTCTCGAACGTCGATGCGGGCGGAGGGGTCCTGGAAGCTGACAGCCGAAAGCGCCTGTACGGCCTCGCGAACCGCCTCTGGCACACCGACGCGTCGTTTCAGGACCCGCGCGGCCGCTATTCGATGCTCGCCGCCGTCGCACTGCCGCCGGTCGCGGCCGACACCGAGTTCGCGGACATGCGGGCCGCGTACGACACGCTGGCAGACGAGACGAAGGCGAGCCTCGAAGGCCTCCGCGTGCACCATTCGATCGCGTATTCGCGCGTGACCCTTGGCTTCGAGTTCTCGGAGGAGGAGAGCGACCAGCTCAAGGGGGCCATCCAGCCCATGGTGCTGGAGAACCCGCGCACCGGGCGGCGCTCCCTCTACCTCGCCTCACACGCGTCGCGGATCCTCGACCGGCCCGTCCCGGACGGACGGCTCCTCCTCCGCGACCTCATGGAGCACGCGACCCGGCCCGAGCTCGTGTACCTGCACTCGTGGCGCCGGGGGGACTTCGTGATCTGGGACAACCGCGCCACGATGCACCGTGCGCGCCCGTTCGAGGACACCCGGCACCCGCGGGAGATGCGCCGCGTCACCACCCTCGACGTGGGCGATCCGGCCCGGATCGCACAGGCCGTATAAGCCCTATTCGTTCGCCGAAACTGCCGGCTCGCCGCCATTGGCGGAAGAAGGTCTACTGTCCCAGCACCAGGTCCGAGCCCTTCTCGCCGACCATGATGCTCGGCGCATTGGTGTTGGCGCTCGGCACGATCGGCATGATAGAGGCGTCGATCACGCGCAGCCCCTGGACTCCCCGGACCCGAAGCTCCGGATCGACCACCGCCATGTCGTCGATGCCCATCGTGCAGGTACCGACAGGATGGTAGGCCGGCAGCGTGTTCTGCCGGACGTAGGCTTCGAGCGCCTCGTCGCTCCGGTCCTCGGACGAAGGCAGGAAGAGACCCTGGAAGTGCGGCTTGAAGGCCGCGCTCTCGAAGATGCCGCGCGAAATCTTGCAGCCGTCGACCATGCGCCTCACGTCGTCCTCGTCGCCGAGGAGGTTCGAGAAGATGCGCGGCGGCTCGTTGGGATCGGACGAGCGGAGCGTGAGCCTGCTGCGGCTCTTCGGCCGGCACACGTTGACCGGCAGGGTGATGGCCGGGCGGTCCAGGAGCTTGATCCCGTTCGGGCCGAAGTCAAAGCCGGTCGGCGTGAAATGGATCTGGATGTCGGGTCGCTCCTCCTCCTCCGGCCGGGTGCGAACGAAGGCCACCGCCTGGGCGATCGGGCTCGCCGCGGGTCCCTTGCCGCGCAGCAGCCAGTTGAGCCCGTGCCGCACCCAACCGCTCGCCGTGACCTCGGTGTTGTAGGTGCTGATGTCGACGTAGCCGGCGACCCAGGCGGCCGGATGCTCCTGCAGGTTGTGGCCGACCCCCGGCGAGTCGGCGACCACGGAAATGCCGAAGCCGGCAAGATCGGCCTCCGGCCCGATGCCTGAGCGCAGCAGGATCGTCGGCGAGGCGATGGCGCCGGCGGAGAGGATGATCTCGCCGTCCGCCCTTGCCTCGCGCGTCTCGCCGCCCCGGCTGTAGACGACCGCGCGGGCGCGGCCCTCCTCGAACAGCACCTTGTCCACCCGGGCCTCCGTCTCGACGCTGAGATTGGGCCGGTCCATCACCGGCCGGAGAAAGGCGCGGGCCGCGCTGTTGCGCCGGCCGAAGCGAATCGACCCCTGATTGGGCCCGGCGCCCTCCTGACTCTCACCGTTCACGTCCGGATTGAAGGGGATGCCGAGCTCCTTCGCCCCCTCGTAGAAGACGCGGGCAAGCGGATGCGGCGTCGGCACGTCGGAGACGACGAGCGGGCCGCTGTCGCCGTGATACTCGCTCGGGCCCAGGGGATTGCTCTCCATGCGCTTGAAGTAGGGCAGCACGTCGCGATAGCTCCACGCGCCGGTATTGCCGACGAGGCGCGCCCAGTCGTCGTAGTCCTCGTGCTGGCCGCGCAGGTAGATCATGCCGTTGATCGAGCTCGACCCGCCGAGCACCTTGCCGCCCGGCCACATGGCGTCGCGCCCGTTGAGCGAGGGGTCGGGCTCGCTCATGTACATCCAGTTGAGGCGGGGATTGAGGATGGCCTTGATCTCGCCGGCGGGGATCCGCACCAGCGGAGAGGTGTCGTTGCCGCCGCCTTCCAGCACCAGCACCCTGTTTCCCGGCTTGGCGGACAGCCGATGCGCCAGCACGCACCCGGCCGAGCCCGCGCCGACGATGATGTAATCCCACGCCATCCTTCTCTCTCCCCGCGGATGAGTTGCCCGCCCAGTGTCGCCCGGCCGAGGCACGTGGGCAAAGCTGCCCAATGCCGGGCGGAATGGGCGCCGGCCGCCGAAGCCTTGACGGCCTGCCAAACCTACCATATTGGTAGGTTGTGCCGGACTCACCGTTTGTTCTCTTTTCCAGGTCAGGGGCAGAGGCCCCATCGGCAGATCAGCTGGTGAGTCGCGTTCATACGCTGGTCCTGGCGGACACATTGAACGTCCGCATGAGCGAGCCCCATTTCAGGCAGCGCATGAGGGAACGGGGCATCACCATGCGGTTGGTGCTGGAGGTGTTGAGATCGGGGAGATCGGTCGGTCGCCCAGAACTGGACGAGTTAGGCGACTGGCGGATCCACATGCGCCGCAAGGTCGCAGGGCAACGCGTCAACGTGATCGTGGCGGTGTGCGCGGATCACGTTGAATGTATCACAACGTGGTGACGGCGAAGACCGGAGTGAGGTCCATGCATGACGAGCGATACCACTACACGGAGTGCGGTTTGGACCATGTCTTTCTGATGAACGGGTTCGAATGGAACGCGTCCCCGCGCGGGAAGACCATCGCCATCAAGGACATCGATGCTCTTCATTGGGCCATCGGTGAGCACGTGAGCCGCCACGAGAAGGCTCTGAGCGGCAAGGAGCTGAGGTTCCTGCGTCAAGAGATGCTCATGTCTCAGGCGACACTGGCGCGCTTGCTGGACGTGAGCGAGCAGACCGTCCACAGGTGGGAGGCCGAAAAGACAAGCTGTCCGAGAGCGGCAGAGGCCCTCATCAGGAGGCTGTATCTCGAGCACGGTGATGCCGCCGAAGAAAAGCTCCGAGATGTCCTGCGCCGAATCGCCGACCGCGAGGATGCGTTGGACCGCAAACAGGAACTGACCTTCGCGCTCTCCGGCGATCCTCGGGCGGAGTGGGCGCTGGCCGCATAGTGCCGCCGGTGCTCTTTCCCTCACACCACGGTCCAGAACGTCAGGCCTTGATGCGCTTGGACCCTGGATCGTAGAGGGGGCGGAGGGAGGCCTTCGCCGGATAGCGCACGCCCGCCACCTCGATCTCGTATCGGCCGGCGGTCACGTAGTCCGAGTCCACGCCCGCCGCGTTCTCCACATAGCCGAGGCCGACCGCGCCGCCCAGGGTGTGGCCGTACATGCCTGAGCGCACGTAGCCGCAGATCGCATCGTCCCGCCAGATCGGCTCGTTGTGGTAGAGCAGCGGCCCGGGGTCTTCGAGCAGGAACTGCACCAGCCGCTGGCGCACGCCCTCTTCCCGCTGGCGCAGCAGCGCATCGCGCCCGATGAACCCGCCGGGCTTGTCGAGCTTGACCGCGAAGCCAAGCCCCGCCTCCAGCGGCGTGTCGGCGTCCGAGATGTCGTGTCCGTAGTGCCTGTACGCCTTCTCGATCCTGAGCGAGTTCATGGCGTGCATGCCGACGTGGCGGAGCCCCACGTCCTCGCCCGCCTCGACCAGCGCATCGTAAATGCCGGCCGCGAATTCGGTCGGGATGTAGAGCTCCCAGCCGAGCTCGCCCACGTAGGTAATGCGCGAGGCGCGGGCGCGGGCGTAGCCAAGCTCGATCTCGCGGCTGGTGCCGAAGGGGAAGGCCTCGTTGCCGAGGTCGTCGGGGCTCAGCGACTGCAGCAATTCCCGGGCGCGCGGTCCCATCACGCTGAGCACGGCGAGGCCGGAGGTTACGTCGGTGAGCACCGCGTGGGCGTCCTCCGGGATATGGCGCGTGAGCCAGAGAGCGTCCCGCACCTGGAACTCGCCCGAGGTCACGATCAGGTAGTCGTCTTCCGCGAGCCGGGTGACGGTGAGGTCAGCCTCGATGCCGCCCGCGTCGTTGAGCCACTGGGTGTAGACGATCCGGCCGGGCGGCACGTCCACCTCGTTGGCGGAGACCCGCCCCAGAACCTTCGCCGCGTCGCGGCCTTGGAGCCGGAACTTGGCGAACGAGGTCTGGTCGAAGAGGCCCACGCCCTCCCGCACCGCGCGGTGCTCTTCCGCCGAGCAGTCGAACCAGTTCTGCCGGCCGAAGCTGTATTCGTAGCGGGGCTCCATGCCTTCCGTCGCGTACCAGTTGGGCCGCTCCCAGCCGAAGGCCTCGCCGTGGCAGGCACCGCGCGCCGCGAGCCGGTCGTGGAAGGGCGAGCGGCGCACACCCCGCGCCGTGGCGTATTGGCGAAAGGGCCAGTGGTCGTCGTAGAGCAGGCCCAGGGTCTCGCTCACCCGCTCCCGCAGATAGCGCCGGTTGGTCTGGAAGGGCAGGTTGCGGCGGATGTCCACGTCCCACATGTCGAGCAGCGGCCGGCCGGTCTTGATGCACTCCGCCAGCACCTTCCCGGCGCCGCCGGCCGACTGGATGCCGATGGAGTTGAACCCGGCAGCGATGTAGCAGCCGGAAAGCCCCGGCGCCTCGCCGAGGTGGTAGCGGTCGTCCGGCGTGAAGCTCTCGGGCCCGCAGAAGAAGGTCTGGATGCCCGCGTCCGCCAGCGCGGGCATGCGCTTCAGCGCATGCGTCAGCACCGGCTCGAAGTGCTCGAAGTCGTCGGGCAGCTGATCGAAGCAGAAGTCCTCGGGGATGCCGTCCATGCCCCAGGGCTTGGCGTCGGGCTCGAAGGCGCCGAGCAGGATCTTGCCGGCGTCCTCCTTGTAGTAGGCGCAGCCGTCGTAGTCGCGCAGCACGGGCAGGTCCGGCGTCACGCCCTCGAACGGATCGGTCATCACGTAGAAGTGCTCGCAGGCGTGGAGCGGCACGTGGACGCCGATGGTGGCCGCAAGCTCGCGAGTCCACATGCCGGCCGAGAGCACCACGGTCTCTGCCGCAATCACGCCTTCCGGCGTTTCCACGCCCGTGGCTCGCTCGCCGTCGTGGCGGATGGCGGTCACCGACACCCCTTCGCGGATCAGCACGCCGCCGTCGCGGGCCCCCTTTGCGAGCGCGCGGCTCACGTCGATGGGGTTGGTCTGGCCGTCGGAGGGGATGAAGATCCCGCCCACCACGTCGTCGACGCTGATCAGCGGGTAGCGCTCCTTGATCTCGTCCGGGCCGAGCACGTCGACGCGGAGATCGAACACCTTGGCCATCGACGCGCTGCGCTTCAGCTCCTCGAAGCGGCCCTCGTGGGTGGCGAGCGAAATCGAGCCGTTCTGCTTGAACCCGGTCGCCTGGCCGGTCTCCGCCTCGAGCCCCGTGTAGAGCTCGGCCGTGTACTTGGCGAGCTCGGTCATGCGCTTGGACGGGCGAAGCTGGCCGATAAGGCCGGCGGCGTGCCAGGTGGTGCCGCAGGTGAGCTCGCGGCGCTCCAGCAGCACCACGTCGTTCACGCCCGCACGCGCCAGATGATAGGCCACGGAGCAGCCCACCACGCCGCCGCCGACGATCACCACGCGCGCCGACCGGGGAAGATCCTGAGCCATTACCGGGGGTCCTTTCTGCGGGCAGGCGCCATCTGCCTGATCTCGCTGAGCGCGGACTCGAGGTCGCGGACCTCGGCCCAGCCGACGCGCATCATCTCGATCGCAGGCTCATGCAGGTGCGGCATCGTGGTCCCCGTGCACTCCTCGATCACGATGGGCTTGAAGTCGCGGAACATCGCGTCCTTGGACGTCGCCGCGACGCATTGATTGGTGAGCACGCCGGTCATCAGCACCGTCTCCGCGCGCAGTCCCCGCAGCACCACCTCCAGGTCGGTGCCGTAGAAGGCGCTGAGCCGCGTCTTCGCCACATACCAGTCGTCGGACTGGGGCTTCAGATCGGCCAGGACCTCCCAGCCCCAGGTCTCGCGCCTGAGGCCGCCGTCCTTGAGGAACGGGCGGAGCTGCATGAAGGGCCCGCCGTCCTCGGCACCCCTGATGCCGTGGCGGGTCCAGACGACGGGGATGTTCTTGGTCCGCGCCGCCGCGAGCAGCGCCTTCATCGGCTCGATGCAGCGCTGCATGTGGCCGATGTCGATGCCCTGCGTCGCGTACCAGCCGTCCGCGTGCAGAAAATCGTTCTGCGCGTCGATGACGACGAGCGCCGTCTGCCCCGGCACGAGGTCCCAGTGCGCCGCTTCGAAAGGCGATGCGTGGGTCTCTTCGTCCGTCATGGCGTGCTCTTCCACTGCCTCCGCGCCGTCCGTGCGGGGAACGTAGCACCCGGCCAAACAAAGTTTGAGGGCGCTCCCGGCTCGGGGCCGCGGCTTCACGTGTCAGTGCCAGCGAAATGGCGTATTCCCGGTCTCCATGAGCGAGGGCAGGAGCGACGCAGGCGGCGTTAGCGGCGCGGGGCGCGAGCCTGTGGCGCGCGTCTTCGCGGCCTTCCTCATGCTGGGGCTGACCTCGTTCGGCGGGCCGGTGGCCCACATCGGCTACTTCCGCGAATCCTTCGTCACGCGCCGGCGCTGGATCGAGGACCGCGCCTATGCGGACCTCGTCGCGCTCTGCCAGATGCTGCCGGGGCCGACCTCGAGCCAGGTGGGGATCGGCATCGGGCTCGCGAAGGCGGGGCTGCCCGGCGCGGCTGCGGCATGGGTCGGCTTCACCCTGCCGTCGGCGGTCCTCATGGTGGCCTTCGGCTATGGCGTCGCGGCCTACGAGGAGGTCATCCCCGCCGGCGTCCTGCAGGGGCTGAAGGTGGTCGCGGCAGCGGTGGTGGCGCAGGCCGTCTGGGGCATGGCGCGCTCGCTCTGCCCCGACGCGCCGCGCGCGACGGTCGCGGTGCTCGCCGCCATCGCCGCGGTGCTGGCGCCCTCGGTCGTGACTCACGTCGCGATCATCGCCGCAGGCGCGCTCGCCGGCCTGCTGATCCTGCGCCCGGCCGAAGGCGACCGTGACGCATCGCTCGGGATCGCCGTGGATCGGCGCTTTGCCATCCTGCTGCTCGCGCTCTTCCTCGCGTTGCTCGTCGCCCTCCCCATCTTCGCGGCCGCCTGGCCGGCGGAGGCGCTGCAGCTGGTGGACGGCTTCTACCGCTCCGCCTCGCTGGTCTTCGGCGGCGGGCACGTGTTGCTGCCGCTGCTTCAGGCGGAGGTGGTGCCGCCCGGCTGGGTCGCGAACGAGACCTTCATCGCGGGCTACGGCGCGGCCCAGGCAGTACCGGGGCCGCTCTTCACCTTCGCCGCCTATCTCGGCGCGGTCGCGGGCATCGGGCCGGGCGGCGTGCTGGGCGGCTTGCTTTGCCTCGCCGCAGTCTTCCTGCCCTCGTTCCTCCTGGTGGTGGGCGCGCTCCCCTTCTGGGAGCGGCTGCGGCGCTTCGCGCTGGCGGAACGCGCAATGCTCGGCATCAACGCCGCCGTGGTGGGCCTGCTCGGCGCGGCCTTCTACGACCCGATCTGGACCGGCGGCGTCCGCACGCCGGCCGACCTCGCGCTCGGACTCGCCGCCTTCGTGCTGCTCGCGTTCTGGAAGGTGCCGCCCTGGGCCGTGGTAATCCTGGGCGCTCTGGCGGGCTGGGGGATCGATGCGCTCGCCGGCTGACATCCCGCAGGGAGGCGAAACGCGCCCCGGCCTGCTGCATCCGCTGGTCGCGGTCGTCGTCTGCTTCGGCGCGGTCTTCGTGCTGAGCCAGTTCTTCCGTGCCTCCAACGCCGTGATCGCCAAGACGCTGAGCGCCGAGTTCGGCTTGTCGCCGGAAGCCCTCGGCCTGCTCACCGGCATGTTCTTCCTCTCGTTCGGCGCGGCGCAGATCCCCGTGGGCATGCTGTTCGACCGCTTCGGCGCGCGCCGCACGGCGCCGGTGGTGCTCACCGCCGCGATCGCGGGCTCGATCCTCTACGGCCTCGCAGACGGCGAGGCGATGCTGATCGCAGGCCGCCTGCTGCTCGGCATCGGCTGCTCGGTGGTGCTGATGGGCTCGCTCTTCCTCTTCGGCCAGTGGGCGCCCGCCGCCTCCTTCAGCACCTGGATGGGGCGGATGATCGCCATCGGCGGCGCCGGCGGGCTGCTCTCAACCACGCCGCTCGCTGCCATTGCGGAGACCCTCGGCTGGCGCACGGCCTTCTGGGGCGCGGCGGCGCTGACGGCGGCGGGCGCCATCGCCATCTACGCGATGGCCCGCGACCGCCCGTCCTCCGATGGCGTCGGCACGGCGCCGGCGGAAGGGCTTCGCGATAGCCTGCGCGGCGTCCGTGCGGCGCTCGCCACACCGGGATTCCCAACGCTCATCCTGATGGGGTTCGCGTCCTATCCGGTGGTCATCACCGTCCTCGGCCTCTGGGGCGGGCCCTTTCTCGCGGACCGGCACGGGCTCGAGCCGGTGGAGACCGGCAACGCGCTCCTCGTGATGGCGGCCACGCTGATCGTAGCGAACCTTGTGCTCGGCCCGCTGGAACGCCGGCTGGACGTGCGCAAGTGGCTCATCCTCGTCCTTGCCGCCGTCGTCGTTGCGGCCTTAGGCGCACTCGCCGCGCTGCCGGCCCTGCCCACCTGGGCGGTGATCCTCCTCCTCGCCCTCGTCGGCGCCTGCGGGTCGTACAACATCATCCTCGCGGGCCATGCGCGCTCGCTGCTGCCCGACCGGCTCGCCGGGCGCGGCATGGCGCTCATGGCGATCGCCTTCATGGGCGGGCCGGCGGTGCTGCAAGGCGTGAGCGGGGTGATCGTCGGCGCCTTTCCCGCGACCAACGGCGCGGCCCCGGCCATCGCGTACCAGGCGTTCTTCGCCTTCCTCGCCGCCCTGGTGGCCGTGGCCTGCCTCGCCTACCTGCGGCTGCCGGACGCGAAGCCGAGCGCGGGCTTCGCCACGGACCCCGCCCGCCCGGCTTAGAGCGCGTCTGTCTTCGGTGGACGCGCGATAGGCCGCGACCGCGGCCCGCCGCTAATGCGGCGCGCCCGCGCAGGCGCCGGCCGGTCGCGCCGACAGGCGCGCGGAATCGCAGGACGGCCGGCTGCCGTGAGCGATAATGAGGGTGGGCGTTTTCGTGCGAAACGGAAACGCCCTAGCGTAGCGTGTCGATGACGGCGGCGAGCGCCTCCACGCAGCCGTGGCCGAGCCTGCGGCAATGCGCGGGCGACCAGCCGTGGCGAGGGTCGGGCGCGTTGGCCGCGTCCTTGAAGGGCTGTTCCAGGGTCATGGCGAGGCAGCCGTAGGTCTCCGCCACGTAGTTGGCGCAGATGCCGAGATTGGCCTTGCCGGGCGGCGTCGGCGGATAGCCGTACTCGGTCTGGAAGTCCGGGTCTGCTGCCGCGAGCGCGGCCTGAAAGCGCGCCTGCTTCTGCGCCAGCGCGTGCGTGTAGGACGGGATGCCCTCGGGTCCGGCGATGAAGGCGTAGGGCAGCGCTTCGTCGCCGTGGACGTCGAGGCAGAAGTCGACGCCGGTGCGCGCCATCTCCGCGCCGACGAGATAGACCTCCGGGCTCTCCTTCATGCTGGGCTCCGCCCAGGCGCGGTTGAGGTTGATGCCCGCAGCGTTGGTCCTGAGATGGCCGCGGCTGCTGCCGTCGGGGTTCATGTTGGGCACTACGTAGAAGCGCGCCTTCTCCAGCAGCGTGCGGGCGGCGGCATCGAAGGGGTCCAGCAGCGCGTCGAGAAACCCCTCCATCCACCACTCGGCCATGGTCTCGCCGGGATGCTGGCGCCCGACGATCCAGCAGGTGCGCGCTCGCGGCCCCCCGACCTCCAGCAGGTCGAGCGGCGCGCCGTCGAGGGTGGTGCCGAGCCGGCGCACGGCGACCAGGGGCGAGCGCCCGATGCGCGCGACGAGCGATGCATGACGGGCCATCGGGTAGGGCGCGAAGTAGGCGAAGCGCACCTCGTCGCCGGCGGGGCGGTGCCGGATGGTCAGCACTGTGCCGTCGTAGTCGGTCGCGACCCGCAGCCAGTCCTCGCCATCCTCGGACGCGACGGCCCGATAGCCCTTCCAGCCCTCGGGATAGGTGGCGCCGGCGGCGTTCTCGATCCGGAGCACGCAGTCCTGGCCCGCCGCGCCGCGCAGCCGGAAGTAGAACCACTGGAAGAACGCGCCGCCCTCATCGGGCACGATCTCGAGCCTGATCGGGCCGGTCTTGGGCAGGGCGAGGCAGCGGATATTGCCGCCGTCGAAGTTGCAGTCGATCGTGCGGCTCACGGCCGGCCCCGCCGTCGGCCGTTGTCAGGTCGCATAGCTGGAGGCGCCGCGCGTCGCCGCGGTGAGGCCGCCGGAGCGCACGTCCGCCGTGACCTCGGCGAGGTCCGCGAGATAGGCGTCAATGCTCTCGGCATGCTTCATGTTGAGCCAGAGCAGGATCGAATCGGGCTCGCGCATGCGGATCGAACGCCAGCCGCGCGCCGCCGTCCCCTCCTCCACCGCGAAGATATCGAAGCCCTCGGCGTAGAAGGTGACGTGGAGCGCGTGCGGACGGCCGAGCACGGCGAGCCCGTCGATCCCGCCGATGCCGTCCACCAGCCGCTCGCGAATGTGCCGCTGCGCCTCGTAGATGCGGAGGTAGCCCTCCTCACCCAGATGGGTCATCACCGCCCAGGCGCTGGCGACCCCGCCGCCCGAGCGGGTGCCGGTGATCGTGGGCGTGGAGTAGGTGCCGGCGGGCCAGCCGTCGAAGGTCGTCCGGTGGTAGCGCTCCAGCGCCTTGTCGCGCAGCAGGCAGAGAGAGATGCCCTTGTGGGCGTAGCCGAACTTGTGCATGTCCACCGACATCGAGGTGACGCCGGGAACGGCGAAGTCGAACGGCGGGATCGGCTCGCCCAGCATCGTCATGAAGGGCAGGATCATGCCGCCGATGCAGCCGTCGGAGTGCATCCAGAGGTCGTGCTCGCGGGCGAGCGCCGCGATCTCCTCGATGGGGTCGGTCTCGCCGTAGGGATAGGGCGGCGCGGAGCCCGCGATCATCACCGTGTTCCCGGTGATGGCGGCGGCCATGCCGGCGACGTCCGCGCGCCAGCCCTCACTGCGGGACATGCGCACGACCTTCATGCCGAGCCAGGCGGCGCCCTTGTCGAAGGCGGCATGCGCGGTCTTCGGCACAACCACCTCGGGCACTCCTGCGACCGGGCGGTGCTCCCGTGCCCAGTCCCGCGCGGCCTTCATGGCCATGAGGATGCTCTCGGTGCCGCCTGCGGTCGTGGAGCCGCCGGCGCCCTCCGGCGCGTGCAATAGATCGAGCACGCCCGCGATCAGCTCGCGCTCGCAGGCGGCAAGGCTCGGATAGGCGCTCGCGGCGAAGAGGCCGTTCTCGTTCCGGTAGGCGTCGTAGGCCTCGTGCGCGCAGCGCAGCAGGTCCTCGCCGGCGAAGTAGGCGGCCGAAAAACTCCGCTCGTCGCACCAGGGGTTGTCGTCCGCGTGCGCCGCCAGCATCTCGGCCTTGAGGTCGTCCCAGGGCCGGCTGGCCTGGGAGAATGCCCGGTTCCGGCGCGTCCCGGGTGCCGCTCTGGCTGCCATCGCCTCCTCCTGCCGCGCGCTGCGGCGCTACCGCGTCCCGCCCGGAGACATAGCAGATCGGAAGCCGGATGGCAGGGCGGCCGATCCGCCGCCGCGCTTGAGAGAGGGCGCAAGAGGCGCCTACGATGCCGTCCGGCCCGTCCAAGGTAGAGACGGGCGCTTTCTTGGACAGGGAGAGAAAGCGATGCATCACAGGTTCACCACACTCGGCGCCGTGCTCGGGCTGGCGCTGCTGGCGGCTTCCCCCCTTCGCGCGGCGGAGATGCCGCCGGTCGACACTCTGCAGGCCCAGATGGGCGCCCCGGCCGGGACGGTCACGGTCTACGAGCCCCACTTGAGCGTCGCCGACGAGCATGTCGCCGTCGACTACGTGGGCTACCCGGCCGTCGATGTGATGGCACGCCTCTTCGGCCCCGACTGGCAAGGCGCGGCCGAAACCATCGAATTCCGCGCGCTGGACGGCTGGGTCTCGCGCCTCCCGGTCGAACGGTTCCTGACCGAGGGCGCGTTCATCGTCTTCGGTCGCGGGGACGGCTCCCCCTTCACGGTAGACAACCTCGCTCAAAACGAGACCGACGTGCCGCTCGGCCCGTACTACCTGGTCTGGGACAACATCGGGAACCCGGCCCTGTTGGAGGAGGGCGCGCGCAACTGGCCCTATCAGGTGGCCGAGGTGAACCTGGTCACGCTCTCGGACGAGGCGTTGCTGCCCGCCGGTCTCGACGCCCGCTTTCACGAGGGTGCCGCATTGGCCAAGACCCACTGCCTGAGCTGCCACCTGGTGAACGGTTACGGCGGCGAGAAGCACGAGGGCAACCTCGCGGAGATCGCGAAGGACTACGAAGAGGCGGAGTTCGTGAGCGTGGTGCTGGCGCCGCTCTCCGTGTTCGAAGAGACCACCATGCCGGCCCTCTCCGAGCGCCTGGCCGAAGACGAGCGCCAGCGGATCGCCAAGGCGCTGTTCGACTACCTCGTGGCGCTGCCGGTGCTGGAATAGCCGGCGGTATGGCTCCGAACTCGCTGAATTCCTCGCGTTGGCGGTCTTGAGGCGAGACGGCTTCCGGTTCGATGCACAGCAATCCCGCCTTCCGGCAAGCCTCCCGGGACCGGAACCTGAGGTTCGCCGCGCAACGGGGGTTCGGCGTCCTTGCCATCGACGGTGCCGGCCCGCTCGTCAGCCACATTCCCTTCATCATGGCCGAAGATGGCGCTGCGGTTCACGCCCATCTCGTTCGCTCGAATCCGATCGCGCACCGCTTGCGCGAGAAGGAGCAGCAAGCCGTGCTCGCGGTCAGCGGACCGGACAGCTACGTCTCGCCGGACTGGTACGGCACCGATACGGTGGACCAGGTGCCGACGTGGAACTATGTGGCCGTGCACATCCGGGGCACGCTCCGGCGCCGCCCGGATGAGACGCTCCGCGCCCACCTGGACGCGTTGTCGGCCCGGTTCGAGAACGAGCTCCGACCCAAGCCGCCGTGGTCGCCGGCCAAGGTCTCGCCGGATCAGCTTGGCACGCTGATGCGCTCCATCGTGCCGGTCGCACTCTCCGTGGAGAGCGTCGACGGCACCTGGAAGCTCAATCAGAACAAGGACGACAGCGTTCGTCCGCGGGCCGCGAGGCATGTCGAGAGCGACGGCTTCGGGCAAGAGGCCGCCTCGCTTGCCCGCCTGATGCGGAGTCCGTCAGAAGATTAATCCACCGCAAACTCTATTGTGAGGCGGCAATCTCCGGCGTCACGGTGCCGCCCGTCAGGCGTTGCAGCTCGTCGATGCTGGTGGCGAAGACGCAGTGCGGGTGTCCGGCGGCGGCGTAGACGGTCTCGAAGCGGCCGAGGCTCGCGTCGATCGCGACCGGCAGCGGCGACTCGTGCGCGAGCGGGGCGACGCCGCCGATCGAGAAACCCGTGGCGGCGCGGACGGCATCGGCATCGGCGCGGCGGACTTTCCCCTCGCGGCCCAGCACCCGTCCCAGCGCGGCCGCATCGCAGCGGCGGTCGCCCGCAACCAAGGCCATCACCGGTGCGCCTGCCACGGTGAAGACCAGCGACTTCACAATGCTGCCCAAGGGCGTGCCGATGCTAGCGGCGGCGTCCTCGGCGCTCCGCGCGGTGCTGGCGAGCGCGATAACCTCGGCCTGCGACCCCGCTTCGGCGAGCGCCGCCTGCACCCGGCGCACTGCCGGATGGGCGAGCGGGTCTGCCATGCCAGCCCGCCTTACTGCGGGACCCTGAGCCCCCGCTGCACCGCTGGCCGGGCGCCGATGGTCTCGAACCAGCGGTGCAGGTTCGGGAGGTCGGCCCAGTCGATGCCGTGCCATTCCCACCGCCCGACCCAGCCGAAGCAGGCGATATCGGCGATGGAATAGTCGCCCGCGAGGAAGTCGTACTCCGCCAGCCTGCGGTCCATCACGCCGTAGAGCCGGTGCGCCTCGGTGGTGTAGCGCTCGATGGCGTAGGGCACCTCTTCCTTGGCGAAGCGCCGGAAGTGGTTGGCCTGGCCGAACATCGGGCCGACGCCCCCCATCTGGAACATCAGCCACTCCATCACCCGCCAGCGCCCGCGCGCGTCCGCCGGGATCAGCTGGCCGGTCTTGTCCGCGAGATAGAGCAGGATCGCGCCGGACTCGAAGAGCGAAATGGGCTCCCCGTCCGGGCCGTCGGAATCGACGATCGCCGGAATCTTGTTGTTGGGGCTGATCTTGAGGAACTCGGGGTCGAACTGCTCGTCCTCCAGGATATTGACCGTGTGCGCCCGGTATGGGAGCCCGACCTCCTCCAGCATGATGGAGGCCTTCACGCCGTTGGGCGTGCCGAAGGTGTAGAGGTCGATCATTGCGTCACTCCCTAGCGCGCTTCGAACTGCTTGGCGCCGAACATGATCGAGCGCTCTTCCTCGGTGAACACGGGCTTCTTGCGGATCTGGTCGGCCATCACGTCGAGGCCGCGGCGCACCGCCGGGCGCTCCTTGTTGCGCTCAAGCCAGGCGCCGAGGTGGGGATAGTCCTCGATCTCCTGCCCCTGGTTGTACCAGAGCCGCATCCACGGAAAGATCGCCATGTCGGCGATGGAATACTCGCCCGCGATCCACTCGCGGTCCTCGAGGCGCTTGTTCACCACCCGATAGAGCCGGCTCGTCTCGTTGGTGTAGCGCTCCACGGCGTAAGGCAGCTGCTCGGGCGCATAGTTGCGGAAGTGGTGGCACTGGCCGAGCATCGGCCCGACGTTGCCCATCTGGAAGAAGAGCCACTGCAGCACCTCGGCCCGGCCGCGCTCGTCGGCGGGGATGAAGCGGCCGTGCTTGTCGGCGTAGTGCAGCATGATGGCGCCGGATTCGAAGAGCGAGAGCGGCTCGCCGTCCGCGCCTTCGGGGTCGACCACCGCCGGCATCCGGTTGTTGGGCGCAATAGCGAGGAAGTCCGCCTCGAACTGCTCGCCCTTGTTGATGTCCACGGGAATCACGTTGTACGGGATGCCGAGCTCCTCGAAGAGGATGGTGAGCTTCCACCCGTTCGGCGTCGGCCAGTAATAGAGATCGATCATGGCGCCCTTCTCCCTCGCCGCCTTGGGCCGGTGAGCGGCCCGGCCCTCTTATGACCAGCCGGCCCCGGCCGGTCAACGTCACGCGCCAATGCTTGGCTCAGAAGTGGGTATAGCCCGCGCGCCCGAGTGAGAGCGGTTGACCGGTGGCGTCCGCGACCGTGACGCCCTGCCCCGGCTCGATCGCACCGATGCGGGTGAGCGCGACGCCGAGACGGCGGCCGAGGGCGTCGATACCGCCCCGCGCTGACGGCGGCGCGCAAAACAGCAGCTCGTAGTCGTCCCCGCCGGTCACGAGGTCGGCGATGTCGGCCTCGCCCGCAGCCAGCGCGCGCCGCGCGGGGTCCGAGAGCGGCGCGGCATCCGCCGCGACTCGGGCCGCGACGCCGGACTCGGCGCAGAGGTGACCCAGGTCCGCCACCAGCCCGTCGGAGACATCGATGGCACAGGTCGCGAGCCCGACCAACGCCGCGCCGAGGGCGAGACGAGGCTCCGGCAGGCGGAAGCGCTCGGCAAGCGCCGCGCGGTCCTCGGGTTCCAGCGCAGCGAGCTCGCCGCGCACCGCACGCAAGCCCAGCGCCGCGTCGCCGATGGTGCCCGAGACGTAGACATCGTCGCCCGCCCCCGCACCGGAGCGGGTAAGGCAGGCATCGCCCTCGACCGTGCCGAAGGCGGTGAGCGAGAGCACCGCCGGCCCCTCGGTCGCCACCGTGTCGCCGCCGATCAGCGCGACGCCGTACGCCTCCTGGTCATGAGCGAGGCCTGCGGCAAACGCCTCCACCCAGTCATCGTCAACGTCCGTCGGCAGCGCGAGGCCGAGCGCATAGGCCGTGGCGCTGGCGCCCATCGCCGCAAGGTCCGAGAGGTTCACGCGCAGCAGCCGGCGGGCGAGCATGGAGGGCTCCTCGCCCTCGGGGTAATGCACGCCCGCCACCATCAGGTCCTTGGTGACGACGAGGCTCGCGCTCTCCGGCAGCGTCAGCAGCGCGCCGTCGTTGCCGAGCGCGAAGGCGCCCGGCGCAGCGCGGCTCAGCGGCTCGAAGAAGCGGGCGATGAGGTCGAATTCACCGTGCCCGCGCCGGCCGGTCATGGTCCGCTCCGTCCGCCATCTCCGCCGCGCGCAGCCTGCGCGCCAGGCTGTCCAGCGCGCCGTTGACGAAGGCCGGCTCGCGCTCGGAGAAGAAGGCGCGCGCAAGCTCCACGTACTCGTCGATCACCACGCGCGCCGGCACGTCCGGGCAGGCCGCGAGCTCGCAGGTGGCGGCCCGCAGGAGGGCCCGCACCACCGCGCCCAGCCGCTCCATGCTCCAGCGCTCCGCCAGCGTCGCCGCCACCAGGGCGTCGAACTCGTCCGCCCGCGCCGCGGCCTCGCGCACGGTGCGCTCGAAGTGGCGGCGGTGGGGCGCCGCGTAGCGCTCGCCGTCGATCTCGTGGCCCGCGCGGTGGCTCAGAAACTCCTCGATCACCTCGTCCGCCGACTGACCGGACAGCTCGATCTGATAGAGCGCCTGGACACAGGCGAGCCGCGCGCTGCTCCGCCCCTGGCCGCGTGGGGGAGTAACCTCTGCGGCGCCAGGGGCGGCGGTCATCGTGCCTAGCCCCGTTTGTCCGCGCCGAGGGAAGCGCGGATCGCCATCATCGCGAGGCACGCCTCGGCGGCGGCGGCGCCCTTGTTCTTCCGGTCCGTCGACGCCCGCTCCCAGGCCTGCTCGCGGTTCTCGGCGGTCACCACGCCGAAGCCGAGGGCGATGCGGTGGCGCTCGGCGAGCGTGGCGAGGCCGCGCGCGCATTCGCCGCAGACATGCTCGTAGTGGCTGGTCTCGCCCCGGATGACGCAGCCGAGCGCGATGAAGCCGTCGTAGCGCCCGCTGTCGATCGCCATCGCGAGCGCCGCCGGCAGCTCGAAGGCGCCGGGCACGCTGATGCGCTCGTGGCTCGCACCGGCGGCGTCGAGGGCGCCCACCGAGCCCGCCACAAGCTGGTCGGCAATGTCCTCGTAGAAGCGCGCCTCCAGGATGAGGACGCGGCGCCCCTCAGTCATGGCTGTCGGCCATCCACGCGCGCCGCGACTCGTCCGAGATCGGGCGCTGATCGACCACCCTCAAGCCGTAGCCGTCTAGCCCGACGATGGTCCAGTGCGTGTTGTGGAGCAGGATCATGTCGCGCACGCCGAGGTCGATGAGGATCTGGGCGGCGACGCCATAGTCCCTGAGGCCTTCGCTGTCCTCGTGATCCACGTCCGGCTCCGCCGGCTCGGAGAGCCGCACGGGAAAGGGGTTGCGCACGACGACCACGACGCCGCGGCCGAGCTCGCCGATCTTTCGGAGCGCGGCCTGGAGCTTGCCGGTGTTCTCGCTCGCGGTGTCGGCGAGCCCGTCGTCGAGGATGCTGAAGGCGTGGGCCCGCACCGGCACCGGCTCGTTGTCCCAGACGTCGCCCTTCACCAGCGCGATGTGCTCCGCCTTCTGCACCGTGTCGGCGTAGACGTACATGTGGAAGGCGCCACCGTGATGGGAGCTGAACGTGGTCTCCCGCACCCGCCGGATGATGCTGTCGTGGCGCAGCCGGTAGGCGATCAGGTCCGCGATGGTCGCGATCCTGACGTTGTGGCGCTGGGAGAAGGCCTCGAGGTCGGGCATCCGGGCCATGGTCCCGTCGTCGTTCATGATCTCGCAGATCACGGCGGACGGGTTGAGGCCGGCGAGCCGGGCGAGATCCACGCTCGCCTCGGTGTGCCCGGTGCGCACCAGCACGCCGCCGTCGCGCGCGAGGAGGGGGAAGACATGACCCGGCGATGTCAGATCGTCCGGCCCGCAGCGCGGGTCGATGGCGACCGCGATGGTGCGCGCGCGGTCCGAGGCAGAGATGCCGGTGGTGATCCCCTCGCGCGCCTCGATGGAGACGGTGAACGCCGTGTCGTGGCGGGATTCGTTGCGCTTGGGCATCAGCTCGAGCCCGAGATCGCGCACCCGGTCGCTGCCCAGCGTGAGGCAGATCAGCCCGCGGCCGAAGCGGGCCATGAAGTTGATGGCCTCGGGCGTCGCCATCTGGGCCGGGATGACCAGATCGCCCTCGTTCTCCCGTTCCTCGTCGTCGGCGAGGATGACCATTCGCCCGTTGCGAAACTCCTCGACCGTCTCCTCGACGGACATGAGCTTGCAGGACGACGCGGCGCGCGACATCTCGACCTTTCAGCGCTCGGAGTGAAGGCGCGCAAGGTAGCGCGCGATCAGGTCCACCTCAAGATTGAGCCGGCGGCCGGCGGCGCAGCCGCCGAAGGTGGTCTCGGCCAGCGTGTGGGGGATCAGATTGATGCCGAAGACGTCGCCCGCCACCTCGTTCACCGTCAGCGAGACGCCGTCGAGTGCGACCGACCCCTTGGAGGCGACGAAGCGCGAGAGCTCCGCCGGGCAGTGGATCGTGAGGCGGAGCGAGTCCCCTTCCAGCTCCGCCCCTTCGAGCACCGCGACGCCGTCGATGTGGCCGGTCACCAGATGGCCGCCGAGCTCGTCGCCCAGCGCGAGCGCGCGCTCCAGATTGACCCGTGTGCCCGCCTGCCAATCGCCGAGCGTGGTGCGGTCCGCGGTCTCGCGGGAGACATCGACCGCGAACCATCCCGGCCCCTTGTCGACCACGGTGAGGCAAGGGCCCGAGCAGGCGATGGAGGCCCCGAGCGCGATGGTGCCGGTGTCGTAGCCGGCCTCGATCGCCAGCCTGTGCCCACCGCCGGGGGCGTCAGCGATCTCCCGTACGCGGCCCACGTCGGTGACGATTCCGGTGAACACGGCGCGCCGCTCAGCCTGCCGGCACCAGGGTGTCCAGCACGTCCTCGCCCACCGAGGCCGACGAGACCCGGCGGAAGCGCGGCATGTCGTTGGCGCGGTCGACGCCGAGCGCAGCGAGCGCCGGCACGCCGTCGCCGCCGATGGCGCCGGGCGCGCGGAACCATTCGATGAGATCGACCAGCCCTGCGTCCAGCAGGGAAGCCGCAAGCCGGCCGCCGCCTTCCACCAGGACGCGGGTGAGGCCGCGCGCGGCCAGCGCTTCGAGTGCAGCCCCTGGCGCCGGGCGGCCGTTCGCCTCCGCCGTCACCTCGATGACCTCCACGCCCGCCTCGCGCCAGCCCGCGTGGCGCCCGTCGCCATCGAGTTCCTGCGTCGAGACGATCCAGGTCCGGTGCTCGCAGGCGCCGGCAATGAGCGCGTGGCTTGTGGGCAACCTGGCGCCGCCGTCGATCACGACGCGGACCGGGCTCTGGCTGCCTAGCCCCGGGAGCCGGCAGGTGAGCGCCGGGTCGTCGGCGAGCGCGCTCGCAGCCCCCACCATCACGGCGTCGTTCCGGGCCCGCATCAGGTGCCCGCGGGCTCGTGCCGCCTCTCCGGTGATCCAGCGGCTGTCGCCCGTGTGCGTCCCGATGCGGCCGTCGAGCGTGCTCGCGAGCTTGAGCGTGACAAGCGGGCGGCCCCTCTCCACGCGCGAGAGGAAGCCCGCGTTGAGGGCCTTCGCGCGGTTCTCCGTGCAGCCGCGCGCGACCTCGATTCCGGCGGCTTCGAGCATGGCGTTGCCGCGGCCCGCGACGCGCGGGTCCGGGTCTTCGAGCGCGACGACGGCGCGCGCGATCCCGGCCGCAATCAGCGCCTCGACGCAGGGGCCGGTCTCGCCGTGGTGGGCGCAGGGCTCCAGGGTGGTGTAGCAGGTGGCGCCTTGTGCGTCGCCGCCGGCGCGAGCGAGCGCCTCGGTCTCCGCATGGGGCCGGCCGCCGGGCTGGGTCCAGCCCCGCCCGACGATGTGCCCGTCCTGTACGAGCACGCAGCCCACCGCCGGGTTGGGCCACGCGTTGCCGAGGCCCCGGCCAGCCAGCGCCAGCGCCAGCGCCATGAAGCGGCGGTCGAGTTCCGCGTCCGCCGCCTCCATGCGCTCAATCCCGTTCGTCGGCGAGGCCGCCGATGAACTCCTCGAAGTCCTTCTTCTCGCCGAAGTTCC